>NZ_PSOW01000063.1:0-398 GCF_003013335.1 Rhizobium sp. H4
ACAATGAGGAAAGACCTCATGGTGCGATCGGCAACAAGGTGCCGATCTCGTTGGTGAATTCGGGAGGCGCAACCAGCCCGCCTCCCTGAATGAAGCCGGAAAACTCTAGCATCCGGTGGTCCAACGTCTGGGAGCGGTTCAAAAACCGCCGAGGCTCTAATCGCCGTCAGTGGCAGGTCAGGATCGAAAGCTTCAACATTTTTCGATTGGGAGCTGGGTGCGATTGTCTCCAGTTTTCGGATCCGTTGTCCTGCTGATAGTCGCGGTCGACCTAGCGGTGCAAGTGATGCCATCACGACACCGTCTGTCGGCTTTGTCTGATCGGCGACATTAGGTTTGTTTGGCAGTTTCCTGTGGTGGTTCGGAGTAACTTTCTGAAACCCAACAAAAGGATCTTT
>NZ_PSOW01000064.1:0-323 GCF_003013335.1 Rhizobium sp. H4
CAATCCGACTTGCGATGGCGCGGGGTGGAGCAGCCCGGTAGCTCGTCAGGCTCATAACCTGAAGGCCGCAGGTTCAAATCCTGCCCCCGCAACCAGAATACAAAAGCCCGCCTCGTGCGGGCTTTTTGATTCCAAAACACATCTGAGAATCGCTGGGACGAAGACTTCATCTTCTCAAGGAAAGCCAGATAGATGCGTATCCGTCCGAGCGCGACCGCCTGTGAATATTGAGTAAAATTGTTCAGACCCTGTCCTTATTCCCATGCATAAGGACAGTTGCCAACATGGAGATTTTTGAAGGAGACAGCGGATCTCGGGTGAGC
>NZ_PSOW01000065.1:0-281 GCF_003013335.1 Rhizobium sp. H4
CCGCTGCCGCCTGCCTGCGGCAACAACGCATCAACAAAGCTGAATTGACCCGTCTGCTTCACCGCCATCCAAATCATCTCCGTTCAAAAACAACGGAATCATATTCTCAGCATTTTGCAACAGTCCCCAGCGGGGAGAAGGTGGCCCGAAGGGTCGGATGAGAATCTGTGTTGGTTGTCAAGGTGGATTTGGGGTCCAGAGTCGATCCTGAGAGAGAAGACAGTTTGCCAGCACGAGCAGTTTGCGCATGATGGCGACAAGGACGACCTTGGCTGGTTTTC
>NZ_PSOW01000066.1:0-271 GCF_003013335.1 Rhizobium sp. H4
AATGGCCCGTTCCGAAGACACAGTCCACGACGCTTTGGCGCGGACCATAGAGACAATCAAACCAAACGAATGCGCAAACTACATCCGAAACGCAGGATATGGGTCAACCTAAATGCAAAACGGTCTAGGGCCTTTACCAAGGAGGAAGGAAAAAAAGTGGTCGTGAGTTTCGATCGGCTGCGGCAGTATCTAGGCGCCGAGTCGCAGTTGAAACCGCATGATCCTTATCCCGACGACGCCCTCATGATTGATGGCTGCGCCAATGAAGAGC
>NZ_PSOW01000067.1:0-246 GCF_003013335.1 Rhizobium sp. H4
CCAATGCGCTAGCGGCACCGGGGCGGTCACCAAGGCGGCGGAGAGATCGACGGTGATTGGGGCGGCCATCAGGTGCGGCCTCCGGGATGGTCGGGGGCGTGCCGCAGGGTACCCCCCTCTGCCCGGCAGGGCAGAGGGGGGTGAGCATCCGCACCGGCATTCGCGTCAATACCCCAATGGTGGCAGCGGCCGGTCGTCGGGTTCGGCGGCACGCATTTCGCTGGTGTCGTCGGTGCCGAGATCCTG
>NZ_PSOW01000008.1:0-295711 GCF_003013335.1 Rhizobium sp. H4
CCCGCCCCGATCTGATCTTGCAACCCGGACCAGCCGCTCAGATCGGGGCTGATCGGCCTGCCGGATGCAGACCAAAGTGACATTTCGACTTTGCAGAGATCCGGACATTCCAACTTCACCGCCACATCGCCTGTAACTGGCTGAATTCTATTTCCAAGTGCGACATGCCAGTAAAACGATGCAGTCCAGTTTCGACGGGTAAAACGAGATTGCCGGCGCGCGAGAACGATCTCCGTGTTGTCGTGCCTCATGTCCCGAGCAGATCCGGGCCGCCTATACTTCGACGTCCGGGATCCATCTGCAGATGCGACGACGTCGCAACGCCGCCGGCAAGCTGACTGTCGTCCTGTCCTGATGTCCGGCGAAAGCGCCAAGACCATTCGCCCGCTCATGCCCCTTTCACAATGGCATCGACGCGCTATGCTGTCATCATCATAGAAAACGAGTGAAATCGATGAGGCCATCACGCCAGAGCGAGTTGCGGGAACGGATCACGATCGTTGGTGACGTCAATGCCGCCTCATTCGTCCCGTGGATTCGCCGCCATGCCGACAAGCTCGGCCTTTCCCAGCACTTCCTTTACGCCGGCGCCGACCGGATCGAGCTCGAGGTGGTGGGGCCCGTGGAGCTGATCGACATGCTGGAAATGGGCTGCTCACTCGGACCGATCGATGTCTGGGTCGACGAGATTCAGCGCAAAATTGTAGATCCCGCCGACACGCTGCAACCTGCTCAGCATTGATCGCATGCACTTAATTTGATCATTGTTGCCAATGCGAATCTTTTATGCAAGCTTCTGAAAACGAAGACTGCAACCTCGGCAACAATGTATGGTCAGCGGCGCTAAAGCATTGGTAAAATTGAGGAAGTAAAGGTCATGTTCTCTGATACGGCCGGCTCATGGACGCCTGTCGCGCTTTCCGCCGATCTGCCGCCGGCAACTGTCATACCGGCCTGGACTCCCGCGGGGGCGATTGCTCTCTGGCGCAGTCAGTCCGGGCGCATATCGGCATCGTCCGACCGCTGTCCGCACCGTGGGATGCGGTTGTCTCATGGCTTCGTGCGTGGCGAGGCGCTCTCCTGTATCTATCACGGCTGGAGCTACTCTCCGGCGGGAGGATGCATTCGTATCCCGGCTCATCCTGATCTCGTACCGCCGGAGACGATCCGCGTCGCCGTTCAGCAGGTCGAAGAATCGGATGGCATCATCTGGGTGGCGGTCGGCGAACCGGTGGCCCCGCCGCCGCGCCTTGACCATCTCGTTCCCCTTCGTTCGCTGACGCTGGAGGCCGATATTGCAGCGATCGAGGCGGCAGCCGGCGGAAAATCCGATGCGAACGGGCTGATCGGCATTGCTGATTGTCCGTGGGTCCGGCTGCTGCCGACGACACAGATCGGGCGCACGCTCGTTCACGTCCTTGTCGAACAGGGTCGAAATGTCCCCGATCGGCTCATGGCGTCGCGCTTCGCCGAGGCCTTGCGCCGCCGGGCGGAAACAGACCGAAAGGATGTCGCATGACAGGGGCGGGTGCGATGATCGATGAATGGTACCCGGTCGGCCTCTTCAGTCAGCTCACCGAGGCGGGAAGCAAAACCGCTTTGATGGGCGAGCCCATAGAGGTGACGCGCACGCCTGATGGCGCGGCTCGGGTTAGATCGAGCGCTGGACGCGCCCTGCCCGTCCGCGTCCGCTACGGCCATGTCTGGTCTTCTCTCGGCAACCCCGCCAAGGAACTGTTTGCCATTCCCGAGGCGGATCAGCCCGGCCGCCGCTTCGTCGATGTCGGCGTCGTGCGGGTACGCTGTTCGCCTCTGAGAGCGGTCGAGAACTTCCTCGACATCGCGCATTTTCCCTTTGTCCATACGGATATACTCGGCGCCGAGCCGCACACCGAAGTCGAAAGTTACAAGGTCGAGATCCGCGAGGATGAAGTCTGGGCGACGCAGGTGAAATTCTACCAGCCGCAGGCGGCAAAATCGGCGACCGGCGGGATAACCACCGAATATATGTACCGCGTGCCGGCTCCGACCTGCTCGGTGCTCTACAAGACCTGCCCTCCCCGCCCGAAGGAATGGGATGTCATTACCTTGTTCGTCCAGCCGCTTGCGGAAGATATTTGCGACGTGTGGCCGTGGATGGCCCTCTTCGACGACGTCACGCCAATGACAGACCTCATCCATTTTCAGCAGATGATTTTCCTGCAGGATCGGTCGATCCTCGAAAACCAGATCCCGGCGCTTCTGCCGCTCGATCCCGGCATGGAAATTCCGACCCGGGCCGACATGACATCGATCGCTTACCGGCGCTGGCTAAAGCGCCATAACTATCTCTATGGCGCGCAGCTGGTCGCACAATGAAGCTCTACGACTACATCCTCTCGCCGAGTTGCTACAAGATCCGCCTGATGGCTGCGATCCTCGGCGTCAAGCTGAACATCCGGCCGGTCGACTTCCATCCCGGCGCCGAGCATCGCGGCCCTGAACTTCTGGCCCTCAATCCGGCAGGCTCCATCCCGATCTTTGAGGATGGCGACCTTGTCCTGACGGAATCTTCAGCCATCCTTGCCTATCTCGCCGCTCTGAGCGGGCCGGAATGGCTGGGTTCGAGCGCGCCGCAGGAGACGGCGCGCCTGCAGCAATGGCTTTCTTTTTCGCACCGGCTGACGGCCAATCTTGGCGGCGCACGGCTGCATCAGATGCTTCTGCGCCCCGGCAATATCGAGGCCCTGCAGGCACAAGGGGTCGCTGCGCTGCGCGAGCTGGAGGCGGGCCTTTTCGAGCAGCGGCTCCGCGGCATGCGGTTCCTGATATCGGAGCGCGCGACCATCGCCGACATCGCCTGCTTCCCCTATGTGGCGCTGGCGCCTGATGGCGGCATATCGCTCGATCCCTATCCGAACATCCGGCTCTGGCTGCGGGCCATCCGCAGCCTTGAGGGTTTCATCGAAATGCCCGGCATCCACCGCCTGCACGAGTTGAAGCCCGATCCTCATGCGGCCGGTCTGGAGAAGTGAGATGGCCGGCTATCTCCTGAAAAACTGCGCAGCGATTATTGTCGACGAAGGCAATGGGCCAACTGTGCGCCGCAATGCGGATCTGCTGACCAATGGTCCGGCAATCCAGGCGATCGGTGCGAATCTGCCGCAAGAGGCGATGCCGGCCAATACGATCGTCCAGGATGCATCCGGCTGGTTTGTCTATCCGGGCCTCGTCAACACCCATCACCACTTCTTTCAATGCTTCGTGCGTAACCGGGCCGATCTCGATTGGACGAAGCTCTCCGTCATCGAGTGGCTCGACCGGATCTATCCGATCTTCTCGCGGCTGAACGAGGATTGCTTCTACCATTCGTCGGTCACGGCGATGGCCGAGATGATCAAACATGGCTGTACCACGGCCTTCGACCATCAATATTGTTTCCCCCGGCACGCCGGAAAGCGCCTGATCGATCGCCAGTTCGAGGCGGCCGAACTTCTCGGCATGCGTTTCCACGCAGGACGCGGCGGCAACACACTGCCGAAGTCCGAGGGGTCGACGATCCCGGACGCCATGCTGGAAACGACGGATGAATTCATCGGCGATTGCGCCCGGCTGATCGACAGCTATCACGATGCCGATGCCTTCAGCATGCGGCAGGTGGTCGTCGCCCCCTGCCAGCCGGTCAATTGCTATCGCGAGACCTTCGTCGAGTCGGTGGCGCTCGCCCGTGATCGCGGCGTCCAATTGCACACGCATGTCGGTGAAGGCGAAAGCCCCGTCATCGAAGCCCGGTACGGCATGCGTACGGTCGACTATTGCGCCGAACTCGGCTTTGCCGGGCCAGACACCTACTATGCTCACTGCTGGGAGCTGACACACGACGAATTGCGTAAGCTGACGGCAAGCGGCACGGGTGTCTCGCATTGCCCCGAGCCGGTCTATCTGGTCGGCGCCGAAGTGACGGACATTCCTGCGATGGCGGATTTCGGCCTGCGCATCGGTCTCGGTTGTGATGGCGCGGCTTCGAACGACAACTCCAACCTCATGCACTGCATCCACTCTGCCTATATGCTGCAATGCCTGGCGGCATCGACGCGGGCCCATCCGGTTCCCGCGCCCGTGGATTTCCTGAACTATGCGACCGCGGGCGGCGCAAGTCTGCTAGGCCGCAGCGATATCGGCCGGCTTGCTCCCGGCATGGCCGCCGACCTCTTCGCGATCGACACGAGGCGGATGGATTATGTCGGAACGCGTCATGATCCGTTGAGCCTCATTGCCAAGGTCGGGATCGGCATGCCGACCGATCTGACCATGATCAACGGGCGCATCGTCTGGCAGGCCGGCGAATTTATCGGGCTCGATGAGTCCAAGCTTTTCGCCGCTGCGGAAGCGGCGCTCGAGACAGTGAAATTTTAAAAACCAAAAGAGGGAACTGACATGTCCAACGATCTCACCCGCAGAACACTCATGAAGAGCGCGGCGGCTGCCGGTCTCGCGACGGCTTTTGCCGGCCGCTCCGTGGCTGCCGCCGACGAACCGCTCGGCATTGCCCTTGTCGTTCCCTCGCCGGTCGGCGATGTCGGCTGGGGCCATGCGCTTGCCGCCGGCATCGACCCGATCAAGGCCGCTTACGGCGACAAGGTGAAGGTCACGATTATCGAGAACATCGCCGAAGGCCCGGATGCCGACCGCATCATGAACAAGACCGTCGCCGACGGAAATCATTTCCTGATCGCCGGCTCCTTCGGCTATCAGAACGGCGCGCTGCAGATTGCCCGTCGTAATCCCAAGGTGACCGTCCTGCATGCTTCAGGCTTCCAGGTCGCGCCGAATTTCTCGCCCTTCGCCGCCAAATATTTCCAGGGAACTTATCTGCTGGGCATGGCGGCGGCGGCCGTTTCCAAGACCGGCAAGCTAGGCTCGGTTTCGGCCTTCGCGATTCCCGAGCTGATCACCTCCGTCAATGCCTTCACGCTCGGCGCACAGGCCGTCAAGCCGGATATCGAAGTGTCTGTCGTCTGGGTCAATTCCTGGTTCGATCCCGCCAAGGAGCAGGAAGCCGCCAAGGCGCTGATCTCGCAAGGCTGCGACGCGATCTTCTCGAACGCGCAGGATACGCCTTCGGTGATCTCGGCCTGCGAGGACGCCGGCATCTATGCCTTCAATCTCAATTCCTCAATGAAGAAATATGCCGAGAAGACCTATCTCGGCTGCGTCGCCACTGACTGGTCGCCGTTTTTCAAGGCGTCGGTCGATGCGCATCTTGCCGGCACGTTCAAGGGCGCCAATACCTTCCTCGGCGTTGCCGACAAGGTGGTCGAGGTCGTCGACTGGAACCCGGCGATTCCGGCCGATACGATGACCAAGATCAAGGAAATCGAAGCTAAGATCGCCGATGGCAGCTTCTCGCCATTCACCGGCCCGATTACCAAGGCTGACGGCAGTGAAGGCGTCGCTTCCGGTGCCACGCTGACGGACGCTGAGATCGTAGCCATGAATTGGCACGTCAAGGGTGTGACGACGCCGTTGCCGAAGTAAGCCATGGTAAACCCGCTTCTGTCGCTGCGCGGCATTTCCAAAAGCTACGGTCAGGTCCATGCCAATCGGCAGATCGACCTCGACGTCGCGGCCGGCTCGATCCATGCCATCCTCGGAGAAAACGGGGCTGGCAAATCGACTCTGATGAAGCTGATCTATGGCGTCGAGCAACCGGACAGCGGCACGGTCTCATGGAATGGACAGTCCCTCAGCCTTGCCTCTCCCGCGGAGGCAAGGCGCGCCGGCATCGGCATGGTTTTCCAGCATTTCTCGCTGTTCGAGAGCCTGACGGTCGTCGAGAATATCCGCCTGATCGTGTCCGGCAAGAAGAGCGAACTTGCCGAGCGGGTTCGCAAGCTCGGGCGTGAGTTCAGTCTCCAGGTCGATCCTTTCGCCCATGTGCATTCGCTTTCCGTCGGCGAAAGGCAGCGGGTGGAAATCATTCGCTGCCTGATGACCGATCCGAAACTGCTGATCCTCGACGAGCCGACGTCGGTGCTGCCGCCGCAGGCGGTGGAAAAACTCTTCGAAACATTGCGCCGGCTGCGCGACGGCGGCGTATCCATCCTTTTCATCTCCCACAAGCTGGAAGAGATCCAATCGCTCTGCGATCGGGCGACGATCCTGCGCGGCGGTCGCGTGACCGGTCATGTCGATCCGCGCGCGCATGACGCCCACGAGCTTGCGCGCATGATGATCGGCCGCGACATGCCGGAACCCATGCCTGCTCTGCCTTTAGCCGAGGGCGAAAAGCGCCTGGAACTGATCGGCCTCGACTACCGGGTGGATCCTTTTGCCGTGCCGCTCTCCAACGTCAGCCTGGCGGTGCGCGCCGGCGAAATCCTCGGCATTGCCGGAATTTCGGGAAACGGCCAAAGCGAGCTCGCAGCGCTGATTTCAGGCGAGACCGTCCTGCCGCGGGATCAGCGCGACCAGATCTTCATGATGGGCCGAGATGTCGGCACCCTCGACGCCGCCTCCCGCCGGCGGCTCGGCTTCGCCTTCGTCCCGGAGGACCGGCTCGGCCGCGGTGCGGTTCCCGAAATGTCGCTCGCCTTCAACAGCCTGCTGACCGCCCATCCTCTCGACCTTGTCAGGCATGGCCTGCTCGACAGGACGCGGGCGAAGAGCTTCACCAATGAATGCATCCGCGACTATGACGTGCGCACCCCCGGCCCCGATGCGGAGGCAGGGTCGCTTTCCGGCGGCAACCTGCAGAAATTCATCGTCGGACGCGAAATCATGCTGGCGCCGAAGCTTCTTTTCCTCGCCCAGCCGACCTGGGGGGTCGATATCGGTGCAGCCGCGGCAATCCGCAAGCGGCTCATCAGCCTTCGCAATGAAGGCATGGCGATCCTCATCATTTCCGAGGAGCTCGAGGAATTGTTCGAACTCTGCGACTTCATCCAGGTCCTGCACCATGGCACGCTGAGCCCGCCGCTGGTCACGCGCGACACCGAGCCCGAAGAGATTGGCCGTTACATGATCGGAGCCAAGCCGCATCGCGAGAAAGCCCCCGCATGAGCAGAACCTTCCTCGCCCTGCCCAAGCTGGTCCGCCGGGAGCGGGCATCGCTTACCGCCACCCTTCTCGCGCCGCCGGTAGCCCTCATCGTCACCGTCATTCTCAATCTCGGACTTTACGTCGTCATGGGCCGCGATCCGGCTGCGGTCGTCTATGCGATGCTGATCGAGCCCTTCTTCTCCTGGGCGTCGTTCTCCGAGGTGCTCCTGAAGACCGGGCCATTGCTCCTGATCGCGCAGGGGCTTGCCATCGGCTTTCGCGCCAAGGTGTTCAATATCGGGGCCGAAGGACAATTCGTCCTCGGTGCGATATTCGCCTCCGCCATTCCGATCTGGTGGCCTGACGCAACAGGACAATGGATCTGGCCGGCAATGCTGCTGCTCGGCACGATAGGCGGGGCATTCTGGGCGTCATTCACCGCCTTCTGGCGCGTCAGGCTCAATGCCAATGAGATCCTCGTTTCACTGATGCTGAGCTTCGTTGCCGTGCAGCTCCTCAATTATCTGCTGCTCGGCCCCTGGAAAGATCCGAACGGCTTCAACTTCCCGCAATCCGTCATGTTCCAGTATGCCGCGATGGTGCCGATCCTGATCGAGGGAACGCGCGTCAATGTCTCGCTCATCCTCGCCCTCCTCCTGTCGATTGCCGCCTGGGTCTTCATGCAGAAGAGCTTCATCGGCTACAAATTGCAGGTCGGCGGATTGGCGCCGCGGGCGGCGAGCTACGCCGGATTCACGGAAAGCCGGGCGATCTGGCTTTCCCTGCTGATCGGCGGAGCGGCAGCCGGTCTTGCCGGTGCCGCCGAGGTCGCCGGCCCCCTCGGTCAATTGCAGCGCTCGATCTCCACCGGCTACGGCTATGCGGCAATCATCGTCGCCTATCTCGGCGGCCTTCATCCGATCGGCATCATCATCTCAGCCATCGTCATGGCGGCGCTCTATATCGGCGGTGACAACGCCATGGTTTCGGCCAATCTCCCGGTTGCCGCCGTCCGGGTTTTCCAGGGCAGCCTGCTTCTCGCCTATCTGGTCGCCATCGCCTTCACGCGCTACCGCCTTGCCTGGCGACCGGCGGCAACCAGGAGCGCCACGTGAACGCCATCGAGTTCATCCTCGCCGGAATGCTGGCGGCTGCGACACCCTTTCTCCTGGCAGCGCTTGGGGAGCTGGTCGCCGAACGCGCCGGGGTTCTCAATCTTGGCGTCGAGGGGCTGATGGCACTCGGCGCCGTCATCGCCTTCATCATCGTCTACCACGGCGGCGGCCATTTTCTGGCTTTCCTCGCCGGCGGCCTCGGCGCCGCCCTCCTGTCGCTGATCTTTGCGGTCATCGTGCTCGGCTTCAACGCAAACCAGGTCGCGACAGGGCTTGCCATCGGGATTCTCGGGCAAGGCCTGTCGGCGCTGTTCGGCAAGACCTACGAGAGCCTGACTGTCAGGGCTCTGCCGAAGATCGCCATTCCCGGCCTTTCCGATCTTCCCGTCATCGGCGGCCTGTTTCTCCAGGATATCGTCGTCTGGCTTTCGCTGGCCTCAACCATCGCGATCTGGGCGATGTTTGCCTATAGCAAGGCCGGTCTGATCATCCGCGCCGTAGGGGAAAACCCGAAAGCGGCGCATGCCATCGGCTATCCGGTCATCGCCATCCGCTTCGCCGCGGTCGCATTCGGCGGCATGATGGCAGGCTTCGCGGGCGCCTATGCTGCGACGATCTACACGCCGCTCTGGGCAGATGGGATGATTGCCGGCCGCGGCTGGATTGCGATTGCGCTCGTTGTCTTCGGAACCTGGCTGACCGGACGCATCTTTCTCGGGGCGTGTTTGTTCGGGGCCGTATCGCTGATGGGGCTCGCCGCCCAGGCGACCGGGCTCGACGTCCCCTCGCAGCTACTAGCATGCCTGCCCTATCTGGTGACGATCATCGTGCTCGGCATCATTTCGGCGGATCGCCGCCTGCTCAAGCTCAATGGCATCGCCTCGCTCGGCGAGCCGTTCGAGCGATAGCATCGAGCCAAGGCGCCGAGAGCGCTGCCTTTGCAAGCGCCTCAGCCGAGGTCAACGCGAGCCTTGCGCCATGCCTCGTAGCGCTCCAGGGTGTCCTGATTGGGTGGGTAGACGCCGAGTGTCGGCTTGCCGGATTCAATCTCAAGCTTCAGGAACTCCTCCTGCTCCTCCATCGCGACGGCCTCGTCGGCGATTTCGCTCACATATTCCCGAGGAATGATGATGACGGCTTCGCTGTCTCCGAAAACGATGTCATCCGGATAGACGGCAACGCCGCCGCAGGCAATCGGCTGGTTCATATCCGACGCGTGGTGGGCGACCAGATTGGCGGGCGCCGCAGGACCGAGGCAATAGGTGGGAAGCCCGAGCTGGGCGATATCGGCGGTGTCGCGAACGCCTCCGTCGAGCACGAGACCGGCGCAGCCGCGATAAACGAGCCGACGAGCAAGCACCGCGCCAATGCCTGCGATCTCGGCTATCGAGCGGCAGTCGAACACCAGGACGTGGCCGTCCGGAATCGTATCGATCGCCTTGCGTTGCTGGTTGGACGGGTCGGAACTGTAGGTCGAGCCGTCGATATCCTCACGCGCTGGAATATAACGGACGGTGACGGCCGGACCGACCATCGGTTTTTCGGCCGCAGCGAGCGGCCGCACGCCGCGAACAGCGGTATTCCTGAGCCCCCGCTTCAGCAGCAAACTGCTGAGACTCGCCGAATTCGTCCGCAAAAGCTTTGCATAAATCAATGGGTCTAAAGCAGTCATGAGATCTTCCTCTTGTCAGGCGGAAGATCTACCACAATGAGACCATAGTTCAATAGAGAATTTCTCTATTCTTATTTGAACAGAGGATGCACCCCGTTAATCGATTTCGTCAGTGTTCCAGCAGCCTCCAAGACCTCGCGCTTGATCGATCGAGCCCGATCCGGCGTCGCCTCCCCAATAAAGGGCACGCTGACGGTGGCTATCAGAGCGCCTCGATCATCGAATACCGGCGCGGCGAAAGCACGCAAGCCGAGATTGGATTCCTGATTGTCCTCAGCATATCCATTGCGGCGAATCTCCACGAGCGCCTCTTTCAGCGCCTCCGGATCAGTGATCGTATAGGGGGTCTTGGCCTCCAGTCCGCCGGCGCAGTAGGCTTCGGCTTCACCGTAGTCCGCATAGGCCAGAGCAAGCTTGCCGGCTGCCCCAACATGTTTGCGCGAGCGCCCTCCAACCTTAATAAACAAAGCATAATCACCAGGACTGGAAGCGGCAAATATCGTCATCATCTCATGCCCCTCGGGCACGGCCAGCTTGAAGGATTCCATGACCCGCTCCGCCGCCGCTGCCAAAATTGGCCTTGCCGCCTCAATCAGCGTCACCCGATCGGCACCGGGCGAGATCCGCCGGGCAAGCTCGACGAATTTAGGCCCGAGCTCGTAGGAGGCTCCGCCATTGACCCGTGCGACCAGACCGTGCGCGGTGAGCGAATTCAGAATGCGGTAGACCGTCGAACGTGGCACGCGCAACTGATCGACCAAAGCGCCAAGCGAGATGCCCGTTTTCGCGTCCGCCACCGCTTCGAGCAGATGCGCCGTCTTTTCGACCACCGGAGAACCATGCTTTGGTTCGTTCATGAAATTCGTATTCCATTAGAGAATTAATCTTCTTGACTTGCCCGCCGTCGCCAACCATCTTGTCCACCGCAAGTGTCGTATTTGACACTACGCGCTTGCGGGAGGAAGTAAAGTCGATAGAGCGCCAAAGAGCTCCCGAGCAGTTGAACGGCTGCCACGAAGCGCATGCCGGCGCGCGCGGCTGGAGCGGGAGGAGGATTTCATGACGACAAGGAATATTCACGCATTACGCATCGGGCTTGCGATCTCCCTGGCGGCGGGCATCGGAATGCCTACCTACGCCGCGGACAAGCTGACGGTTGTGGTGACGGACGAACCGAAATCGCTAGACCCCTGCGACACCGACCTTTCGGGAAACTCCCGCATCCTGCACAACAATATCACTGAGGCGCTGGTCAACCTCAGCCCG
The DNA here is from genome assembly GCF_003013335.1 of Rhizobium sp. H4. NCBI lineage: Bacteria > Pseudomonadati > Pseudomonadota > Alphaproteobacteria > Hyphomicrobiales > Rhizobiaceae > Rhizobium > Rhizobium sp. H4. Next base: position 11,074 of record NZ_PSOW01000008.1, read on the forward strand.
CAGGACGGATCGGTCGTTCCAAGTCTGGCCACCAGCTGGCGACAGGTCGATGAACTGACCTGGGAGTTCAAGCTGCGCGAGGGCGTGACGTTTCATGACGGCAAGCCGTTCGATTCCGACGCAGTCGTCGCCGCCGTTAAGCGGGCTCAAGACCCGGCCCTGGCCTGCGAAGTCGGGCTGGCCACCTTGAAAGGCGTCAAGCTCAATGCACAGGTCGTCGATCCGACCACCGTCCTCATCAAAACCGATGTCGTCGAGCCGATCCTGCCGAACAAGATGTCTGCCGTTGACATCGGTTCGCCGGCGACCCCGAATGACGGAAAGACCCGCAGCCCGGCCGGGACGGGGCCTTACAAGCTGGAAGCGTGGACCCCAGGCCAGTCCGTCGCGCTGACGGCCTATGACGGCTATTGGGGCGACAAGCCGGCAATCAAACATGCGACGATCATTTGGCGTGCCGAATCCGCCGTTCGTGCGGCAATGGTGGAGACCGGCGAAGCGCAGATCGCCTACGAGATCGCCCCGCAGGACGGCACGACCGAACAGGACCAGGCCTTTCCGAACGCTGAAACTTCGCTGTTGCGGATCGATGCCCAGCTGGCCCCGCTTGACGACAAACGCGTGCGCGAAGCGCTCAATCTCGCCATCGACCGGGACGGTCTTGTCGGAACCATTTTCCATGGGGACGCCCAGAAGGCGATGCAGGTCGTGCCGCCTTCAGTGTTCGGCTTCAATCCCGACATTCCCGTCTGGACCTATGATCCGGGAAAGGCGAAGTCGCTGCTTGCCGCGGCCAAGGCCGATGGCGTGCCGGTCGACAAGGAGATCGTCATCTACGGCCGCATCGGCATCTATCCCAACTCCTCCGAAAGCCTGGAGGCCATTCAGGCGATGCTGGCGGATGCCGGTTTCAACGCGCGGCTAGAAATGCTCGAGACCAGCCCTTGGCTGAAACGGCTCTTGAAGCCGTGGGACAAGGATCGCCAGCCGTCAATCCTGCAGACCCAGATCGACAATGCCGAAGGGGACGCCGTATTCACCCTGCCCAACCGCTTCACCACCGACGGCAATCAGTCGACGATTGCAGACGCCAAGCTCGACAAGCTGATCGCCGAGGGCTCGAAGGCAACCGGCGACGAGCGCAGGAAGCTGTTCCAGGAAGCATTCCGATACGTCGCCGTCGATGCGGTCAATATCGCGCCGCTCTTCCACATGGTCTCGATTGCCCGCGTCGCAAAGGACGTGAACTACACCCCCGATGTGCAGGCTGGCAACGAGATCAAGCTGAAGTCGATCAGCTATCGCTGATCGATGAGCCTCAACCACTGTCGCCTGAGGAGAGCGGATGTCCCTCACCTATTTCCTGAGACGCGCCGCCTTCGCAGCGCTCGCGCTTGCGGCCCTGATGACGGCAGCTTTCTTCCTCGTGCGGCTGACGGGTGATCCCGTCAATCTCTACCTGCCTGTCGACGCTTCGGATGCGGCGCGCGAAGCCATGCGCGTCCGCCTTGGGCTCGATCGTTCCCTTCTCGCGCAGTTCTTCGATTGGGCCTGGGATATGCTCAGCCTCAATTTCGGCATGTCTCTCTGGCACCATCGCCCCGCGATGGACGTCGTGCTGGAAGCCTTGCCGAACACATTGGCGCTCGGCGCCATTGCCTTGGCGCTCGCCTTTACTGCCGCGATCGTCGTCGGCTCGATTGCGGCGGTCAATGCCGGTAGCTGGATCGACCGGGGCATCAATCTCCTGTCGCAGTCCGCCGCCAGCGTACCTGACTTCTGGCTCGGCCTGATGGGCGTGCTTCTGTTTGCAGTCACGTTCCGAATTCTGCCGACCTCAGGCTTTGGTGGTCCCGTCTACTGGGTATTGCCAGTCGCCTGCCTGTTTGCTCGGCCGTTCGGAACTCTGGTGCAGATCGTCCGCGGCTCGATGATCGAAGCTCTGAACGCGACATTCGTCCGCACGGCCCGCGCCAAAGGTGCTCGCGACGGGCGCGTCACCTTCGTGCACGCGCTCCGCAATGCGCTCCTTCCGGCGGTCACGGTGACGGGTGACCTCGCCGCGCAATTCGCCGGCGGCGGCGGTGTGGTCGAAGTCGTCTTCGGTTTTCCAGGCATCGGCAAACTTCTGATCGACGGCATCCTGAAACGCGATTTCGCGATCGTTCAGGCATCGATCTTTGCCGTCGCCGTCGTCATCTTCTTCATCAATATCCTGGTCGATATGCTCTATGCCTCGATCGATCCGCGCGTGAGGGTCGAATGACCGACACATCCGCCGAGTTTCTCCCCGCCCGAGAGCGCCGCGGCCGGCGCATCCTCTGGCTCATGCGGGCGCTTTCGGGTGACCCGATGGCGGTGGCGGCCACCATCTGGCTGCTGATTGTCGTTCTTGCCATTGCTGCTGACAGCCTTTCGCTCCTCGGCGAGAACCGCATCTCGCTCAAGGCACGCAACCTGCCGCCCTTCAGCTTCGGCCAATCCTGGACCTTGTGGCTGGGCGCCGATGCGCTCGGGCGCCCTCTCCTCGTCCGTCTCATCGAGGCGGCATCGACGACCATCGGGATCGCTCTCGTCACGGTGTTGACGAGCCTGGCCGGTGGGACGCTGCTCGGCGTCGTCGCCGGCTATTTCGGCGGCTTCGTCGGCAGCCTCATCATGCGGATCTGCGACATTATCCTCGGCTTCCCGACGCTGCTGGTGGCCTTGTTCGGCCTCTATCTATTCGGCCCGAGCGTCAGCAACCTCGTGATCGTGCTCGCCGTGACCCGCATGCCAGCCTATATCCGCGTTGCAAGAGCCGAAACGCTGGAGGTCCGGGAGAGACTGTTCGTCGACGCGGCGCGTGTTTTCGGCGGCGGACCGACCTGGATCCTGCGCACCCACATTCTCCCGAGCGTCGCGCCGACGATGCTGACGCTCGCCTCCGTCAATCTTGCCATGGTCATGCTGTTCGAATCCGGGCTCAGCTATCTCGGACTTGGCATCCAACCGCCTTCGGTCAGCTGGGGCCTGATGGTCGCGCAGGGCCAGGGCTACCTGTCCTCTGCCTGGTGGCTCAGCTTCTTCCCCGGTCTTGCCGTCATGTTCACCACCATGTCCTTCAACCTTCTCGCCAACTGGTTCCGGATCGTCAATGATCCGTCACAGCACTGGCGGCTCGTGAGCCGGAGGCGCTGATGGCTCTTCTCGACGTCAGGGACCTTCAGGTTAGCTTCGATACGGCTGCCGGCCGCATTCTCGCGCTCAACGGCGTTTCCTTCTCGCTTGAGCGCGGCGAGGTCCTGGCGCTTCTGGGGGAAAGCGGCTCGGGAAAGTCGGTGACCGCCGCGGCCATCATGGACCTCGTTCCCGATCCGCCCGGCGCCATCGACCGCGGCTCCATCCGCTTCGAGGGCACCGAGCTGCTGCAGCTTCCGCGAAGCGAGCGGCGTGATTTGTGCGGCGACCGGATCGCCTTGATCTTCCAGGACGCGCTGGCGTCGCTCAATCCGGTATATCCCGTTGGCTGGCAGATCGCCGAAATGTTCCGCATCCATGGGCGCAACCCGGAAGGCGGTGTCGAAAATGCGGTGATCGACCTGCTGACGGCGATCGGCATTCCCGACCCCAAACGCCGCGCCAGACAGTATCCGCACGAGTTTTCGGGCGGCATGCGCCAGCGTATCATGATCGCGATGGCCGTGGCGCTCGAACCCGATATCATCATCGCCGATGAGCCGACGACGGCGCTCGACGTCACGATCCAGGCGCAGGTGGTCGATCTGCTTCGCACGATCCGGGAACGCAGCGATGCCGGCATGATCTTCATCACCCATGATCTTGGCGTGGTGGCCGAGCTCGCAGACCGTGTCGCGGTCATGTATGCCGGCCGCATCGTGGAAACCGCAAATGTTTTCGAACTCTTCGCGGATGCCCGGCATCCTTACAGCGTTGGACTGCTTGCCTCGCAGCCGCGCATCGACACCGACGAGGACGAGCTGACCCCGATCCCCGGCTCGGCCCCCAATCCGGTCGCCCTGCCGTCCGGCTGTGCCTTCAGGACGCGCTGTCCGCGTGCTACGGGTATCTGCGCCGAGCGCGTCCCTCATCTTAAAACCGTGGGTCCAGGCCGCCAGGCCGCCTGCCATTTCCCGGTAACGCCAGTATGACCGAGCCTCTTCTCAAGGTGCAAAATCTCGCCCGGCACTTCGGCAATGGCGCAACAGCAGTGCGCGCCGTCGATGACGTCAGCTTCGAGATCGCCCGGGGCGAAACACTCGGCCTCGTCGGCGAAAGCGGATGCGGCAAGACCTCGCTGGTACGCACGCTCCTGAAGCTCGGGCCGGCAACGAGCGGCAGCGTCCTGCTCGACGGCGTCGAGATAACCAGGGCAAGCGGCCGCCAGCTGCACGATATGCGCCGAAAGATGCAGGTCGTCTTCCAGGACCCCTACCAGTCGCTCAATCCGCGCCTGCGGGTCGATCGATTGATCGCCGAACCGTGGGCGCTGCATCCCGGCGTCCTGCCGAAGTCCCGTTGGCGGGAGGAGACGGTCAGGCTGCTCGAATCCGTTGGATTGCGAGCCGAACATGCGGAGCGCTATCCCTCCGAGTTTTCGGGGGGCCAGCGGCAGCGGCTCGGCATTGCACGCGCACTGACGCTTGATCCGACCCTCCTCGTCTGCGACGAGCCGGTCTCGGCACTCGACGTCTCGGTCCAGGCGCAAGTCGTCAATCTGCTCGCCAGGCTGAGGCGCGAGCGCAATCTGGCGATGCTGTTCGTTGCCCATGATCTTGCCGTCGTGCGGCACGTCTCGGACCGGGTAATGGTGATGTATCTCGGCAAAATTATTGAAACAGGACCGAAACAGTCGATCTTCAGCGCGCCGGCTCATCCCTACACCCAAGCCCTGATGTCGGCAGTCCCGACACCGGATCCGCGGCTTCGCGGACAACGCAGCCGCATCGTGCTGAAAGGCGACCTGCCAAGCCCCGTCGATCCGCCGAGCGGATGTCGGTTTCGAACCCGCTGCTGGAAGGCGACATCGATCTGCGCGGAACAGGAGCCGGCCTTGACGAACAGGACGGCAGCCCCCGGACTGCTGACCGCCTGCCATCACGCCGATCCGGGTTTTTCCACGACCGCCGGCTGACTACCGGAGCACCCAGGCTTCTCTTGCGAGGAAGCCATGTCCATGCCGGTCACCGTAGCTGCAGAGCCAACGTGAGGAGCGCGGCGAAAACCATGAGGACGCCGTAAGGTATCTTCCGGCTTGCCCGGATTTCCTCGACGCGCATGAAAAAGGCGAGATGAGCAACGCGCAACGGTACCGGCAGACGCAGGATCAGGAGCGTCATGATGCCGAGGACGAGGAGCAAAAACGAAAACGGCAGCATTCCGTGCCATCCGACAAAAAGGCCGATCGGCAGGAAAAGCTTGGCGTCTCCCGCGCCAAACAGGCGGAACACCCACAGCACCACTCCAAGCATAAACATCAGCAGACCGGCCCCGACGTCGCCGCCAATTCCGCTCGAAGCAAAGAGTGCCGCGCCGACATCCTCGGAGCTAAGCATCACGGCCACCGCGCGCAGTGCATAAAGTGTCACGAGCGCAAGCACGATCGTGTTGGGGATTTTCCAGGTGCGGAAATCGGTCCAGGCCGCGTAGACAAAAAGTAATACTGATAGCGAGTTAATAAAAACGGCCAGTTGCGACATAGGAATCTACCTTTTGGGCTATGGTTATCTAGCACGTAACTTCGATTTTTCACGCAATTCCAGCGAATCAGCCGGTTTTTACCGCACGTCTTCGGACTTTCGTCTTAACCATAAGTATAAATCTCAATTCGGGCTGGTATAAAACATTTGACTAAATTAGAATTAACAGACTATTAATATTCCCAGTCGAAGAGGAGGTCTCAACGACACTGCGGCCGGGGGGATTTACGGCGCACAACTTACCTGGGAGGTAATTCTCGATGAAAGCATTTGTAAACAGCGTACGCGCTTTCGCGCGGGAAGAAGATGGGGTGGCACTCACGGAATACCTCATTCTGCTCGCCTTGCTGGTTGGCGGCGTGATCACGGCGGTGACGTTGGCCGGCACCAATCTGGCTAACGTTTGGACGGCATGGGCAGGGTGGTTCACCACCGAGCTGGCTGTCCCGGCCGCCTGATATTGGCGTGTGAAGATGGGAGGGGTTTTGTTAACCCCTCTCTTCTAAATTAGCAGCAATGAATGGATGCGCTCCGTCCAGTGTAGCGAGTGACCGCGATGCGTTCTTCAACAATTTTAAGCCTCGTAATTGCATTTGTACTCGCCGCAGCAGCAGTTTTCGGGATGCGCGAGTATCTGTCCGATCAGAAGGCCCGGCTGCTAGCGATGAACGGCATGAAGGCGGAGGAACGGACGCTGGTCGTCGCCGCCAAGCCAATGCGCTTCGGCGACCGGATCCGATCCGAAAATCTCAGGGCCATTCCGTGGCCCTCCAATGAAACACCCGCAGGCTCCTTCGTCAGCATCGAGACGGTCGTCGGCAACGATGCCCAGCCGCGTTATGCCATGGCGGCGATCGACCCCGGGGAACCGGTACTGTCCTCGAAAATCACCGGTACCGGCGAACGCGCCACGCTGTCGGCTGCGCTCGACCAAGGCATGAAGGCGGTCTCCATCCGCGTCAACGACGTACTCGGCGTTGCCGGCTTCGTAAGGCCCTCAGATCGCGTCGACGTGCTTCTGACGCGGGTCGTGCGCGGACCGGCAGGCAACGATCAGACCTTCGTCGACGTTCTTCTGCAAGGCGTCAAGGTGCTGGCGGTGGACCAGACGGCAGACGAGCGCAAGGACGAGCCATCCGTCGTGAAAACCGTGACCTTCGAGGTCACGACTGATGAGGCCCAGCGCCTCACCCTCGGCTCCAGTATCGGCACGCTCTCACTGGCGCTTCGCAATATTGCCTCCTCCTCTGTCGAGCAAACCCGGCCGATCACCGTCGCCGACCTCGGTGGCGGGGCGATGGCGACGGAATTAGGCAAGGACTTGGAAAAGAATAAGTTGCCAGAACCGGCAAAACAAGTGCAGATTGTGGAACAAAAGGTCGAGCCGGTGTTGCCGGTCGAGCCGAAGTGGGCGACAGTGGGTGTCTGGAACACGACCAAGCGCGAGGAGCACCGAGTCGGCCTGATCCAGTGATATTTAGGCGGCAGCCGCAAGTGCGGCTAGCCGAATGAGGGGGCTAAAGCAGGCATGGCGAACGGCAAGAGACGAATCGCAAGGACGAAAAGCCTTGCGGCACTAGCAGCAGTGTTTTCGGCCTGTGTGTGTTTAGGGCCGGGATTTGCGGGCTCCGCCAGCGCACAGGAAAAGTCCGTCACGCTCGGCAAATCGGTCCAGCATGTGACATTGCCTCCGAACGAGACGCTGACGCTCAATACCGGCCAGCCTTTCGGCGATCTGGTCATCGGCAGCGCCGATATGATCGACGTCGTGCCGCTTTCCGACCGGTCGCTGTTCGTGCGCGGCAAGAAGATCGGCGCCACCAATATCTCGGTTTATGGCGACGACAAGTCGCTCCTCGGCGTCATCGACATCCGCGTCGCCAGCGATTTCAGCGAAGTCGCCTCCGCCATTCGCTCTGCCGCGCCCTCAGCCCGGGTCAGGGTGGTCAACTCCAACGATCGCATTCGCCTGGTAGGCGTGGTCCGGGACGGCATTGAATTGCAGCGGGTGCTGGAAATCGCCCAGTCCTATTCCGACCAGCCGGTGCTGAACCAGTTGCGCGTCAGTGACAGCCAGCAGGTGATGCTGGAGGTTCGTATCATCGAAGCCTCGCGCCAGACGGGTCGTGACCTCGGGATCGGTTGGTCCGGGCAAGGCAACAACGGCATCGGCAAGGCAACGCACAGCCAAGGTATCACCGTGACCGATGAGGGCAACCTGGTCCGTAGCCTCCTTGACCCCAAGGGTGCGGCAACGGGTATGCTGCCCTTCGGCCAGTTGATCGCCAAGGTGCTGCAAATCTCCGGCGGCAACATCGACGTGGTCATCAACGCGCTCGAGCAGAAGGGATTGGCGCGCCGCCTGGCTCAGCCGAACCTCATCGCCATGAGCGGCTCGACCGCGAGCTTCCATGCCGGTGGTGAAGTGCCGATCCTGAAGACGACGAATAACGGCACCACAGTCGCCACCGAGACGGACTATCGCCCCTTCGGTGTGCGGCTGACCTTCAAGCCGGTCGTGCTTGACGACGGCGTCATCAATCTGGAGATCGAGCCTGAAGTTTCCGAGCTTGATCCGTCGATCAACGTCAACGGCAATCCCGGTTTCATCTCGCGCGCTGCCAGCACCACGGTCGCGCTTCGCGACGGCCAGAGCTTTGCCATGGCGGGCCTGCTGCAGTCGATCAATGCCAAGGACATCCAGCAGTTGCCGGGCCTCGGGCAGATACCGGTCCTCGGCGCACTGTTCCGTTCGACCAGTTTCCAGAAGAAGGAATCCGACCTCGTTATCGTCGTCACCCCGCACATTGTGCGACCGGCCCGCCCGGGTGAGGACCTCTACAGTCCGCTCGATCAGACGCGTTCGTCCAACGACGTCGAGCTTTTCGCGCTCGGTGTCATGGAAGTCGATAAGGACATGCTCCGACGCTTTCGCAACGGCGTAGGTGTGACTGGGCCTTACGGTCATCGTCTCGACCTGAATCAGGGAGGCAAAGTCGTTGTTACAAAACGCTAAGCGGGTCCTTCTCGTCCTTGCAGCCGCCGGCCTCGCTTCCGGCTGCGCCGACTACATGAACAATCGCGACACGATCACTTTCGGGGCCGGCAATGCCGTGGAAGCAAACAAGGCCATCCATATCGAGGACCCGTTCCCGCCGGAAGCCCAGCGAACCCGCATTGCAAGCGACGGCAAGCTGATCCGCAGGGTGGTCACTCAGTATCAGAACGGCGGGCTTGGCGTTGTTCAGCCGTCGCCGGCCACGGGGGCTAATGGGGCGTCCAACGGGGCGACCGCCAGCCAGTAGCTGGCGAAAGGCATGAACGGCGGCAGCGCGCCGGAACGGAAAATGCACAAAATGGGGTCGTCACGGCGGATAGCGCCGTGATGGGGGGTGTGCCAATGCTGAGCAGGGTTGTCAGACGGTTCTGGAACGATCATCGCGGCTATGTCATCGCCTTGACGCTGATCGCCATGCCAATGCTTCTCGGCTTTTCGCTGCTGATCATCGATGTCGGCCGCAGCAGCAACCTGCATACCGATCTCCAGAACGCCGTCGATGCGATGGCTCTGGCCGGAGCCCGTGAACTTGATGGGCGTGATGATGCCATTACCCGGGCGCAGACGGCGATCGAGAAAATCTCCAATAGCGCGGCTTTCTCCGCGGGCGGAACTGGCATGTCGCTCGGCTCGCATATTTCAGTGACCTACGACGCCGGAAACGATGCCGGGAGCACGGTCACGGTCCTTTTTCTGAAGGAAATCCCGGCCAACGACGACACTCCCATCCCGTCTTCGATGGAAACGACCGTGGCCAGCGAAGCTTCCTATGCCTGGGTCATCGCCAAGCCGCAGGCGATGCAGACGATCTTTCCGATCCCGGTTGGCTTCACCCGCAATACGATCAACGTCGCTGCCGACGCCGTGGCGGTCTACCACGCCAGCGCCTGCGACGTGACGCCGATCTTTATCTGCAATCCGTTCGAGCCGGTCGGCAACACGAGTGAAAGCGCCAGCGAAGATGCAGCGACGGCCTTGCACACCAATTTCGCGGCCGGCAATCTCTACGGGCGACAGATCGAGCTTCACAGCACTGCGGCGTCCAATCCCGGTCCCGGCAATTTCGGGTTCCTCCGGACCCCCTTGGGCAATGGTGCATCCGTGCTGGCGGAGGCTCTTGCCACCGGCAATCCCGGTACCTGCTACACACAGGACAGCCTCGATACGGAGACCGGCGCAAAGGCGGGACCTGTCGAGGACGGCGTGAATACCCGCTTCGGCTTTTACTCCTCATCGTTCAACAAGGCGAACGGCGATTATCGTTACCGGCCTGCCCAAAACACACGCGCGGCTCAGACAATCGCCGGCAAGGGAAAGAAGGGCTGCGATACCTACGATCCAGTCATGGTCGGAGATGTTGTCGGCGATGCGACCAAGGCTTTGCCGCTGGGCTACGGAGCGTCCATGACCTCGCTTGCCGGCGGCAAGATCAGCAGCGGCAACAATTGGCAGTACAACACCTATTGGAACGTCGCGCAGGGAACGGCTGTGCCCTCCGTGAGCACGGTTCTCAGCAACTACTCCAGTTATCCCCCGCAGGCGACCGGAACACCGAGCCAACCCTCCGCCTACGATGTTTATCGTTACGAGCTTGCAACCCCGTCTTTCATCAGCCATGCCTCGGCCAATGGTGAGACCGGAACACCGGCAACGGGCGGCCAGTGCTATAGCGGCCCGGATCTTTCGAACTATACGGCGGCCGAATTTGGTGACCGCCGCGAGATCTTCTCGGCCATTGTCAATTGCGGCTATGAAGCCTCGGTCGGCCATCTGAACGGTCACAAGGCCACGCGCGCCGTGGCCTTCGCGCGCATGTTCCTGACCAAGCCGGCGATAAAGGCGGCCGGCGAACGATACCTTTCCCTGGAGATGATCGACATCACCGGCAAGGGTGGCCGCGGTACGCTGGACGAATTCCTGCGGGAAGAAGCGGAGCTGGTCAGATGATGGTGCTCCGCAATTTTATCCGGCGTCGACTTTGCCTCGGCTTCTGGCGGCGGGAGGAAGGCGCAGTGCTTGCCGAAGCGCTGCTCGCCATACCCTTTGTGACGCTCTTTGCGGCGGGGATACTGGAGTTCGGCAGCATCTTCTGGCAGCGCATGCAGATCGACGCAGGCTTGCGCGATGCCGGGCGTTACCTCTCGCGATGCCGACCGGCGTCGGGAACCTATGTGCCGACATGCAATCAGGGGACTGCGAAGACGATCGCTTTTTACGGAACGCAAACACCCGCGGCAGACGCTAAACCCCGTGTCCCCGAGTGGAAGGACGCTGCCGACATCACCATCACTGCACCGGATGCGGACGGCAACATTACCCTTTCCACGGCTCACCTCTACAAGAGCTCGCCGGTGTTCGGCTTTCTGGGGATCGATGCCATCACCATCAGTTCCTTCCATGAAGAGAGATACATCGGATGGTGATCTCCAGGGCAATCAAGTCATTCTGGCAGGATAGCAGTGGTGCCAGCCTCGTCGAAGCCCTGCTGACCTTTCCGATCGTCATGCTGGTATTCGCCGCCTTCATCGAGTTCGGCTATGCCATGTCGCAGTGGAACCAGACGGTCAAGGCACTGCAATATGGTGCCCGATTGGCGGCGGTATCCAATCCGCTGGTGAACGAAGATGACTTCGAGGAGGCCTTCCCGACCGAAGCTGCCGATCCGCTCAACAACGGCAAAGCAACGCCAAACGATGCGACTATTTCCGCGACCTGTGGACCGTCCAAAGCCGGATGCAACGTTGAGGAACTAAACCGGATCGTCCTGGGAAGCGATGGCCTCTGCCAAGCAGGAACTGATCCTTACCCCGGCATTTGCGATCTCAACTGGCGCATCCAGCCGCAGAACCTGATGGTCACCTATCAGCGATCTGGGCTCGGCTACTGGGGACGGCCGGACGGGCCTGTGCTGACGATGCGGCTGGAGGTGCGGGACATCACCTTCGATCTGCCGATCCTCGGCGGGCTGTTGGGACTGAACGACGTCACCATCCCGGCCCATCCGGTGACGATCACGACGGAAGATCTAAAGACCTGCTCAACCTGCTGACTCCTTTTATTACGCGTAGGAAAGCGAAATGACAGCTCACATGAACATTGCCGCATCCACCAAGATCCTGGTTCTCTCCGACGACGCAGCTGCAGCGAGCTTCATGCTCGATACGTTCGGGTCGCTTTCGCGTTACGATGTCCGCCATCTGGCACTGAAGGCGCTCGGAGAAAAGGGCAAGTTCGATCCGACGAAGTTCGATCTGATCGTTCTCGACGTCGACAAGGGCGAATTGCTGCAGCGTCCCGAGCTCTTCGCGTTTCGCACCAGCTACCGGGATATCCCCCTCGTCGTCGTATCCGAAGATCTGCCGGACGACATGCTGCGGCTGCTCTTCCGCCTGAACGGCAACGACTGGCTGAAGAAGCCGCTCGAGCGCCGCGCACTGATCGACATGATTTCGACCCATGCGCCAGGCACTGGGGCCAGCGACAGCCGGGTGCATGCCGTGGTCTCAGCCGTCGGCGGGGCCGGCGCCAGCATGATCGCATCATCGCTCGCGCATGTGCTGGCCCAGCCGACCAAGAATTCCACGCCGCGGGTAGACTTGTTCGACACGGATTTTTGCGCCGGGACGCTTGGCTATTATCTCAACCTTGTCAACGACTACGACTTGAAACCAGTCATTGCCAATCCTTCCCGGGTCGATCTGGAATTCATCGATCTGGTCAGAAAGCGCCATTCGGGGGGCTTTTCACTGCTGTCCTTCAAGCAGCCATCCGTCCTTCTGGCCCCGAAGGGCGGTGAACTCGTGCTGCGTATGCTCGACGTGGCCGCCTTCGAGAGCGACCACACGATCATCGACATTCCCTATTATGACACGCCGTGGAAATACGATGTGCTCACCTCGGTCAACAGCATCTGCATCGTCACCGAGATGACGGTTCCCGCGCTCTCTCAAGCCAAGGACTTGTTTGCCAATCTGGTACGGCTGCGAGGCAGTTCGGATCAGATATTCATCGTCATCAACAAATACCGCGCCAAGCTCTTCGGCCTCGGCGTGCGCCGACAACAAACGGAGAAGATTTTCAAGGATATCCCAACGCATGTCATTGGCGATGACTGGGACACCTTGAGCGAGGCGGCTAACCGCGGCGTGCTGCCATTTCAAGTGAATTCGCGGGCGCGCTTCTGCGCCGCGGTCGGCAAACTCGGAGCACTGGTGCGATGAAGGCGGTCGCCAGTGGGCGCATAAGGTCCCGCGCCGCCCATGTCAGCCTTGTGGTTTTGGCAATTCTGGCCGCCGCCGGGGATGCCGCGGCAACTGGGCTTGTGCCACGAAGCCTTGGGCCGAAGTCAAGCGCCGTGGTGACGATCGAAAAGAACTATGCGGCTGGGACAATCGTCATCGTCACCGCAAACCGCACGCTGGATCTCGTCATCTCTGAAGGACGCGCGATCCGCTACAAAATCGGCGTCGGGCGAGACGGATTTCGCTGGAGCGGTACCGTCAAGGTTGGACGCAAGGCCGAGTGGCCTGACTGGCGCCCGCCTGCCGAGATGAGGGCGCGCTCAGCCGGACTTCCGGACCTGGTGCCTGCCGGGCCGCTCAATCCATTGGGCGCTCGCGGGATCTATCTCTACAAGGACAGGACCGACACGCTCTACCGCATTCATGGAACGAACGAGCAGTCGACGGTCGGCGGTTTCGCGTCATCCGGCTGTTTTCGCATGAGCAATGCCGACGTCATCGATCTCTATGAGAGGGTGAAAGTCGGTTCCACGGTCATTGTAAAATAGTACAGGAGTCGGAAGCATGGCGAGCGGCATCATGGGGCGTTTCTACAAGCAGCAGGAGCCTGAAAGCCCGAAACATCAGGAGGCGGCCGAACTGTCTGTGGTCGGCACTGTTCAGAACATGCCTGCCCAACCGGCCCCTGACAGCCCCACGGCGAGTGGCGAAGAGGCTTCGCTTGGGGCGGACATGGTTTCCGAGCGGGTCAATCTGCACCGTTACCTGCTCGATCGCATCAACCTCGGGATCCTCGACACGCTCGACAACGAGGAGATCGCCACCGAAATCCGGCCATTGGTCAAGGACTATATCCGGAATAACAACTTTCCGCTGAATGCCAAGGAAATCAATGAACTGATCCGCGATATCACCGACGAGATGCTCGGGCTGGGACCGATCGAGCCGCTGCTGGCCGACGATACCATCGCAGATATTCTCATCAACGGCTACAACAGCGTCTATGTCGAGCGGAGCGGCAAGCTCGAGAGCACCGCCGTGCGGTTCAAAGACGAGGACCATCTGCTCCGGGTGATCAACAAGATCGTCTCGGCGGTCGGCCGCCGCGTCGACGAGTCAACGCCGATGGTTGACGCTCGACTCAAGGACGGCTCACGTGTCAACGTCGCCATCAGGCCGATCTCGGTCGATGGGCCGCTTGTTTCCATTCGTAAATTCACGCGCAAGCCGCTGACAATGGAGCGCCTCGTGCAATATGGCGCGATGGCCGATGCGATGCGCATCCTTCTTAGCGCCGCAGTCAAGGGCAAGGTGTCCATGGTGATCTCAGGCGGCACCGGTTCTGGCAAGACCACCTTGCTCAATGCTCTCTCGTCGCAGATTTCTCCAAAGGAGCGCCTGATCACCATCGAGGATGCGGCCGAGCTTCAACTGCAGCAGCCACATGTCGGGCGTTTGGAAACCCGACCGCCGACGCTCGACGGACGCAACGAAATCCGGCAGCGCGAACTATTGAAAAACGCCCTTCGCATGCGTCCTGACCGCATCATCGTCGGCGAAGTCCGCGGCGACGAGGCGTTCGATATGCTGCAGGCGATGAATACCGGTCACGAGGGGTCGATGACGACGATTCACGCCAACACGCCCCGCGACGCTGTCGGTCGGCTTGAGCAGATGGTCGGCATGGCCGGGATGCCGATGTCGCAGTTGAGCATTCGCTCGCAGATCTCGTCCGCCATCACCGTTATCGTGCAGGTCCAGCGCCTGAGCGACGGCAGCCGCAAAGTTGTCTCGATCTCCGAGATCACCGGCATGGAGGGCGAAGTCGTGCAGATGCAGGAGATCATGAAATTCAAGAAAATCGGCACCGATGAAGGCGGTCGGATCCATGGAGAATTCCGCGCCACCGGCATCCGGCCGCGGTTCGTCGAGGAATTTGCCGAACTCGGGATCGAGATCCCGGTAGCGATTTTTGATCCGGGTAAACCGCTGCAAACGGGACCTGCTCAATGACCCTCACTCTGCTTTACGCTGCCGTTTTCACTGCTGCCCTCGTTGCTGTCGAAGCGATCATGCGCGGCTACTTCAAGACATCCGAACGCCACCGCGCTGTGAACCATCGGCTGAGCTTGCTCGAGGTCAGCGAGGATCATCGCAAGACCTATAGCGATATGCTCAAGGAGCGCGGTGTCGCCGGTAGTTGGCGGCAAGTCGCCATGATGCAGCGGCTGCTGCAGTTCTACGCCCAGTCGGGAATCAAGTTCGATGCCAGGCGATTTGCGCTCTTCACGATCGCGGGCGCACTCTTGACGTGGCTGGTCGTTCAGTTCCTCGTGCCGAGCACTCTGCTTAGAATACCCGTCTTTCTCCTGATCGGCCTCCTCGTCCCTGCAGTCTTCGTCTGGCGCGCCCGGGCGCGCCGCATGAAGAAATTCGAACTGAAGCTTCCTGAAGCCCTCGATGTCGCCAACCGCAGCTTGGCCGCCGGCCACCCGCTGCCGGCGGCGATTGCTTTGGTGGGACGCGAGATGCCTGATCCGATCGGCACCGAGTTCGGCCTCCTCTCGGATGAACTCACCTACGGCGTGACGCTGGACGATGCCCTTGTCAACTTGGCTGACCGGGTCGGCGTCGAGGATCTGAACCTGCTTGCGATATCGCTGAGCGTACAGGCGGGAACCGGCGGAAATCTGGTGGAGATCTTGCAGAACCTTTCGAAGACGCTGCGGGACCGGACAATGCTCAGGGCAAAGGTCAGGGCGATTTCCTCGGAAGGACGCATCACGGCGATCTTCATGTCGGTCTATCCGTTTCTGCTCTACGCGATGATCAAGGCTTTGTCGCCGACCTACTTCGATCCCGTCTGGGACAGCGGCCACGGAACCGCCGTGGTGTGCGTTTTGCTGGCCATCATGGCGATCGGGAACGTCATTCTCTACAAGATGGTCAATTTCGAGTACTGAGGCGGTCATGTCGAGTGAGTATGGAATCTACCTCATCGTCTTCTTTGCAGTGCTGATATTTTCTGCTGCAGCCTCGGAATTGTTTTTTCGACGGCGCGAGGTTTCGGTTCGGGTGTCGAAGAGCTCGGCGGCGGCCGGCGAGGAATTCCACCTTGGCGATACGACGATTGCCGATCTCGGCGAGGCGGAAAACCGCCTGATCCGTCGTTATTTCGAAATTACGCGACGTGACACGAATGCGAACTCGACCCAGAACCGACTGATTCGGGCGGGGTATTTCGCTGCCGGCGCCGTGACCACCTTCCAGGTGATTAGGGCGGTGGTCTGTATCAGCGTGCTCGTCGCGGCGGTCTGGGCCTTAAACCGGATCGCGCCTGATATGTCGCAGATGGCGACCCTGATCGTTGCCATGTTTGCTGCGGGCATGACCTTCATTCTGGTCAACATCTATATCGACCGGCGTGGCGCCGCCAAGGAGAGGGAATACCGCCGCCTCTTTCCCGATTTCATGGACATGCTGATCGTCTGCCTCGATGCGGGGATGAGCATCGAGGCGGCGGCGAACCGTGTTGCCCGTGAATTCGTCGACAAGCAGCAGGACTTCGGCCTGCATCTGTCGATCATGATGCTGGAAGTGCGGGGCGGCCGGCGATTGCGCGAGGCGCTCGCCAACCTTGCCACCCGCCTGAGGATTGACGAGGCCCGGGCCCTTTCCGTTCTGTTCCGCCAATCGGAGGAGCTCGGGACAAGCGTAACCCAGACGCTGCGGGTCTACAGCAAGGAAATGCGCGACCTGCGTATTGTTCGCGCAGAGGAAAAGGCGAACGCTCTGCCGGTCAAGATGCTGCTGCCGCTCGGCGCGTTCCTTTTTCCGGTAAGCCTCATCATCGTTCTCGTTCCCATTGTCATCCGTGTCGTCAGTCTTCTCATCGGAATGAAACCAGGCGGTTAAGCCAAGCGAGGTCGTATGCAGTATTCGCTCGAACAGCATCGTAACGATGACATCATTTCCCTCGATCCGCGTATGCCGATGGCACCGGCAAGCTTAGAACAAGCGGGATTGGATCCGTCATTCCTGCTTCGGCTGGCGTCAAAATGTGCGGCCGAACAGGACACCACCACGGCATCTCATCTGGCCGAACGGATGAAACTGCCGAAAGTGATCGTCAATATCCTGATCAAGGAACTGGTGAAACTCGCCTATCTCGAGGCTCGCGGCTTGGCTGGTGAGGATGTGCGATCCGATGTGCGATATGCCCTGTCAATGAAGGGGTTCGAATATGCCCACGCGGCGTCGCGTCAATGCCAATATGTCGGACCGGCGCCAGTGTCGTTGGACGCGTTCTGCCGACAACTGGGTTTGCAGTCCATCCATGACGAGCGCGTAACCCCAGAGCGGCTGACCGAGAGCCTCGACGGGCTGGTGCTCGCAGACGCCTTGGTCGAAAAGCTCGGCCCGGCCCTAAACTCCGGTCGCTCTATCCTGCTTTACGGGCCGCCCGGAAACGGAAAGACAAGCATCGCCGAGCGGACGTCGCAACTGTTTCGCCAAACCATCTGGGTACCCTATGCCGTCGAGGTCGGCGGCCATGTTATCAGTTTCTATGATGAAGCAGTGCATCACCCCGTATCGGAGGCTGACGCCGAATGCCATCCGAAAAGAGATCAACGATGGATCGAATGCCGCCGTCCGGTGATCAAGACGGGTGGCGAATTGACCCTCGATCAGCTCGATCTCACCTTCAACGCAGGGCCAAATGTCTATGAGGCGCCCATACACTTAAAGGCGTCCGGCGGCGTTTTCATCATCGACGACTTCGGGCGCCAACAAGTGGCGCCGCAGGCGCTCATCAATCGCTGGATCGTGCCGCTCGAGCGCGGATACGACTTCCTGACGCTGCACACCGGCAAGAAATTCAAGGTTCCCTTTGACGAGTTGGTCGTATTTTCGACGAATATCGCACCGAAGGACCTTTCCGACGAGGCGGGCTTGCGGCGCCTCAAATACAAGATCTTTGTCAACACTCCGTCGCGCGACGAATACATCAGAATTTTCAGATCGTATGCGAGCAGCACCGGTTTGGTTGTCCGTGATCCAGACCTGAACCTGTTTTATGATCGCAAGTACAAAGGCGATGTGCTAGCGTCTTGCTATCATCCGAAATATCTTCTGGATTTCGTCGATTCTTATTGCGAGTTCAACAGCATAGACAGAATCGCATCGCTCGATATGCTCGAGCGGGCGTGGGAAGGTGTATTTACGTCGGAATGATTGCGGACCTTGCGCCGAGCGAGGCGTCGTGAATCTATCCAGTTAACGTCCTACGGGGGAGTAAACGAATGACCAGCATCCCGAGCATCGACGGCGAAGCAGGCGGCGCGAGACCAGGCAATATGCCAGCAATTGAGCCGAGAGCCTCAAGAAACCCACTCCTCGTCGGTCTGCTCCTTATGCTCTTGCCCGTGAATGCCGGCGTTCTCATCTATACTGCCAAAAACTCAGCGGATGTTCGCGAGAGCCGCGAGAGCATCGCAGCGCTTAAAAGGTCCATTGATGGTCTGAGAGGACAAATGGAAAAGCAGTCGGACAAGATCGCGAGCAACGCCAAGGCCGACGAGCTTGCACTTATCCGTCAGGACATGGAAAACCTACAAAGGGCGATACTTTCGACGAATGAACGGATGCGTAACGACATAAGCGCTGCACGCATGGGTTCAGCTTTGGTCCTGAGCGCGCCCGGCAAGGAACCCGGACAGTTTTTTGCACCCCGTGCCGCGCCGGCAGATACTCAAACTCCGGATAGCACTCTTGCGTCCATCGAAGCTGGGGGCATTCCGATCAATAGCCTGCCGCGTTACGAACGCACACTGTCGCCAGAAGGCCAGCTCATCCTTCGGAAGGCTCGGTAACCAACGACTTCAGCGAAATCACCAACGCGATGGCGGGGCTCGGCCAAGCGACGCCTTTATGCGGGCGATCGGCGCAAAGCGCTCTATCTCCACGCAGTTGTTAATCGTTGAAGGGCCTATCCCCGCTGAGGGTGATTCACGCTGTTCTTCATCAATTCGAGATTGCGGGCGGTGACTTCGTTTCCGGGATCGAGCTCATAGGCTTTCAGGAAATAGCGTCTGGCATTGCGCAAGTCACCGCGTAACAGGTGAGAATATCCGACATTGTTGTAGTAGACCGGGGTATTGCCGATCATTCGCGAGAGCTGCTGGTAGGCGCGGTCGGAGGTATCAAAGCGGGCAACCATGTCGGCCGAGGCTGCCAGGCCTAGCCAGGCTGCCGGATCCTGCGGAAAAACGTCAACCGCTCGCTTATAAATGGCGTAGGATTTTCCGTAGTTCTTTTCCTGAAACTGCAGTTTGCCGTTGGTGATCAACTCGTCGTTCTTATAGAAGGCAACGGCTGAGTCATCCTCAAGAGTCTTTGCACTATCGCCGTAAGCAGCGAGACCATCAACGCCGGATGACTGGCAACCGGCTAGAATCGCGCCGGCCGCTATCAAAAACGCGATGCATTTAGTCCCAGCTCTGATCTGCAACATTGGCAATTTGATCCCCCATCAGACATTCTTACCTGAGATTCGGATGCGTTCACCGAAAATCATCGTAAAAAAAAGCTAACAACTCAAGAATTTGAGCAACTAGTCGCAAAAAAACGACAGATGCCGTCTTCGCCGGAACGCGCCAAGATGATAAACGCCAACCATTCAAGGTTGGTATCATGCGTTCGGTGATTCTCAGAGTAGAAAATTAATCGACTTCGCCTACCCTGTTCGTCGGGTCAAAGGATGGGACGCCTATGCGAATCACTATTTTCACGCTGATGCGACTTGGGCCATCACTGGCCTACGCGATAGCATCGATCTTCATCCTCAGCATGCTGCTCTTGGACAGCTACCCCTCGAGTGCCTCCGCCTGGTGGCTGCATATGACAATTCTTCCTATCATGCGCGAACCGATCTATCTGCTTTTGGCGGTACCCGGCATTGGAATTTGGAGCGCCATGGTCCTGTTGATGCTTGCATCGATTTTCGGGATTCGGGTGGCTTTGCAGCCGCAACGACACTACCGGTCAGGATTCATCCATGCCCATATAGCGCTGATCGCGACCGGTCTGACGATGGGGCGGGCAGCAGTTGCGCAAGCCGGTCTTTCCGACTTTGCGATGCCTCAGCTTCAGCGAGGCGACTGGTCGTTCCTGCCGCTATCCTACTCACCGCTCGGGACCTTCCTTTTTATATCCGTGTTTTCGGCCTGCATCTGCTGCCATGTGAGAATTATCAAGCGCACACTGTCCGCGTGATAGAAAGGGGCGAACCGTCCCTGCTCAATAACAATCCGTAGTGTCTCGGCGTTCTCGCTTGTTCGTAAACATGAGACGCCTCTTTCTTTCTCTTTGTGATTTCCGACATACATTAAATATCATGTACGTTCCGCAAATTGTCACGCGGGGATTAAGGTGTTGGCGATGGCAACCGCCAATCTTCACTTTGTTGTTTTTGCTGCTCTCAGCTTGGGGCTTGGTCGCACCGTCGGCGTCTGACCGCGCTTCTGTCGTTCTCAAGGTGAACGGCGCCATTGGGCCCGCGATAGCTGACTACGTAAAACGAGGCATCCAGCATGGTGGCGAACGTGGAGCGGTCCTGATCATTCTGCAAATGGACACACCTGGTGGCCTTGACAGCTCCATGCGGGACATCATTCGCGCAATACTTGCCTCGCCGGTGCCTGTCGCGAGCTTCGTCGCGCCAAGCGGAGCACGGGCTGCCAGCGCCGGCACCTATATTCTCTACGCAAGCCACATTGCGGTCATGGCGCCTGGGACCAACTTAGGTGCGGCGACACCAATCGCGATCAGCGTAAAGCCCTTCGGCGGTGATGAAGAGCCCGAAAAGAAGCCGAACGAACCTGCTGGCAAGCAGGCAGAAGCTCCAGGCGATGCCCGCGAAGCAAAAGCTGTTAACGACGCAGTCGCTTACATTCGCGGGCTTGCGGAATTGCGCAATCGCAACGCCGACTGGGCAGAGCGTGCTGTCCGTGAAGCTGCGAGCCTTTCATCCACTGCGGCAGTGCGCGAACATGCCATCGATTTCATGGCAGTTGATGTCACCGATCTCCTCGCAAAGGCACAAGGACGCGTGGTGCGGGTCGGCCAAACGGAGGTCCGACTCGATACCGCCGGTTTGGCCGTGCAGGAATTCGAGCCTGACTGGCGCACGCGCCTGCTTGCCGTTATCACCGACCCGAACATCGCAATCATCCTGATGATGGTCGGTATCTACGGCCTGATCTTCGAATTTCTCGCACCTGGGACAATGCTTCCTGGCACGATCGGCGGCATTTGCCTCCTCCTTGGTCTCTATGCCCTGGCATTGCTGCCGGTGAGTTTTGCCGCCCTTGGACTTATTTTCCTCGGCGTGGGATTGACTGTGGCTGAGGCGCATTCGCCGAGCTTTGGCGCTTTGGGCATTGGCGGCGGGGTAGCCGTGATCCTGGGAGCAACCATTTTGTTTGATCCCGATATACCCGGCCTGGAAGTGTCACGCCCCCTGCTGGTCGCAATTGCATTTGCAACGCTTGCCTTCAGCCTTGTCGTTGCTCGCCTGGCATTCACCTCGCGCTTGCGCCAGGTTGCCACCGGTGCAGAGGAGATGATTGGCATTTCCGGAAAAGTCGAGAGTTGGACGGGGCTCACGGGGTACGTCATTGCGCATGGTGAACGCTGGAAGGCGGTTTCCGCCGAACCCCTTGTCGCTGGTGACCCTGTTCGCGTGACCGGCCGCAATGGGCTGGCGCTCGAGGTCGTCAGCCGTCCAAAGGACGCTTAACGGCGCTCAGGAAGCAGGAGGAGGAGTCATGGATATGTTTGCAGATCTTGCCTTCTATTTGGTGGTCATTGTCATTTTGGTCGCCATCCTCGCATCCGCGGTTAAGATCCTGAGGGAATATGAGCGCGGCGTCGTGTTCACACTTGGCCGCTTTACCGGAGTCAAGGGACCCGGCTTGATTCTGCTCATCCCCTATGTCCAGCAGATGATCAGAGTCGACCTGCGCACGCGCGTACTCGACGTCCCTAGCCAAGACGTCATCTCGCATGACAATGTCTCGGTTCGTGTCAGTGCGGTGATCTATTTCAGGGTTATTGACCCCGAGAGGTCGACAATACAGGTCGAGGATTTCATGATGGCAACAAGCCAGCTTGCCCAGACGACGTTGCGCTCCGTGCTCGGCAAGCACGACCTCGATGAAATGCTGGCAGAACGTGACAGGCTGAACTCGGATATTCAGGAAATCCTTGACACTCAGACGGATGCTTGGGGAATTAAAGTAGCCACTGTCGAGATCAAACATGTTGACATCAACGAGTCGATGATTCGTGCGATTGCCCGCCAAGCGGAAGCCGAACGGGAACGCCGCGCAAAGGTTATCAATGCCGAAGGCGAACAGCAAGCTGCAGCGAAGCTACTGGAAGCGGCCGAAATTCTGGCTAAGCAGCCGGAGGCGATGCAACTTCGTTACTTGAGCACTTTGAACGTCATCGCCAGTGAGAAGACTTCGACAATTCTATTTCCCTTCCCGATGGAGTTGGGCAATCTGATGGCCATTAAGCCCAAGTGATCGACCGACGCGAACGCCGCCACCCCCTTGTCTTGGCCAGCTTGGCTCAGATGTGCAAAGCGCTTCCCAAAGCTTTCAGCGCCGCTTCCATGACCGCTTCGCTGCGGGTCGGATGGGCGTGGATGGTTCCGGCGATATCTTCCAGGCGCGCGCCCATCTCGATCGCCAGGGCAAAAGCCGCCGAGAGTTCGGAAACCCCTGCCCCTACGGCCTGCAGGCCGAGAACGAGGTTGGTGTCGGCACGGGCGACGACGCGCACGAAACCCTCCTCCGAGACCATCGTCATTGCCCGCCCATTGGCGCTGAAAGGAAACTGGCCGGTGCGGATTTTATAACCTTGCGCCTGCGCCTCCGCCGGCGAGAGGCCGGCGCTGACGATCTCGGGATCGGTGAAGCAGATGGCGGGAATACAGCGCTTGTCCCATGCGCGCTTCTTCCCGGCGATGATCTCCGCCACCATCTCGCCTTGCGCCATGGCACGATGCGCCAGCATCGGTTCGCCGGTCACGTCGCCGATCGCATAGATGCCGCGCATCGAGGTGCGGCAGCGATCATCGATCCTGAGATAGGGACCGGCGCGATCGAGATCGAGCTCCTCGAGACCGGACCCCGCCGTTCGCGGCCGGCGACCGACGGTAACGAGAATGCGGTCGGCCGCCAGGCTCTCTCGCCGGCCATCGGAGGTTTTGATCATCAATGCCTCACCATTGTCGGCAAGGCCCGTCGCCTTTGCGCCGGTCAGCACACGGATGCCGCTTTCGGTGAGCTTACGCATGACGGGACGCACGAGCTCGGTATCATATTGCGGCAGGACCTGCGGCGTCGCCTCTACGACCGTCACCTCCGATCCCATCTTGGCAAAAGCGGTGCCGAGCTCCAGCCCAATATAGCCGCCGCCGACCACGACCAGCTTCTTCGGCAGCTCCGTCAGCGACAGCGCCTCCGTCGAGGAAATGACGCTGCCGCCGAAAGGCAGGTTGGCAAGCTCGACCGGATCGGAACCTGTGGCGATCACCACTGTCTCGGCGCGGATGATCTGCTGGCCGGTTTCCGTCTCGACCTCCACCGTCTTGCCATCGCGAAAGTGGGCGCGGCCATGGACGATCTTCACCCGCGCCTTCTGTAACAGCCCGGAAACGCCGCCCGTCAGCCGGCCGACGATGCCGTCCTTCCAAGCGATCGTCCTACCAAGATCGATCGTGGCGCCTTCGAGACGGATGCCCATCGGGTTCTTGCCGGCAAGCATCTTCTGCGTGGCGTCGAATTCCTCAGCCGCATGGATCAGCGCCTTTGAGGGAATGCAGCCGACCGTCAAGCAAGTGCCGCCCGGCTTGCCGGCCTCGACGATGACCGTATCGATGCCGAGCTGGCCGGCGCGTATGGCGCAGACATAACCGCCCGGGCCGGCGCCGATGACGAGGAGCTTGCAGACAATCTCTTTCATGGATCAGCCTTCGATGAAAATGAGCGCTGGCGTTTCGAGAAGCGTACGGACGCGCTGCACGAAGGTCGCCGCATCCCAGCCGTCGATGATGCGATGATCAAAGCTGGAGGAAAGGTTCATCATCTTGCGGGGCACGAATTGCGTGCCGTCCCAGACCGGCCGCGTGGCAATCTTGTTGACGCCGATGATCGCCACCTCGGGATGGTTGATAACAGGTGTCGAGACGATGCCGCCGAGCGCGCCGAGCGAACTGATGGTGATGGTGGAGCCTGAAAGCTCTTCACGCGTCGCGGTCCCAGACCGCGCCGCTTCCGCCAGCCGGACCATCTCGGCGGCGCAATCCCAGATGCCGCGGGCTTCCGCATGCCGCACCACCGGCACCGTCAGACCGGCGGGCGTCTGCGTGGCGATGCCGATATGCACGGCACTGTGGCGTGTGATGATGCCGGCATCGTCGTCGAAGGTGGCGTTGACGTTGGGCTGCTCGGAAATCGCCTTGACCAGCGCCCGCATCAGGAAGGGAAGAACCGTCAGCTTCGAATGATCCGGCCGGCGGTCGCCATTCATGGTGGAGCGCAACTCCTCAAGCGACGTCATATCGACTTCCTCCACATAGGTGATGTGGGGAATGCGCGAGGTGGACAGCACCATTTTTTCGGCGATGCGGCGGCGCAGGCCGGTCAGCTTGATTTCTTCAGTCGTCGTCTTCCTGGCAAGACCGCCCTTCATGAGCGCGGCCGTCGTTCCCTGCGACAGGAACTGCTCCACATCTTCGCGCAGGATCCGACCGGCCGGTCCGCTTCCCTGCACCTGTCTCAGATCGACGCCGCTTTCCCTGGCGAACAGCCGCACGGAGGGCGCGGCGATCGGCTTTTCGACCGGCGCAGGTGCAGGTGCAGGTGCAGGTTCAGGTGCAGGTGCAGGTGCAGAAGCCGGCGCTGTCGGGACGGGCTTGGCAATCTCGGCCTTGGGCGTTTCGGCGACCGGCGCCTGCGAGATCCGTATGGGCTGAGCCTCGTCGGATTCCCCTGACGTTTCGATCCGCACCAGCGGCGCCTTCACTGCGATACGGTCTCCGATCTCGCCGGCAAGCCAGATGACGGTGCCATTGACGGGTGAGGGAATTTCCACCGTTGCCTTGTCGGTCATGACGGCGGCGATCACCATGTCCTCGCGGACCGGATCTCCGGTCTTCACGTGCCATTCCACGAGCTCGGCCTCGGCGACCCCTTCCCCGACATCCGGCATCTTGATGATGAATTCGCCCATGGCTCAGGCCTCCATGACTTCGACAAGCGCCCGCCCGACACGGCCGGGACCGGGAAAATAGTCCCACTCCTGCGCATGCGGATAGGGCGTGTCCCAGCCGGCGACGCGCACAACCGGCGCTTCGAGATGATAGAAGCAATGTTCCTGCACCAGAGACACGACCTCGGCGCCGAAACCCGAGGTCAAGGTCGCCTCATGCACGACGACGCAGCGCCCGGTCTTGGTGACCGATTTGACGATCGTATCTAGGTCGAGCGGCAGGAGGCTTCTGAGATCGATCACTTCGGCATCGATGCCGGCATCTTCGGCCGCGGCAAGCGCAACATGCACCATCGTGCCATAGGCAACCACCGTCACCGCAGACCCGGCGCGACGGATCTCGGCCTTGCCGATCGGGATGGTGTAATGGCCGTCGGGAACTTCGCCGAGGTCGTGTTTCGACCAGGGTGTGACCGGCCGCTCGTGATGACCGTCAAAGGGGCCGTTATAAAGCCGCTTCGGTTCCAGGAACATGACCGGATCAGGGTCCTCGATCGCTGCGATCAGCAGGCCTTTGGCGTCATAGGGATTGGAGGGAACGATCACCTTCAGGCCGCAGACGTGAGTGAAGAGCGCTTCCGGGCTCTGGCTGTGGGTCTGACCACCGAAAATGCCGCCGCCGGTCGGCATACGCACGACGATCGGGCAGGTGAAATCGCCGTTGGAGCGGTAGCGGATGCGTGCGGCCTCCTGCGTCAGCTGGTCATATGCCGGATACATGTAATCGGCGAACTGGATTTCGACGCAGGGCTTCAGCCCATAGGCGGCCATGCCGATTGCCGTGCCGACGATGCCGGATTCGCTAATCGGCGTATCGAAGCAGCGCGTCCTACCGTATTTTGCCTGCAGCCCCTGGGTGCAGCGGAAGACGCCGCCGAAATAGCCGACATCCTCGCCGAAGACCACGACATTGTCGTCCTTGGCCATCGAGACATCCATGGCGCTGCGCACGGCCTCGATCATCGTCATTCTGGCCATGTCAGTACCCTGCCTTCTGCCGCTGGCGGCGGATATGCGGCGGCATTTCGGCATAGACGCCCTCGAAAATGTCGCGCACCGAAGGACGGCCGCCGGCATGCAGCGTGCCGTGCGCCTCCGCCTGGCGCTGCGCCTCGATCACCTCGTCCATGATTTCGGCTTCCGCCTGGACGTGGCGCTCCTCCGACCAAACGCCCTTGACGATCAGATGTTTCTTCAGGCGCAGCACGGGGTCGCCGAGCGGCCAGGCCTCGGATTCGGTCTTCGGCCGATAGGCGCTCGGATCGTCGGAGGTTGAATGGGCGCCAACGCGATAGGTCACATGTTCGATCAGCGTCGGGCCGAGATTGCGCCTGGCCCTCTCCGCCGCCCAGCGGGAGACGGCATGGACGGCGAGGTAATCGTTTCCGTCGACCCTCAGCGCCGGAATGCCGAAGCCGAGGCCGCGGGCGGCAAAGGTGCCGGAGCCGCCGCGGGCAATTCCCTGGAAGGTGGAGATCGCCCACTGATTGTTGACGATGTTGAGGATCACAGGCGCCTTGTAGGTCGAGGCAAAGACGAGCGCCGAATGGAAATCCGATTCCGCCGTCGATCCATCGCCAATCCAGGCAGCGGCAATCCGGCTGTCATTCTTGATCGCCGAGGCCATCGCCCAGCCCACCGCCTGCACATATTGGGTGGCGAGATTGCCGGAGATGGTGAAGAAGCCGTGTTCCTTGGAGGAATACATGATCGGCAGCTGCCGGCCGTGCAGAGGATCGCTCTCGTTCGAATAGATCTGGTTCATCATCTCGACCATCGGGTAGTCGTCGGCGATCAGCAGCCCCGCCTGGCGATAGGTCGGGAAATTCATGTCTCCCTTGTTGAGCGCCTTGCGGAAGGCGCAGCTGACGGCCTCTTCGCCGAGATGCTGCATGTAGAAGGAAGTCTTGCCCTGACGCTGCGCCATCAACATGCGGGCGTCGAAGGCGCGCAGCTTCATCATGTTGCGAAGCCCGGTCAGCAATTCCTCATCGGAGAGCGACCCCGCCCAGGGACCGACCGCCTCGCCATCACGGTTCAAGACGCGGATGATCGAATAGGCAAGCTCGCGGATTTCTTCCGAGGCGACATCGACCTCGGGACGCGGCACGGAACCGGCTTTGGCGATCTTGACGTTGGAAAAGTCGGGCTGGCCGCCGGGGCGGACGGCAGGTTCGGGGACGTGCAGGCTCAAACGAGCGGAATCCACCATATTTCTTCTTTCCTCCCTTTGCCGGCCATGCGTCCCTCCCCGGAAACAGGCCGGGAGATGGTTCTATAGATTGCGGGCGATCACCATGCGCTGCACGTCGCTAGTTCCCTCATAGATCTGGCAGATGCGCACATCGCGGTAGATGCGTTCAACCGGGTAATCAGCCATGTAGCCATAACCGCCATGGATCTGGATTGCGTCGGAACAGACGCGTTCGGCCATCTCCGAGGCAAAGAGTTTTGCCATCGAGGCTTCCGAAAGGCAGGGCAGCTCCGCCTCTCTCAAGGCGGCCGCGTGAAAGACCAGCTGGCGCGCCGCCTCGATCCGCACCGCCATATCGGCAAGGCGGAAGGCGACGGCCTGATGCTCGAAAATCGGCTTGCCGAAGGCCATGCGCTCTTTGGCGTAATCACGCGCCGCCTCGAAGGCCGCGCGCGCCATACCGACGGCCTGCGCGGCAATGCCGATCCGCCCGCCCTCGAGATTGGCAAGCGCGATGCGATAGCCTTCGCCTTCCGCACCGAGCCTCAAATCGACAGGAATGCGCATGGCGTTGAAGGCGATCTGGCAGGTATCGGTGGAATGCAGCCCGAGCTTTTGCTCCACGCGGATCACCTCGTAGCCCGGCGTCTCCGTCGGCACGATAAAGGCGGTGATGCCCTTCTTGCCGGCATCCGGATCGGTGACGGCAAAGACGATGATGACGTTGCCGTTCTTTCCCGACGTGATGAACTGCTTGGCGCCGTCGATCACATAGTGGTCGCCGTCAAGCCGCGCCCGGGTCTTCAGATTCGAGGCGTCGGAACCCGCCTGCGGCTCGGTCAGCGCAAAACCGCCGATCCATTCGCCGCTTGCCAGTTTCGGCAGAAAGCGCTGGCGCTGATCCTCGGTGCCGAATTTCAGGATCGGCACGCAGCCGACTGAACTATGCACGCTCATGATTGTCGAACAGGGTCCGTCGCCGGCGGCAATCTCCTCGAGTGCGGCGGCATAGGCAACCACGCCGGTATCCGAGCCGCCATAGGCCTCCGGCACCAGCATGCCGAGCAGCCCGAGTTCGCCCATTTCCTTCAATTCTTCCCTGGGGAAGAGATGCTCGCGGTCGCGTTTGGCCGCTCCCGGGGCCAGCCGGTCGCGGGCAAAGTCGCGGGCGAGATCTGATATCTGCTGCTGGAGTTCGGAAAGGATCATATGGCTCCTCCTCTTCCCGCTAGTGCCGCTCGATAGCGACAGCCGTCGCCTCGCCGCCGCCGATGCAGAGCGCCGCCATGCCTCGTTTCAGGTCGTAGCGCTGCAGCGCTGCAAGCAGCGTCACCAGAATCCGGGCGCCGGACGCGCCGATCGGATGGCCGAGCGCGCAGGCGCCACCATGCACGTTCACCCTCTCATGCGGCAGGTCGAGGTCGCGCATCGCCGCCATTGCGACGACGGCGAATGCCTCGTTGATTTCGAACAGGTCGACCTCCGAAAGCGCCAGGCCGGTGCGATCGGAGAGCTTCTGCAGCGCGCCGATCGGCGCGGTGGCGAAAAGATTGGGCGCCTGCGAATGCGTGGCATGACCGAGGATCGTGGCAAGCGGCTTGAGCCCGCGCAGTTCCGCCTGCGAGCGGTGCATCAGCACCAGGGCTGCCGCGCCATCGGAGATCGAGCTGGAATTGGCGGCGGTCACCGTGCCGCCCTCGCGGAAGGCGGGCTTCAATGTCGGAATCTTGTCGAGCTTGGCCTTGCCCGGCTGTTCGTCGCGGCTTGCCACCTGCTCGGCTTTGCCCGATTTGACCGTGACCGGCACGATCTCGCTTTCAAAACAGCCGTCCGCAATCGCCTTCTGCGCCCGCGTCAGGGAGGCGATCGCATAGTTGTCCTGCGCCTCGCGCGTGAACTGATAGGCCTCGGCGCAATCCTCCGCGAAGCTGCCCATCAAGCGCCCCTTGTCATAAGCATCCTCCAGCCCGTCGAGGAACATGTGATCCACGACACGCCCATGGCCAAGCCTGTAGCCGCCACGAGCCCTGCCGAGGAGATAGGGCGCGTTGGTCATGCTTTCCATGCCGCCGGCAACCGCCACCGAGGCACTGCCGGCGGCGATCAGGTCATGCGCCATCATGACAGCCTTCATGCCCGAGCCGCACATTTTGTTGACGGTGCTGGCGCCTGTCGAAAACGGCAGGCCGGCATGGATGGCCGCCTGGCGTGCCGGCGCCTGCCCCTGCCCTGCCGGCAGCACGCAGCCGAAGACGACCTCCTCGATCGCCTCGGGCTCGACGCTGCTGCGCTCAAGTGCTGCGCTGATCGCCGCAGCTCCGAGTTCGGGCGCGGCCGCCCCCGTCAGCTGCCCCTGAAAGCTGCCGATCGGGGTACGTGCCGCACCGACGATGACGATAGGGTCCTGCAATGCCATTTTTCCTCCTCGGGCGACGCTCATCGCGCGCCCATCCGCAATGCGCCGTCGAGGCGGATGACCTCGCCGTTCAGCATGTTGTTTTCAAAGATATGGCGCACCAGTCCGGCAAATTCCGCCGGCCGGCCGAGCCGCGGCGGAAAGGGCACACTCTTGCCGAGCGCTTCCTGCACTTCCGCCGGCATATCAGCCATCATCGGCGTTTCGAATATGCCGGGCGCGATCGACACGACACGGATGCCGTGCCGGGCAAATTCGCGGGCGATCGGCAAGGTCATCGCCGCCACCCCGCCCTTGGAGGCAGCATAGGCCGCCTGACCGATCTGTCCGTCGAAAGCGGCAACCGAAGCCGTGTTGACGATGACGCCGCGTTCGCCTTCCGCATCCGGCTCCATGTTCCGGATCGCGGCTGCGGCAAGCCGGATCATGTTGAACGTGCCGATGAGATTGATGCCGATGGTGCGGGCGAAACTCTCCAGCCGGTGCGGTCCGTCGCGGCCGATCACCTTCTCGGCCGGCGCGATACCGGCGCAATTGACCAGTCCGCGCAAACCGCCGAAAGCTTCCGCCGCGGCCACCACCGCCGCTCCGCCCTCGCCATCGCTGACATCGGCCTTGACGAAGCGAGCCTCGCTGCCGAACTCCCGGGCAATCGCTTCACCTGCTTCCGCATTGAGATCGGCGATCGTCACGCGCCCGCCGGCTTCGACGAGCATGCGCGCTGTTGCGGCGCCGAGACCGGAGCCGCCGCCGGTGACGATGAAATTTGCTCCTGCGATCAGCATGGATCCAGTCCTCCCTGCCAGCACGCGCCCTCCTCCAGGCGCAACCGACAGCAGCGATTCTATTCGCTCTACCTATTGCAAGCGATGACAAAACTGCTCCATAGTTTCGGACAGTTTTGCCATAGTGAGGATTGGCATGGCCGAGATCGAGCGACGCATGATCGCGCCGGGTTTCGTCGAGGAGGCGCTGGACAGCTTGCGGCGGCTCGGCAAGCCGACGGCACCGATCCTCGCCCGCGTCGGCCTGCCTGCTGTCATGGACCAGCCGGTTTCGGCGGAGACCTATGGCGCGCTGTGGCTTGCAATTGCTGGCGAACTCGACGACGAATTCTTTGGCATGGGCGCGCGCCCGATGCGCAGCGGCAGCTTCACGCTGCTTTGCCATTGCGTGCTGCATGCGCCGACGCTCGGCCACGCGCTGCGCCGGGCCTTGCGCTTCCTCGATGTCGTGCTCGACGATCCCAGGGGGCAGCTCATCATCCGCGATGGCCTCGCCGAAGTCGAGCTCAGGGATGCCGGCGGCCCGCGTTCGGCCTTTGCCTATCGAACCTACTGGATCATCCTGCACGGCATCATTTGCTGGCTGGTCGGGCGGCGCATTCCGATCCGCCTCGTCGATTTCCGCTGCGCCGAACCCAAGCAAGGCGCCGACTACCGGCTGTTCTTCGGCGCGCCCGTACGCTTCTCCCAGGCCATCAGCCGGCTCGGCTTCGACAGCGCCATGCTCAACCTGCCGATCTCCCGCAGCGAACAGGCTCTGAAACAGTTCCTGCGCGGTGCGCCGGCCAATATTCTGGTGCGCTACCGTTACGACGCCGGCATCGCCGCCGCCGTCCGCCGGCGCTTGAGCCTGGCTACGCCGGCCGCCTGGACGAGTTTTGCAGCACTTGCCGCCGACATGCGCATGCCCTCCTCTACACTCCGCCACCGCCTGCACGACGAGGGACAAAGCTATGCCGCCATCAAGGACGATATCCGCCGTGACCTTGCCATCGAACTGCTGCTGAACACCTCGAAGACCATTGGCGAGATCGCTGTACAACTCGGCTATTCCGAACCCAGCGCCTTCTTCCGGGCCTTCCGGAAATGGATGGGCAAGAGCCCGGAGGCTTTCCGGCGGGAGGAAGCGGAAAATCGAGGCTAAGTCAAGCCGCTCAACTTGACCCCGCTGGATCAAGGACGGCAATCCGGCTCGCGCCGAGACCTTCGTGAGGGAGCTTTACGAGCGGTGCGAATCACTGGGGCATATGCCCCGCTCCTTTCCCCTGCTGCCCGGCCGGGAAGAATCCGGCATCCGCCGGCGCCCCTACGGCGACTATCTGATTTTTTACCGGATTGCCGACGCGGTCGAAGTGCTGCATGTCCTCCACGGCGCGGTAGACTATGAACGATTGCTATTCCCGGACGAATAGGGCAGCCGCCCCGTAGTTCTCGGCCGGCACGCATTGCAAGGATCGGGCAGCGCGAAGCTCATGGCTCGTCGTCGTAGCCTTCGCTCTTCGACAGCCGATCGATCGCCTGTGCGAACAACTCGGAATGTTCGTCCGGCATCTCCGAGATGTGATGGGCACGACGCGGGTCCATGCCGCTGCGCATCCGCTCGAAGCGCTCATAGCTCATCAGCACGAAACGCGGCTTGTTATGCCAGGTGAGAACGACCGGCTCGCGGCTCGCAGCATCGATGACATCGCCGACCTGCTTGTTGAGGTCTCCTGTCGTGAACTGTCGCATGGTAAACCTCCCGGCTTTCGAAGGGAAAGGCCTTACCCGCATCAAAATCAAGAGCACTTTGAACCTTTCGCAACCCGCGCTACATATTTTAGCGGGAGGAGTGCCATGTTTGATTTTTCGCTTGGCGAAACCGCGGATGCAATCCGCGACACGACGGCGCGGTTTGCCGCCGATCATATTGCTCCGCTGGCAGCCGAAATCGACGAAAGCAACACGTTTCCGCGCCAGCTCTGGCCCCAGATGGGGGCGCTCGGCCTGCATGGGATCACCGTCGAGGAGGAATTCGGTGGCGCCGGTCTCGGCTATCTCGAGCATGTCGTCGCGATGGAGGAAGTGTCGCGCGCCTCAGCCTCGGTGGGCTTAAGTTACGGCGCCCATTCCAATCTCTGCGTCAACCAGATCCGCCGCTGGGCCTCGCCGGAACAGAAGCGCCGCCATCTGCCGAAGCTGATCTCCGGCGAGCACGTCGGCTCACTTGCGATGTCCGAAGCCGGCGCCGGCTCCGATGTCGTCTCGATGCGGTTGCGGGCCGAGCGCAAGGGCGCCCGCTACATTCTGAACGGCACCAAATTCTGGATCACCAATGCGCCGCATGCCGACGTCCTCGTCGTCTATGCCAAGACCGATCCCGCCGCCGGTCCGAAAGGCATTTCCGCTTTCATCATCGAGAAGGGCATGCCCGGCTTCAGCGTCTCCAAGAAGCTCTCCAAGCTTGGCATGCGCGGCAGCGATACGGCCGAGCTGGTCTTTGAGGATTGCGAGGTGCCGGCCGAGGCGCTGATGGGCCGGGAAGGCGAAGGCGTGAAGATCCTGATGTCCGGTCTCGATTACGAGCGCGCCGTGCTTGCCGGCGGTCCGCTCGGCATCATGCAGGCCTGCCTCGATGTCGTGCTGCCTTATGTGCGCGATCGCAAGCAGTTCGGCAAACCGATCGGCGATTTCCAGCTGATGCAGGCCAAGATCGCAGATATGTATGTGGCGCTGAACTCGTCGCGCGCCTATGTCTATTCCGTCGCCCGCGCCTGCGACGCTGGCCGTGCCACGCGCACCGACGCGGCGGCCGCGATCCTCTTTGCCAGCGAGAATGCCGTGAAGGTGTCGCTGGAGGCGATCCAGGCGCTCGGCGGCGCCGGCTATACCAAGGAATGGCCGGTCGAGCGTTTCCTGCGCGACGCCAAGCTCTACGATATCGGGGCCGGTACCAACGAAATCCGCCGCTACCTGATCGGCCGGGAGCTCATCGCATCATGACGGTGATTTCGACCGCGATCGATCGCGACAGCGAGACCTTCAAAGCCAATGCCATCAAGAACAAGGCGCTTATCGACGAGCTCTACGAGCGCTCGGCAAAGGCGCGCGAGGGCGGCGCGCAATCGGCCCGTGAACGTCACACAAGCAAGGGCAAGCTCCTGCCCCGCGACCGCATTCAGCTGCTGATCGATGCCGGCAGCCCCTTCCTGGAGGTCGGCGCGCTGGCGGCCAACGGAATGTATGGCGACGAGGCGCCGGGCGCCGGCATCATATCGGGCATCGGCCGCGTATCCGGCCGTGAGGTCATGATCGTCGCCAATGACGCGACGGTAAAGGGCGGCGCCTATTTTCCGATGACGGTGAAGAAACATCTTAGGGCGCAGGAAATCGCCATGCAGAACCGGCTGCCCTGCCTTTATCTGGTCGATAGCGGCGGCGCCAATCTGCCGCATCAGGCCGAGGTCTTTCCCGACCGCGATCATTTCGGCGCGATCTTCTACAACCAGGCGCAGATGTCGGCCGAAGGCATTGCCCAGATTGCCTGCGTCATGGGAAGCTGCACCGCCGGCGGTGCCTATGTTCCCGCCATGTCCGACGAAACGGTGATCGTGCGCAATCAGGGCACGATCTTCCTTGCCGGCCCGCCGCTGGTCAAAGCCGCGACCGGCGAAATCATCTCGGCCGAAGAGCTCGGCGGCGCCGAAACCCATGGCCGCCGCTCCGGCGTCGTCGACCATGTCGCCGAAAACGACGAACATGCGCTGCTTCTGGTGCGCGATATCGTCGCCAGCCTCAACAGCGTTAAATCGGTTGATATCGACATTCAGCCTCCGCGGCCGCCGAAGCTTGATCCCGAGGATCTCTGCGGTCTCATTCCGGATGACGTGCGCTCACCCTATGACGTGCGCGAGGTGATCGGCCGGATTGTCGATGGCTCGGAACTGCATGAGTTTAAGCCGCTATACGGCGGCACCCTCGTCTGCGGCTTCGCCCGCATCTGGGGCATGCCCGTCGCCGTCATCGCCAATAACGGCGTGCTCTTTTCCGAAAGCGCGCTGAAGGGCGCGCATTTCATCGAGCTCGCCTGCCAGCGCCGCGTGCCCCTGCTCTTTCTGCAGAACATTTCCGGCTTCATGGTCGGCGGCCGTTATGAGGCCGGCGGCATCGCCAAGGACGGAGCGAAGCTGGTGACGGCGGTTGCGACCGCCACCGTGCCGAAAGTCACCGTCATCATCGGCGGCAGCTTCGGCGCCGGCAATTACGGCATGTGCGGCCGCGCCTATCGCCCGCGCTTCCTCTTCACCTGGCCGAACAGCCGCATCAGCGTCATGGGCGGCGAACAGGCGGCCTCGGTGCTTGCCACCATCCGCCGCGACGCGATGGAAGCGCGCGGCGAGGATTGGCCGGCCGCCGAGGAAGAGGCGTTCAAGGCGCCGATCCGTGCGGGCTACGAGGCCGAGGGCAATCCCTATTTTGCCACAGCCCGCCTCTGGGACGACGGCATCATCGACCCGCGCCAGACAC
This sequence comes from Rhizobium sp. H4, assembly GCF_003013335.1. Lineage (NCBI taxonomy): Bacteria > Pseudomonadati > Pseudomonadota > Alphaproteobacteria > Hyphomicrobiales > Rhizobiaceae > Rhizobium > Rhizobium sp. H4. The sequence goes on from NZ_PSOW01000008.1 coordinate 46,315, forward strand.
GCGATGTGCTCGGCCTGGCCTTTTCCGCCTGCCTAAATGCGCCGATCCCGAAAGGGCCGCGCTTCGGCCTATTCAGGATGTGAGGCGGCGATGATGGAAAGTCTTCTCATTGCCAACCGGGGCGAGATCGCCCGCCGCATCATCCGCACCGCGAAGATACTCGGCATGCGCACCATTGCCATCTATTCCGAGGCCGATGCCGGCCTGCCTTTCGTGAGAGAAGCGGACGAGGCAATCGCCATCGGCCCGCCGCCGGCCCGCGAAAGCTATCTCTCCGAGGTGCGCATCCTGGAAGCCGCCCGAAAAAGCGGCGCTGCCGCCATCCATCCCGGTTACGGTTTCCTGTCGGAAAATGCGGATTTTGCCGAAGCGGTCGAAAAGGCGGGCATAATCTGGGTCGGCGCGCCGCCGGCCGCCATCCGCGCCATGGGGCTGAAGGACGCCGCCAAACAATTGATGCAGGCGGCAGGCGTGCCCGTGACCCCCGGTTATCTGGGACCGGATCAGAGCGAAAAGCGGCTTGCCGCCGAGGCCGATACCATCAGTTATCCCGTGCTGATCAAGGCCGTCGCTGGCGGCGGCGGCAAGGGCATGCGCCGCGTCGACCGGCCGCAGGATTTTGCCGAAGGTCTCGCCTCCTGCCGCCGCGAGGCAGCCGCCTCTTTCGGCGACGACCGTGTTCTGATCGAGCGCTATATCGCCAATCCGCGCCATATCGAGGTGCAGGTCTTCGCCGACAAATCAGGCAATTTCGTTCATCTTTTCGAACGCGATTGTTCGCTGCAGCGCCGTCACCAGAAGGTCATCGAAGAGGCCCCTGCCCCTGGCCTTGATGCCGCCACGCGCGCGGCAATCTGCGAGGCGGCGGTAAAGGCCGCAAGAGCGGTAAACTATGTCGGCGCCGGCACCATCGAATTCATCGCCGACGCTTCCTCGGGCCTCGATCCCGACCGCATCTGGTTCATGGAGATGAATACGCGCCTGCAGGTGGAACATCCTGTCACAGAGGCAATCACCGGCGAAGATCTGGTCCTCTGGCAGCTGAAGGTCGCGAGCGGCGAGCCGCTGCCGAAAAGCCAGGACGAGATCACCATGAAGGGCTGGGCCTTCGAAGCCCGGCTCTATGCCGAAAATCCGGCCGCCGGCTACCTGCCCTCGACCGGCCGGCTTGATCATCTCAGGCTGCCTCAAGCGGTTCGCGTCGACAGTGGCGTCGTTGAGGGCGATGAGATCACCGACTTCTACGACCCGATGATCGCCAAGATTATTGCGCATGGACCGAACCGTGAAGCGGCCCTTTCGAAGCTCGCAGTTGCTTGTGCCGGCATCGAGGTATGGCCGGTCAGATCCAATGCCGGGCTCCTCGCCCGCATCGCTGTTGACCCCGATTTTCGCGCCGCAAGGATTGATACCGGCTTCCTCGACCGCCATGGCGAAAGCCTCGTGGCCAGCGAGCCGGATGAAACCGTCATCGACAAAGCAGCCACGGCACTTTCGAAGGGCATGGTTGGCGATCCCTGGTCTGCGCTGACCGGCTTCCGCATCGCTGGGCCAAGCGACAGCCGCGTGCGGGTGCGCATCGACGGTCATCTCCATTGGGGACGCGCACGCGGCAACCTCGAAACAAGTGCCATCGAGATAGACGAGGCGACAGTGCTATTCGATGCGGGCAATGCCTGGTCGATCGGCCTGCCCCATGCGGGTGAGGTCGAGGCGAACCACGGCGTGGGCGACGGCACCATCCTTTCGCCCATGCCGGGCCTCGTCATTTCGGTTGACGTCACTGAGGGCGACGCGGTCGCCAAAGGCGATCGCCTGCTGACGGTCGAAGCCATGAAGATGGAGCATACGCTGCGGGCGCCTTTCGACGGTATTGTGGGAAAACTGCAGGTTTCCCCCGGAACCAGGGTCTCGGAAAACCAGCCGGTCGTCACCGTCATGAAGGGAGAGGAGTGATGGCCGGCCGCTATTTCGACGAATGGACGGTCGGCGACCGGATCGCCCACGACATTCGCCGCACGGTCACCGAGACCGACAATCTGCTGTTTACGACACTCTCCCACAATCCGCAGCCGCTGCATCTCGATGCGGAATATGCGGCCGGCACCGAGTTCGGCCGGATCGTCGTCAACGGCACCTTCACCTTCGCGCTGACCGTCGGTCTTTCGGTCAGTGACACCACGCTCGGCACGCTCGTCGCCAATCTCGGCTATGACAAGGTGACAATGCCGAAACCGGTCTTCATCGGCGATACGCTGCGGGTAGAAACCGAAGTGACGGAGCTGCGCCGCTCGAACTCCCGCCCCGACGCCGGCATCGTCACCTTCCGACACATCACCTTGAACCAGCGTAACGAGATCGTCTGCCAGTGCCTGCGTACCGCCATGCTGAAGGGGAAGCCATCATGAGGCTGCGTTCGCTGCTCTTCGTGCCCGGCGACCGGCCGGAACGTTTCGAAAAAGCGCTCACATCGGGCGCCGATGCCGTCATTCTCGATCTGGAAGATTCCGTCGCACCAGCCAATAAACCAAAGTCGCGCTACAGCGTGCACGAATTCGTGCAGCGCCATGCCGGCGAGACCAAGCTCCTTATCCGCATCAATCCCCTCGCCTCGCCGGAATTCGAAGACGACCTCGCCGCCTTAAGCGGCCTTCAGCCTTTCGCGCTCATGCTGCCGAAGGCCGAGGGCGCTGCTTCCGTGCTGAAGCTTGCAAGCGCCCTCGCCGCTACTATTCCCATCCTGCCGATCGCGACGGAAACGCCATCGGCGATCTTCGAGATCGGCAGCTATCGGGAGGTCTCGGACAAGCTCTGCGGCCTGACCTGGGGCGCCGAGGATCTGCCGGCCGCGATCGGGGCTACGACCGCGCGCAGGACGGACGGCCGCTATACGCCGCCTTACGAGCTTGCCCGCTCGCTCACGCTATTTGCAGCCCATGCCGCGACCGTTCCGGCGATCGATACCGTCTATCCCGATTTTCGCGATCTCAATGGCCTGCGGTCCTATGTCGGCCGCGCCCGGCGCGACGGCTTCTCCGGCATGATGGCCATCCATCCGGGTCAGGTCGAAACGATCAATCACGCCTTCACGCCAGATGCCTTCGAAATCGCCTGGGCGGAGAAGGTCGCCGCCGCCTTTGCCGCCAGTCCCGAGGCCGGCGTCATCCAGCTTGACGGGCGCATGCTCGATTTGCCGCATCTGAAGCTCGCGACCCGCGTTCTGAAGAGCGCCGGACGATAGAGTGCAGATTAGCCCGACTTTGCGGTTTGCTTGGCGGCGACATGCTCCGGTTCGAGGTAACCGGCGCCGATGGCAACGTAAAGGTCGACATAGTCCTTGGCGACCTGCTGCACCGTGGCGGCAAGGCTCGCCTCAGCATCGGAGACCGAACGCTGGGCGTCGAGGACATCAAGCAGCGACGAGGCGCCATCCTTGTAACTCGTAGTCGAAAGAGCGAGCGACTCCTGCGCCGTATCGACCTGCCGGCGCAGCGGCTCCAGCGTCTGCGTGTCGCGACGAACGGCCGTCAGTGCGTTTTCGACTTCTTCGACGCCGTTCAGCACCGCCGCTTTCCAGGCGAGATACTGGGTCCTGGCATCAGACTTCTCGATCTCGACATTGGCCCGCAACGTGCCGCCATCGAAGATCGGCAGGTTGAGCGATGGCCCGAAGGACCAGCTGGTCAGACTTCCACCGCTGGCGCCCGATGATTTGACCCAGCTCGGCGAAATCGAGCCGGAGAGCGAGATCGACGGGTGGAGCTGGGCTTCGGCCGCGCCGATATCGGCGACGGCGGCCGCCAGCTCGCGTTCGGCCTTGCGGATATCGGGACGGTTACGGATGAGGTCGGCAGGAATACCGGCGCGAATGTCGCCGCGGAAGACCGGCTGACCCGCACTCTTCTGCAGCTCTCCCATCAGCGAAGACGCCGGCATCCCGATGAGCGTTGCGATATGATGGGCCGATTTCGTGAAGCTCTGCTGGAGGCCGGGAATTTCCGACTTCGTCGACTGTACCAGGCCCTCGGCCTGAACGACATCAAGGCGGGAAGCCGCACCAGCTTTCAGCTGCAGCTGCGTGAGTTCATACGTCTGCTGGCGGGATTTCAAACTCGCCTGCGACAGCGCGATGCGCTCCTGGTAGTAGCGGGCGTCGATATAGCTCTCGACGAGGTCCTTCAGGAAGGTGAGCTTAGCATTGTCGGCGGTCGCATAAGCGGCGCCGAGCGAGGCGATTGCACTTTCCCTGGAGCGACGATACTGGCCGAAAAAGTCGAGCAGCCAGGAAAGGCTGGCTTCGCCGCCTGATGTGTTCGTGGTGCCCACGCTCGTGCGCAGCTGCCCTTTCTCGCCGGACAGCGTATGCGATGCGCCGACGGTCAGGCTCGGCAGGCCGCCGGCGCCGGCAACGGTGACGTTGGCGGAGGCCGAATTGATGCTTTCGAGCGCCTGCAGCACATCGAGGTTCTCGCGAAGGCCATGGGTCACCAGACCGTCGAGCCGCTTGTCGCGATAGGCCGTCCACCACTCAGCCTTCACGACACTGCCGTTGCTCTTGTTGCCCCCCTCTTCGAATTTCGCGGGAAGCGGCATTTGCGGGGGGACGTGATCCGGACCGCTGACGCAACCTGCCAGCAGAAGTGTCAGTGCGGAGGCGGCGTAGCGGAGGGATGAAATTCTTGTGCGAAGCGACGTACTCACGGGCAAACCTTCTGAACCGGGATCGTCCCTCAGGCTTAGCCAGACCAGCGTTAATGGCGGTTAAGAAACTGTAAAGTTAGGTAAAATCCGGCACCGCCCTGTCGAGCGATGCTGATCAGCTTTCACCGCCGGTCGCACCATAAGGCATCGGCCGCCTCGGAAGCTCGAGTGTGATCGCCAGGCCGCCGGCCTCGGGCAATGACGCGTGCACGCGCCCGCCATGGCGCTCGATCGCCTGCCTGGCGATAGCAAGGCCGAGACCATATCCACCGCGCGGCATGGCATCCTTGCCGCGGGAAAACGGCTGGAAGATCCGTTCGAGCTCATCCCGCCCGACGCCTGGCCCCTGATCGGTGACGCAGATCCTGAGGCGATCGGCTATCGTCTCACAGGCGACCGTTACGTGTGAATCCTCGGAGCTGTACTTGACGGCATTGCGCACGACGTTTTCGAGCGCCCTGTAGATCAGTTCTCCTTCCACCTCGGCACGGAAGATACCGTCGACGCTCGTCGTGATCGCGACCTCGCGCGCCTGGGCTTCGAATGCCGCGTCGCCGAGAATTTCGTTGAGGAGCTCGATGATGTCGAGGGTCTGCGTCTTCAGCGGCCGGCCGGTTCCCGCCGTCAACCTCGCAAGGGTCAGAACCTCACCCACCAGCGTATCGAGCCGTTCGACCTCCCGGTCCATCCGGTCCAGCATAACGCCGAGTTTGGCCGGGCTCTGTCGGAGCACGCCGACGGCTGCCTGCAGGCGGGACAAAGGCGAGCGCAGTTCGTGGGAGACGTCATGGAACAACCTCTGCTGCGCATCCTGAAGCTCCTGAAGCCGGGCGGCGCTCGCATCGAAATCATAGGCAAGTGCGGTGACTTCATCCTTTCGCCCGGCCATCTTGTCGCCGATGCGAAAGTCAAAACGGCCATGGGCAAGTGCGCTCAAGCCGTCGCGCAGATGCACGACAGGACGAATGAGGTATCGCGCCAGTGCGCCAGCCGCGATCGTGCTGGCGACCAGGATGGTGAGCCACGGTAGGAATGGGCCAAGGCTGTCGAAGGTAGAGCCGGCCGGAGCCGACACGGAAAGCCGATAGCAGACTCCATCCTTCGGCACGGATCGGGTGGTGACCGTGTTCTTCTCGGCGCAGGCATCGGCCTCGGCAGGCTTCGACAGCGTTAGGCCAAGCGGCTGCGTCTTCTCGCTTGTGGTCACGAAACGCGCAGCGGCGGCTTCGCCGTCCTCAGCCAGAATATTTGCAGTCAGGTTCAGCACCAGCGTCCGCCGCTCATGTTCCAGCTCGCTTGCGAAGGGAACCGCCTGAAGGAGTTTGACGATAAGGATAATGGCAGCAAGGCTTGCCGCCAGAGTCAGCCAGATGATCCTGAAGAATTTCCAGAAAAGCCGGGGCATGGTCAGTCCACGAGAAGTTGATAGCCCTGGCCGCGGACGGACTGGATCCAGGATTGCCCGTCCTCCCGCAGCCCGAGCTTCTGGCGAACGCTGCTGATGTGGACGTCGATACGGCGATCGAACGGCGTGAGCGGTTTTCCAAAGGCCCGCTTCGAAATCTCCTGCTTCGACACCAGCTGGCCGGCGCTGCGGGCGAGGACTTCGAGCAGGCTGAATTCGGTGCCGGTCAGCTCCAAGGTCTCGCCGCGCCATTCGGCGCTTCTATTACCGGAATGGATCACGAGCTGCCCGGCCCTCACCGTCTCGGTCGGCACACCCGCCGCCGGCGGACCCGCGCGGCGCAGGATGGCGCGCAGCCTTGCCGCCAGTTCGCCCGGCGAGCAGGGTTTCGGCACATAGTCGTCAGCGCCGAGATTGAGGCCCGATATCCTGTCGACGTCATCGCCTCTTGCCGTCAGCATCAGGACGGGAACCTGGCTCAGCTTCCTGATCCGCTGCAGCACCTCGATCCCGTTCATCCGCGGCATCATGATGTCGAGAACGATGATATCGACCGTATTGCCGGCGGCCGCGGCAATGGCGGCACGGCCGTCCGTATCCGTCACGACGTCATATCCTTCTTCGACCAGATATTCCTGCAGAAGCGTCGTCAGCTCGGCATCGTCGTCGATCAGGAGAACCTTGTTCATTTGCGTTGTCCGTCATTAGAACAGGATGATTTTAGGCCGGCTCGGCCCAAAATCTGAACCCTGTTCTACATTAAAGAGTGAGAGCATGATGTCGTCCGAAAACCGCTCACGCTTTTCGGCATCATCCTCGAATCCGAGCAAGCCATACCGCACAAACACGCTCACGCGGCCAAGTTTTACCTAACTTAACACTAACTTGACCGCGCTTAACGTTCGCCCCGTTACTTATCCTCCCATGACATGGATGCGCACCAGGACGGGTCGCCTCGACATCAGCGGCAGTCCTTCGTCGCATTCGCGCGGAACGCAAAGGCATCGATGCCTTTGACCACAAGGAATGCTTTGTTGAGAAAACCATCCAGAATACTTGCCACTGCGCTTGTCGCGGCAGCTATGGTCTCCTCCGTTCGTTTTGTCATGGCGGAACAGGCCCCCGCAACCGCTCTCACCGTCTCTCTGACGGCGCCGATGCAACGGGACTGGCCGGAGACCGTTCCGGCGAGCGGATGGCTGAAACCGTGGCAGGAAGCGGTCATCGCCTCCGAAACCAGCGGCCTGCGCATCACCGATGTCCTGGTCGACGTCGGGTCCGTGGTCACGAAGGGACAGACGCTCGTCCGGCTTTCCCAGGAAAGCGTGCTCGCTGATCTTCGCAAGCAGGAGGCGGCCGTCGAGAACGCCAAGGCAAGTCTTTCGAAGGCCAAGGCCAATGCCGACCGGGCGCGGCAGCTGCGTCCTTCCGGCGCGCTTTCCGACGAGAAGATCGTCGAATACCTGGCCGACGAGCAGACGGCGACGGCAAGCCTTTCATCCGAAGAGGCCGCACTCGACAGCGAAAAGATCAAGCTTGCGCAGACCACGATCACGGCCGTCGACGACGGCCTCATAACCTCCCGTTCCGCCGATCTCGGCGCCGTCGTCTCCGCCGGCACGGAGCTGTTCCGCATGGTCCGCCAGCAGCGTGTCGAATGGCAGGCCGAGATTTCCGCGCGCTATCTCTTGCGTATTTCCGAAGGCTTGCGCGTCAAGATCAACGGGCCGGACGGCCAGGTCATCGATGGCAAGGTAAGGCTCGTCGGGCCTTCGGTCAGCACCGACACCAGCCGGGCAATCGTCTATGTCGCACTTCCCGCCGATGCCCGTCCGCGCACCGGCCTCTATGTCACCGGCAACATCGAATTGCAGACCTCTCCAGCGCTGACCGTACCCGAGACGGCGATCGTGTTCCGGGACGGGATCAGCTACCTCTTCACTTCAGGCGAGGATCAGCGGGTGCAAAGGGTCAGGGTGGAAACGGGCCGCCGCAACAATGGCGAGGTGGAAATCGTCTCCGGCATCGACCGCTCGTCGAAGGTGGTGACCTCGGGCGGCGCCTTCCTGTCGGACAATGACCTCGTGAAGATTGCGGAGAAAAACTGATGAACTTCTCATCCTGGTCGATCCGCAATCCCGTACCGGCGATATTGCTGTTTGCGATGCTGACCGTCGGCGGACTGTTGGCCTTCAAGCAGCTGCCGATCCAGAACTTCCCCGATATGGACCTTCCCACGATCAACGTCACCGCCACGCTCGAAGGCGCCGCACCGACGCAGCTCGAAACCGAGGTCGCCCGCAAGATCGAGGATGGTCTTGCCGCCCTCAGCTATCTCGACCATACCACCACGACAATCACGGACGGCACCGTCTCGATCAAGGTGTCCTTCAAGCTGGAAAAAGACAGCGAAACGGCCCTGAACGAAGTCCGCAATGCCGTCGACAGCGTCAAGGGCGATCTGCCGGCGCAGATGGAAACACCCAGCGTCAGCAAGGTCACGGTGCAGAGCTCCCCTTTGGTCACCTATGCCGTCCGCTCCACCGCTCTCAACGAGACCGAACTTTCCTGGTTCGTCGACAATGATCTGACCAAGGCGCTGCTGTCGGTATCCGGCGTCGGGCAGGTCAACCGCATCGGCGGGATCGATCGCGAGGTTCATGTGGATCTCGATCCCGCGACGATGGCGTCGCTCGGCGTCACTGCGGCCACCGTCTCGTCGCAGCTGAAGGCGGTGCAGACGGATACGTCGGGCGGCCTCGGCGAAATCGGCGGCACCCGCCAGACCTTGCGCACGCTCGGCGCCCTGCCATCGGTCGAGGCGCTGAAGGGGCTCAAAATTCCCCTGGCGAACGGCCAGCAGGTTCGCCTCGATGACGTGGCATCCGTCACCGACAGCTTCGCCGACCGCTCCTCGATGGCCTATCTCGACGGCAAGCCGGTGATCGCGATCGAGATCAAACGCTCAAACGGATTTTCCGACAGCGGTGTTGCCGCCGACGTCGACCAGGCGGTCAAGGCGTTCGCAGCCAAGCACTCCAACGTTGAGATCGACGAGGCTTACAGCACGATCGGACCGATCATCGGCAATTACGACGGTTCGATGCACATGCTCTACGAAGGTGCGATCCTGGCGATCATCGTCGTCTGGCTTTTCCTGCGGGACTGGCGGGCGACGATCCTGTCGGCCGTGGCGCTGCCCTTGTCTGTCATACCGACCTTCCTTGTGATGTATTTCGCCGACTTCAGCCTGAATATCGTCACGCTGCTTGCGCTGTCGCTGGTGGTCGGCATCCTCGTCGACGATGCCATCGTCGAGATCGAGAACATCGCCCGCCACTTGCAGATGGGCAAACGGCCGATCGATGCCGCCCTCGAAGCCGCCAACGAGATCGGGCTTGCCGTTATCGCAACCACCTTCACGCTGGTCTCGGTCTTCCTGCCGACGGCCTTCATGAGCGGCATACCGGGCCTCATTTTCCGTCAGTTCGGCATCACCGCCGCCGTCGCCGTCCTCGCCTCGCTCGTGGTCGCGCGCCTGCTGACGCCGATGATGGCCGCCTATTTCATGAAGGCCCATCCGACCGAGGAGAAGGATGGCCGCATCATGCGTGCATATATATCAATCGTGAAGGCCGCCATAAACCGCAGGAAGACGACCGTGGCCGTCACCGCTGTCGTCGTGGCGCTGTCGCTTGCGACCATCCCCTTGCTGAAATCGGGCTTCCTGCCGGCGTCCGACGACGCGCGAACCCAGATCACCCTCACCATGCAGCCGGGCGCCACCATCGAGCAGACGGATGCCACGGCCAGGAAGGCCGCCGATATTATCGGCAAGCTTCCCGACGTGACGCATGTCTTTTCCGCCGTCGGTTCGACCTCATCGGGCGGTGGCCCCGACGCCAGCACCACGAGCGATGTCGGATCGGCGACGATCGTTGCCGTGCTGCCGCCCATCGACGAGCGCGACCGCAAGCAATCGGAAATCGAAAACGACATCCGACAGGCACTTTCCGTCCTCCCCGGCGTGCGTGTGGAGGTCGGCGGCGGCGGCAATGGCACGAAGCTCGAGATCACGCTCGCAAGCGACGATGCGAACGTCCTCGACAGCGCCAGCACGGCACTCGAGGAACAGCTCCGCTCGCTGCAGGGCATCGGCGCCGTGACGTCGACCGCGGCCCGGCAGGCGCCCGAGATCCAGATCACGCCAGACTTTGCACGCAGCGCCGCGCTCGGGGTCACGTCGAGCGCTATCGCCGAGGCTGCGCGCGTGGCGACGAACGGGGAATATTCCTCCGATCTGCCGAAGCTCAACCTGTCTCAGCGGCAAATCCCCATCGTCGTCCGCTTCTCGCCCGAGACGCGCACCAATCTGGATGACATCAAGAACATGCGGGTGGTGGGGACGAACGGCAACGTCGATCTCGGATCGATTGCCGATGTGAAGATCGGCGGCAGCCCCTCTGAGATCTACCGCATAGATCGGATGCGCAATGTCACCCTTTCCGTCGAACTCAACGGCCGCGTTCTCGGCGACGTCAACCGTGAGGCGCAGGCACTGCCTGCCCTCCAGCATCTGCCGGCGGGCGTCACCCTGGTCGAACAGGGCGAACTTCAGCGCAGTTCGGAATTGTTCCAGAGCTTTGCTCTTGCCATGGCAATCGGCGTGTTCTGCATCTATGCGGTCCTCGTCCTGCTCTTCCACGATTTCCTGCAGCCCGTCACCCTGCTGATGGCTCTTCCGCTCTCGCTCGGCGGCGCGCTGCTGCCGCTGGTGCTGACCGGAACGAGCTTCTCCATGCCTGCGGTCATCGGCCTGCTCATGCTGATGGGCGTGGTGACGAAGAACTCCATCCTGCTCATCGAATATGCGATCATGTCGCGCCAACGGGGCATGACCAGATTCGACGCCTTGGTGGATGCCTGCCACAAGCGCGCACGGCCGATCGTCATGACCACCATCGCCATGGCTTCGGGCATGCTGCCGGCCGCACTCAGTCTGATGGGCGGCGATTCCAGCTTCCGCCAGCCGATGGCGATCGTAGTGATCGGCGGTGTGGTGATGTCGACGCTGCTCAGCCTGATCGTCATCCCCGTCATCTTCACCTTCGTCGACGATTTCGAACAGATCCTCAAACGGGTCCTGCGCCGGCTCGGACTGGCCCAGGACATCGCCGGGGATAAGCCGCATGCGTCCAACGATCACGCAGCGATCGCCTTCCAGCCCGAGCAGGCAAGAAGAGGGCAAGGTCAGAGATGATGTCCGCTGCCCGACAAGGCAACAGCCAGTGACGGCAAGCTCTTCGGTCGCGTTCTCTCCCCCACGGGAACAAGACCGCGGGACGTACTCCCCCGCAGGCGGCCTCAAGCCGCCTGCGCGTCCTGCATCCCAGTCAGGAGCTACAGAAATGGTTCGGAAAGAGCGTGATGCCCTGTCAGGAGACATATCAATTGGTGGAACGGGGTGATCCGATCTCCCAATTCAACAGAGCAGCGCTGCTGCCTATGCTGAATGTTGCCAAGTCTCACGACAATGGCTTCATCGATCCGAAATCGGGTAAAGCGCCGCTCGCGTAGCCGACGGCACCGAGCGAAGCGATGGCGATCCGGCCGTCGCGGATCGACAGCAGCGGCCCCTCCCGCCCCTGCTCGTAGAGATCGGAATGGGCAGCGGCAAAATGCACCTTCTCCGCCTGCGGCGCGCTCTGCATGCCGGCCACATAATGATGGCCGTTGCGCTCGACATGGGAGAGGCCGAGCAGCGAAACCAGCGCCAGATCCTGCTGCACGGCAAGCCCGGCCTGGCAGGTCAGATCCTCGCCGGAGAGAAACAACCCCGGCACGCCTGCCGTTTTGATGCGGATCGCTTTCAGCAGCGAGCGGTAAATGCCCTTGCAGGTCTTCGAGGAGACGCCGGTATAACCAAGTGTCCGCGCACGCGCGAAAGCGCCATCACCCTCGTCGCTCTCGTCGATCAGGAAGGGCAGTTCCGCGGCCAGATTCCCGAGCGGTGTTTCCATGGTGATCGCGCGCGAGAACGGCTGCTCGACAAAGGCAATGGCCGCACTTAGCCGCGCCAGCCTCGGCGTGGCCGCGATCCGCACCAGCAGGGCAGCAAGCTCGTCGACTGCTGTGAACTGTTCATTGCCATCGACCGTTACCCGATAGTCCGGCAGGCGGTCCAGCACGGCGGCGATCCGCGCGAGGCGGTCGATATCGGCATCGGCCGCGCCGGAAAGCTTGATCTTGAACCAGCGGTTGCCATAACGGGCAATCACTGCCTGGAGACTTTCCGGCAGGCCATCGCCGACAGGATCGACGATCTCGTCCTCGGTAATGGGGTCGAGCAGTCCGATCGTATGCCGGGCCGAAATCGAGCTGGCAGGGCGAAGGCCGGCGAGCATCGTCGAGGCGGCATCCACGTCGATATCGCCTGATAGCATCGGGCCGCCGATGCCGACGAGATTGCAACGCACCGCATCGAAGAAGGAAATGCCGGCAAGGCGGCAATAGGCATCGAGTGCCGCGCGGGCGATCAGCGAAGGGCCGAAACCGGCGGCCAAAGGATTTCCAGGCAGGCGGCGGGCGGTTTCCATCTCGTTCAGGCGGGCAGCGGCAAACAATGTCGCCGGCGCGGACGCTTCGAGCGATGCTGCGGCCGCGGTGCGGATCGAGCCGCGCAATTGATCGACATTCTGCGCCGGCGTCAGCGCTGGGTTTTTATCGAACCATTTCGGCACCATCATTTCGGCGGCAGCGCCGATGGCGGTTTTCCCCTCCTCGTCCTCGACGCGCACTCTGAGGAAGGCCTGCGGCGCCTTTTCGAGGGTTGCCGCACCGAAGCGAAACGGCAGGCGCAGCCTGATATCGCGCTCGAAGGCGTCGATCTCGACGATTCTGACACGCGGCGCGGTCACGGAACCTCCGATGCTTCGGTCCATGGTCACGCCATCCGCTCGAGCATGGCGCGCGACACTTCGTGCTGAAGCGGTTCACGGCGCAACAGCCGGCCGATCTCGTCGACCATGGCCTGCCCTTGGGCGAAATGTGCCTCTTCGGTGTGGCCGGCGGCATGCGGCGAAATGGTGATATTCGTAAGCTGAGGGTCGCGGAACGGACTGTCCTGAGGCAGCGGCTCTTGATCGAAGACATCGAGAGCCGCCTCGATGCGGCCGGACCTGATTTCGGCGAGCAATGCGGCTTCGTCGACCAGCTCGGCCCGCGCCGTGTTGATGAACAGCGCGCCTGGACGCAGCAGCGCCAGTTCGCGGGCGCCGATCATCCGGCGCGTCTCGGGCAGGACGGGCGCATGCAGGGAAATCACATCGCTCTGGGCAAGCGCGTCGTCCAATCCTGTTCTGACGACGCCGAGCGCTGCGGCCTCGCCGTCGTCGAGATAGGGATCGACGACAAGCACGCGGCAGCCGAATGGGACGAGCAGACGCATGGCTGCCCGCCCGACATATCCGGCCCCGACAATACCGACCGTTCTGGCGCCGAGCAATCTTTGCGGCACGGCGGCGCGGACATCGAGCCATTCACCGCCTCTACGCAATCGATGATGCAGCCGGTGAATGCCGCGCATGGCGAGAAGCGCTTCGGCGACGACGAATTCGGCAACCGAGGCGGCAATTTTCGAGGCGGCATGGCTCACGCGCAGGCCGTCATCGAACAGACGGGCGGGAACGAGCGTGCGGATGCTGCCGGCCGAATGGGCAACGAGGGCAAGTTGCGGATGGCGCTGGCGCGCGGCCGGATCGAAGGGCGGCGTGCCCCATCCGGTCAGGCATGCCGTAGCGCCCTGCAGCAACCGGTCGGCATCGGCGGCATCGATCGTGGCGCCGGCCGGCCAGCGCACCTCGCCGAGGCCGCTCAACCGGGCGGTCGCCGCATCGTCCAGCATCATGCGGCGGGTCTTTTCGGTCAAAAGGACGGCGATGATGGGAGCCTGTTTGCTCATGGTTCTACTCTTTCGCTGCGGCGACGAGGCGCCTGAGATGGGCAAGATCGGCGCGAGCCTTGGCGAGCGCCTGGTCCCGGGGAACCCGGTATTGCGAATGCATCGAGAGCACGCCGGCAAATCCGGTGGCGATGAGATACGGGACGATATCGTTCCAGGGCACCATGCCCTCGTCGAGCCCATACCAGTCCGAATGCCATGCGCGCTGACCATGGGCGCCGTAGGCGCCGGGAAACCAGCCGCAATTCTTGACGCCGATGCAGCAGAACCACGGTTCGAGAAGGTCGAGGGTCAGACGCCAGTCCTCGCTGCCCTCGCGAATGAGCTGGTTGGCCGGATCGGGATAGGCGCCGATCCTGATCGGATCGCTCCCCGCCAGCAGTTGCGCGGCGAGCGCACCCGAGGCGTGCAGGGTCCCGCCGTGAAGCTGGACGGTCAGCTTGATGCCGAATTTGTCGGCGAGGTGTTCGAAGCCATCGAGGTCGCCGCGCGCTTCGTCGAGCTGCGCCTGCCAGCGCCGCGACGGATCATACCGCCAGAAGCCGAGCCGAACCTGTCCAATGCCGGCCTCGCCGCAGCAAGCAAGCAGCCGGGACGCGGCATCGTCCGGCTGCGTGGCGTCGATGGTCGCCATGGGCGTGCGCAGGCCGGCCGCAGCAAAAAGCTTGACCGCCTTGACGATTTCCTCCGGCCGGTCGGGCGAGACGGCGTGACCCTCGCGAATAAGAAGATCGGCACAGTCGAAGCCCAGCCCCGCCGTGATCTCTGCCGCCGTCTGTAACGGCAGGCCGATATCCATCGTTGCATTGCTCATCGACGAGAAACACAGAGCTCGCTGTGGCGGCCGAATGCATCCCGGGCGCGCACCGCGTATTGCGCACCCGCCGGCGGCGACATGTGCAGGAATGCCGTCGAGATCAGCGGCGCGGGGCTGACCTTTTCAAAGGTCTCGCCATCCCTGCTGACGAGGACATCGTAGAAGATGGCGGGGCTGCTATCGCCGGCCGCCCAGAACAGCATGCGCTCCTCCCGGCCGCCGAGACCACGGTAGCGTTCGACGGTAAGGCCGGTGGGTGCGGCCGGAGACGCGCCGGTGTCGGGGACGACGAGCACCTGCGTCAGCGACGGCAAGGGTACATCGAGATCGACGCTGATCCGGCCCTCGCCGCATTCAACGACACTGATCGGATGCAGCAAAGCCGGTTCCTGGGCGCGGCGCAGTTCGCCAAACTGCGCTTCATCAGGTTCGGGCGGGGCGCCCACCGGCTCGAAGGGTCCGCGCGGATTGCTTTCGTCGCGCTGGGCCTCCCAGACTTCCATCGGATTGGTGAATTCCTCGTCGATGCGCAGCAGGCACAGTGCATGGCGACCGAGAGCGAGGCCGCCGACCTCCAGGCGCACGGCGGTCCGGCCCGAACGGTTGATGGCATCAACGCTGTGGATGAGGCTGATCGAAACACCCCCGCCCGGCAGCCGCGTCGGCAGGATCGCCAATCCATCCTGGTCGGGGGTCAGCGGCGGCTCGGCCGTTACCTTGCAGACGGTGTCGCCGAGCGTCGCCAACAGTTCCATCGATGTGAGGCCGGGTTTCTTGATGATGTCGAAGGGCGGCGCCGTGTCGATGTCGGTGACCAGCCTGTCCAGATCAGTCTTATGCTCCCACTGCGCCTTGGTGAAATTGCGCGAACCGAAATAGGCAAAGATCGTGCGCTGGCTCCAGCCGCCGATAAAAGCGTGATCATTGCTGAGGAAGGTGAAATTCGCCGCCTTCGGGGCGATGATGCGCCGGTCGTGCTGCTCGATGATGCGGGCGATGATGCCGGCATAATAGGCCTTGCCGTGCCAGCTGTGATGATCGCTCCAGCCGAGCTGCGGGTCGCATTCGTCGTTGATGATCGGCAGGCCGGCAAGGCGCGGATGGTGCTCCTTGATGTAATCGACGACGAGTAGCGTGCGGTCGACAATGGCATGGGTTTTCGGGGTCAGATCGTCCTTGCTGCCGTTGACGCCCTTCTCGTGGATCGAGATGTAGTCGAGGCGCGGCGGACCCTCGCTGCTCAGGCAGCTTGTGCCGCTGTCGCAATGGGCCATCAGGGCGCGAAAGATCGGCGAGAGCGT
Organism: Rhizobium sp. H4; assembly: GCF_003013335.1. NCBI lineage: Bacteria > Pseudomonadati > Pseudomonadota > Alphaproteobacteria > Hyphomicrobiales > Rhizobiaceae > Rhizobium > Rhizobium sp. H4. The sequence continues at coordinate 62,499 of NZ_PSOW01000008.1, forward strand.
GCGGGCCGTACCTGGGCCACCCATCGGCAGGTTGGGATCGACCGCATCCAGCCCCGCGACGCAGGCGTCGTAATAGTTGGTGTAGCCCTTGATCCCATAGGTCCACCAGCCGGAATCGGCCTCGTTCGTCGTTTCGAAGTACCAGGTGCGCAATTCGTCCATGCCGTAACGCGCGCCGTAGCGATCCGCCGTCGCCGTCACCAGATCCCGCCAGAGCTTGACCTGATCCATGTCCTCATAGTCGGTGAAGAGGCCCGAGGGATTGCCCATCAGCTCGAAGAACGGCTTCAGGCGGTGTTCGATCATCACGTCGAGCGCCCGGTCGAGCAGGGACCAGTCATAACCGGCGCCGCCGGTCGAGCGCAGCAGATTGTAGAGATAATGGACGCGCAGATAGCGGATGCCCTCATTCGGCAGGCCGCCGATATAGGCGAGCATCTGGCGCATCTCGGGTTCGAGCAGCAGCTCGGCCGGCGAAAAACCGGTGCCGCGCCAGAACCGGTTGAACGGGCGCACGGCCTGGCCGGCATCAACGTTTATTCGCGTACGCTCACGCATGGATCGTCTCTCCTAGGACGGAAATCTGGCGGTGACGGCTGCCGGCACAGGCGGCCAATGGCCTGCCTATTTGAACTTTTCGCGCATCGCATCGATGCCGGGGATGGTTTTGGTCAGATGCTGATGGGCGGGATCGAAGCGCTGGATCAGCCCGCGGCGATGCTTGCCGACCAGGATGGTGAAGATGTAGCCCCGGTGGCCGGGCGAGGTGACGGTCGGGTGGTAGCCGCGATCGACCAGGACGGTATCGCCATCGCGGGTCATCAGGATCTTGACCGGACCACTTTCGTCATAAGTGATCTGGCTGCCGAAGCCGGTCTCCGGCTGGAAACGGTAGTGATAAAGTTCCTCGTGCAGGGTCTCGGCGTCGCCGTCTTCCGTATCGTGCTTGTGGGGAGGATAGCCCGACCAGCAGCCCTCGCCGGCATAGAGCTCACTCACCAGCAGATTGCCGCAGCGCCCGTTCTGGCGCTGGCCGAGCAGGTGTACGATCCGCCGCTGGCTGTGGGTATCGGGCGAGCCGACATTGACCGCATCGACCTCCTCAGGCGTGACGCGGAACGGGGTGTAGCGCCTGTCGCAAATGCCGCCGGCAATCGCGACTTCCGCCGGGCCGCCACGAGCCGATACCCGGACGTTGGCGTTGACGGGCGCGTAAACCGAGTCCGCATCGCCTTGCCAGATATCGGCTCGCCGGCCCACCGCCCCGAAGCTGACGTCATCCACCTCGATATCCACCTGCCCCGACAGCACGACGTAGAGGCTTTCGTGCAAGGGCAGCCGCCGCGTCTCCCGGCCATCCAACGGAAGCGCGAGGAGATCGAAGTAGATGAGATCGAGCGTCCTGGAGGAGGTATCCACAATGGGACGCTGCTCGGAGCGTGGAATGAATTCAGGCATCAATTGAACTCCGGAACGGTACGGTCGGCAAAGGGATTGAGCGACAGGGTTTCGGCGTAGTGACAAGCGGCCGCGTGTCCATCGGCCGTCACGGCGCGCAGGGCCGGCACCTCCTGCCTGCAAAGCTCGGTGGCGTAGCGGCAGCGCGGATGAAATGCGCAGCCGGGAGGCGGATGCGCGGGGTCGGCGACCTCGCCCGCCAGCCGGATGCGCTTGCCGTGGCGGCGCATCCTCGGATCGGCGATGGGCACCGCCGAAAGCAGCGCTTCGGTATAGGGATGGCGCGGGCGCGAAAAGATCTGCTCCGTCGGCGCCTTTTCGACCACCCGGCCGACATACATGACGGCAATATTGTCCGAGATGTGCCGGACGACCGAGAGATCGTGAGCGACGAAAAGATAGGTCAGGCCGAACTGCTCCTGCAGATCCTGCAGGAGATTGATGGTCTGAGCCTGCACGCTGACATCGAGCGCCGAGACCGCCTCATCGGCGATGACAAGGCGCGGGTTGGGCGCCAGCGCCCGGGCAATTCCGATGCGCTGGCGTTCGCCGCCCGAAAAGGCATGCGGGTAGCGGCGCATATATTCGGGCCGCAGGCCCACACTCTGCATCAGCTCGGCGACTCGGTGCTCGAGTTCCCGGCCCTTGGCGATGCCGTTGACGCTCAATACCTCGCCGATAATGTCGACGACGGGAAGACGCGGATTGAGCGAGGATTGCGGATCCTGGAACACGATACGCAGGTCACGGTGGACTTCATCGAGGGCGGGACCGGAGAGGGCCGCGAGATCGACCGTGCCGCCCCTGCGATCGCGATAGCGGATCTCGCCGCTCGTCGGCTGGTAGATGCGCAGCACGGTGCGGGCGAGCGTGGACTTGCCGCAGCCGGATTCACCGACAATGCCAAGCGTCTCGCCGTCATCGACGCGAAGCGAGACGCCGTCGACCGCCTTGACGTGGCCGACGACCCGTCGGAACGCGCCCTTGCGGATAGGGAAATGCATCCTGAGATCGTTCAGTTCGAGCAGCGGGCTTGGCTGCGTCACGGGATCGGCCATCATTGTCTTCCCTCGTAAAGCAGGCAGCTGGCGACGTGCCCGTCACCGATGACGACGGACTCGGGGTCTTTCTGATCGCACAGCCCCGCCCTCGCCTGCCTGCATCGGGGATGAAAGCTGCAGCCTTCGGGCCGGTCGAAACGCGAGGGCACCATGCCCTCGATGGTCGCGAGCCGTTCGGTCGGTTGCCCGTGCATGCGCGGCACCGATTGCAGCAGGGCCTTGGTGTAGGGATGAACGGGCGCATGGAAGATCGTGTCGACATCACCCGCCTCCACCACTCGGCCGACATACATGACGACGACCTCGTCGGCGATTTCGGCCACCACGCCGAGATCATGGGTGACGAACAGCACCGAGAGCCCGAATTCGGCCTGCAGCGAGGCGAGGAGATCGAGGATATTGGCCTGGGTGGTCACATCGAGCGCCGTGGTCGGCTCGTCGGCGATCAGCAGTTTCGGACGACAGGCGAGCGCCAGCGCGATGCAGACGCGCTGGCGCATGCCGCCGGAAAACTGGAAGGCATAGCTTTCCATGCGCTCGGCCGGCCGGGGAATGCCGACGAGAGCCAGCGTTTCGATCGCATGCTCGCGCGCTTCCTTCTTTCCCATTTTCAGATGCAGGCGGATCACCTCCATCATCTGGTTGCCGATCGTATGGACGGGTGAAAGAGCTGCCATCGGCTCCTGGCTGATTAGGCCGATCTGGGCACCGCGGATCGCCCGCATATCGCGGCCGCGCGGGTCGAGCGCCGCGAGATCGATCGCGGGGGCTGCCGGATCGGGCCGGTAGCGGATCGCGCCCGAGACGATCCGCCCGCCGCGCGGGACCTGGTTGAGGATCGAGCGACCGGTGATGCTCTTGCCCGAGCCGGATTCGCCGACGACGCAGACCGTCCTGCCGCGCGGGATGGAGAAGGAGACGCCGTCGACCGCCCTCACCGTGCCCGCGCCGCCGAAGAAATGAGTCCTGAGGTCGTCGACCTCGATCAGCGGATCGCGATCCCCCTGCCGGCCGCCGGCCGCGGCGAAATTGGCGTCAGTATTCATAGGGATCTGCAGCATCGCGTAATCCATCACCAAGGAAATTGAGGGCAAGCACCGTGACGATCACCGCCAGGCCCGGAAGAAACAGCCAGGGTGCGCTCGTGACCGCGAGAATGTTCTGCGCCTCCTGCAGAAGCACGCCCCAGCTGACCACCGGCGGGCGGAGCCCGATGCCGAGGAAGGAGAGAGCGGTTTCGGCAAGGATCATCGTCGGGATGGCGAGCGTGACCGAGGCGATGATGTGGCTCATGAAGGACGGGACCATGTGCCGCCAGATGATGCGCATCCTGGAGCAGCCATCGAGATGGGCGGCAATGACGAAGTCTTCGGTCTTCAGCGACAGGAAACGGCCGCGCACCACACGTGCCAGGTCGGTCCAGCCGATCAGCGACAGGATGACCGTGATCCAGAGATAGACCAGGATCGGATCGGCGCTGATCGGCACGGCAGCCGCAAGCCCCATCCACAGCGGGATGGTCGGGATCGAGTTGATGAGCTCGATCGAACGCTGGATGACATCATCCACCCAGCCGCCGTAAAGACCGGAAATACCCCCCAGGATGATGCCGAGAACGAGGCTGATCGCCACGCCGATCAGCCCGACGGACATGGAAACGCGCGTGCCGTGCACCGTTCGGCTGAAGACGTCGCGCCCCAGCCGGTCGGCGCCGAACAGGTAGAAGGGTTTGCCCGCCTCGATCGGGCCGATCAGGTGACGGTCGAAATCGAACAGTCCCCAGAACCGATAGGGCTCACCTTTGACGAAGAAGCCGACGGGAATGACGACGGCCGGATCAGCGACGTAATTGCGGCTGAGCGCGATCGGATCGACCTTCATCGAATAGCCGTTGACATAGAGCGGATGAAACTGGCCGGCCGCGTCGTAGCCGGCGACTTTGAGCCGCTGGGGCGGCGCATAAGTGTAGCGGGAATCGTAGGTCTGCGATGAAACGGGAGCGATAACCTCAGCAAACAGGGCGACCAGGTAAATCAGCAGGATGACGACCCCTGCCCCAAGCGCCAGCCGGTGGCGGCGGAAGCGACGCCAGATGAGTTTCCACTGGCCGGCGACCGCATCGGAATTGCGAACACGTTCAGGTATCAGTGCGATGGCTTGCTCGGTCATCGGTGTTGTTCCTCAGCCATTGCGAATGCGTGGATCGAGCCAGGCGAGCAGCAGGTCTGAGATCAGCGTGCCGATCAGCGTCAGCATGCTCATCAGCAGGATGAAGGTGCCGGCCAGATACATGTCCTGGGCGAAAAGCGCGTTGAGCAGGAGCGGTCCCGTGATCGGCAGGCTGAGCACAATGGAGACCACCACCGAACCCGAGACGAGGTGCGGCAGAACCCAGCCGACCGTCGAGACGAACGGGTTGAGCGCCACCCGCACCGGGTATTTCAGCAGCAGCCGGATTTCGCTCAGGCCCCGGGCGCGCGCCATGTCGACATAGGGCTTGTTGAGCTCGTCGAGCAGGTTGGCGCGCATGATGCGGATCAGCGCCGCCGTCGCACCGGTGCCGAGTACGACGACCGGGATCCACATATGCGAGATGAGATCGCCGAGCTTGGCCCAGCTCCAGGCAGCGTTGATATAGAGGGGCGAAAACAGCCCGCCGACGCTTTGGCCGAAATACTGGGCCGAGACGAACATCAGCACCAGCGCCAGCAGGAAATTCGGGATGGCAAGGCCAAGAAAGCCGAAGAAGGTGGCGAAATAATCGCCGAGCGAATATTGCCGCACGGCCGAATAGATGCCGATCGGAAAGGCCACCGCCCAGACGAAGAGCAGCGTGGTGATCGAGACCACCATGGTCAGCCCCATGCGTGCCCAGATCAATTCGCTGACCGGCTTGTTCCAATCGAGGGACTGGCCGAAATCGCCATGCAGCAAGATGCCGCTGATCCATTTCCAATATTGCACCGTCCAAGGCTGATCGAGGCCATAGCGCTCGCGCAGGCCGGCGATGACGCCGGGATCGATGGTCTCGTTCTGCGAGGCAAGACGCGCGGTCATCGCGGTCAGGAAATCGCCCGGCGGCAGCTGGATGATGATGAAGGTCACGACCGAGATCGCGAACATCATCGGGATCATGTAAAGCAGACGTCTGATGATGAAGCCGGCCATGTTCAAGCTCCTTCAACCGGTGATCGCCGGTCGCAATGGGTGATTGGGCGGGGCTGTGCCTTGCTTTGGGAATGGCGCCCAGGGACGCCATTCCGCCGATCATGTGGCTTTACTGCTGGTAGTAGAAAGTCTCAGGCTTTGCCGGTCCCGGCGTCATGTAGAAGGACGTGCTGGGAATGACCTTCGGAACGTTGTGCATATTGGTCTTGACGATGCCGACACGATCCGGCTCCAGGTTCGTGCCGATCACGTAGAACTCGTCACGGGTGATCGCCAGCAGTTCTTTCATGGCGGCGAGCTGCTTTTCGAGCGTCGGCGCTTCCTGCACCTGCCGGTAAAGATCCATCTGCTTCTTGGCGGCAGCGCTTGGTTCCTGCGCGTTCGGATCCTTGGGGTTCTGGTAATAAAGGCCCCAGGCCGTCGCGAAGCTCGATTCATATTCGTGCGGAAAATACCATTTGGGATCGAGCAGGCCGAGGAAGTCGTACCCGCCGCCGCCGACCCATCCGAGGCCATCATTGTCGTTGTTCTGCAGGCGGGAGAAGATCAGCGAGCGTTCGGCCGGGCGCGGCTGCATGTCGATGCCGACGGCCCGCCAGTAGCGCTGGATCATCTCGAGGGCGTCGACCTGGATCGGGCTTCCGGTCAAGGCGTCGATCGCAAAAGTGATCCGCTTGCCGTCCTGGCCGAGACGAAAACCTTCGGCATCGCGTTTGGTCAGGCCCGCCTTGTCGAGATATTGATTGGCGAGATCGACGTTATATTCCAGATATTGCGTCGCCATCTTCTCGTCGTAGAGCGCTGATCCTTCCCGGGGTGCGGCCTGATAGGGCTTGGCCTGCCCGGCATAGATCAGCTGGTTGAGCTCCTCGCGGTTGATGGCGTGGCTGAGGCCGATGCGGAAATCCTTGTTGGAGAAGGCTGCGCGCAAGGCCGGGTTCTTGTGGGTCTGGTTGAGCGTGATCAGCAGGGCGTTCGACCAGGCCGGCCGGGCGATGAACAGACCGTAGCCGCCCTTCTGCTGGTTCTGCACGATCACCGTGCGGGCGTCCGTCGTCTCGATGAAGCGGTTCTGCATGTCGATTTCGCCGCTGATCGCCTTCAGGATGATCGCCTGGGTATCCTGCATCACGTCGATGGTGATGCGGTCGAAGTAGGGCAGCTGGTTTCCTGATGTATCCACCTTGGCATAATAGGGATTGCGCTCGGCGACGACCTGGGTCGTGCCGTTATAGGGCGCGGTCAATACCCAGGCGTCGAGCGTCGGCCGGCCGAGATCGCGCCAGCGACCGGGAAATCCGATCTTGTTGTTGAAGAGCTGGACCCAGTCTGTTGCGCCTGCCGCCTTCGCCAGGGCGTCGACACCGTCGGGATTGAAATCCTTGTGGAACTGCTTGAGGTAGTGCGCTGGCGCAGCAGCCAGAATATCGGAGCCGCGCACTGTCGCCATATTCATCAGGAACAGGCCGTTCGGCGCGGCGAATTTGAAGACCACCTTGTCGTCGCCGATCTTCTCGACCCTAACGGTCTGACCACCCGCGGTCAGCCAGTTCGGCGCAGCGGGTGTGATCTTGGTGTTGCGCAGCACGTTCTCGTTCCACCAGACCAGATCGTCGGCGGTAAAGGGTTTGCCGTCCGACCAGCGCGTGCCTTGCCGCAGGGTGAACGTATATTCTGTGGCATCCGCATTGACTTCGACGCTCTTGGCAATGTCTGGGATCACCTCGGTCCATTCCGGGTTCCAGCGGACAAGCCTGGTATAACCGATCGAACGTTCGATCTCGCTGTCCCCACCGCCGAAGGTGGCCGTGCGCCAGGTGCCGCCATAGGCGCCGACCGATTCAAGCGGCGTGAGCACCAGCGGCTCCTTGGGCAGCCGCTGGTCAACCGGCGGCAACTTGCCGGCATCGACGAGCGTCTTGAGTTCCGGCGCCTCCTGAAAACCGAGCGCGGCGCCGGCCCAGCCCGCACCGATGAGGATGGCAGCGGCAACGGTCGAGACGACCTGCCGTCGTAGAGTTCTTGCGTATTGCATGTTCTCCTCCCAAGGATCTCGCCATAGGTTATCGTTAACGTAATCTCCTCTTCTGGTTACGTTAACGTTACCGTTCAATCTTGTCAAAAAGATTCTCAGTATCGGATAATCAGCCGGAGGATCCTTGGATTTCTCCGAGGTTATGGTAGTTATCGTTATCGCAACTTATCGCCCCATTTATGAGACAGTCCCTGTGAGCCGCCCCAAAGAGCCAGAATCCAAGATAACCATTGCCGATGTCGCCCGCGCCGCAGGCGTGTCGCCGATGACCGTGTCGCGCGTGCTCAACGACCAGGGGGGAGCCAGCGCCGAAACCACCCAGCGAATTCTTTCGGCGGCGAGCCAGCTCAACTACCGACCCAATCCCTTCGCGCGCGGATTGCGCTCCGATCGCTCGAAGACCATCGGCCTTCTCGTTCCTGACATCACCAATCCGTTTTTTCCCGAAGTCATACGCGGGGCTGAGGATGCGGCGAGCGCGGCCGGCTACAATTTGCTTCTGTCCAATGTCGTCGAGAACAGCAAGCGGGAGGAAGAACTCATCGAGGCATTGCTCAGGCATCGGGTCGACGGGATCATCGTCTGCAGCCCGCGGCTGCCAGACGCCGCACTGCACAAGGCGCTGGCGCCGCACCGCGCCGTCGTGCTCATCAACCGCGAGGCTCCAAACGAGATCGCGGGAACCATCGTTACGGACTATGAGATCGGCGCATCTCGGGCCATCGACCATCTGGTAGAGCGCGGACGGCGCAAGATCGCGATCATCGCCGGGCCGCGCAGCTCGTTCGGCGGCAAGAGCCGTCTTATCGGTTTCCGCAAGACACTGGCCGCCCACGGAATTGAGGCGCAGGCGATCGTCCATTGCGACCCGACCGCGGCCGGCGGGCAGACGGCCGCCGCGCAATTGCTGGCAGAAATCCCCGGCATCGATGCCCTGATCTGCTACAACGACCTCAACGCTATCGGCGCCATGAAAGCCTGCCGGGCTGCCGGCATTTCCATTCCCGAACAAATCGCGCTGATCGGCTTCGACGACATCCCGGCGGCCGAATTGCTGTCTCCGGCGCTGACGACGCTGCGGGTGCATAAGCGGGAAATGGGCGAGGAAGCCGTGCGCCTGCTGCTCAGCCGCATCGCCACCAAGAACCGTCAGCACGGCATCGTTATCGTGCCCGAACTCATCGTCCGCGAAACGACCTGAAGAACAGGAGGAGTATCCGATGGATGCCGACAATCTGCAGGCACTGGCCCTGCCCGAGGAGAAGAAGGCCTGGTTCGTTCATGACCGTTTCGGCATGTTCGTGCATTGGGGGCTCTATGCCCTGCCAGCGCGGCATGAATGGGTCAAAAGCCGCGAAGAGCTTGATGACACCGACTATCAGAAATATTTCGATCATTTCGACCCCGATCTCTACGACCCGCGCGAATGGGCAAGACGCGCCAAGGCCGCCGGCATGAAATATGTCGTGCTGACGACCAAGCACCATGAAGGTTTCTGCCTCTGGGATACCAAGGCCACCGACTTCAAGGTGACCAACACACCTTATGGCAAGGATCTGCTGCGCCCTTTCGTCGACGCCTTCCGCGCCGAGGGCCTGCAGATCGGCTTCTACTATTCGCTGATCGACTGGCATCATCCCGATTTCACCGTCGATCCGCGCCACCCGCAGCGCAATCATCCCGATGCGGGCAAAATCAACGAAGGCCGAGATATGCAGCGTTATGCCGCCTTCATGCGCGAGCAGGTGCGCGAGCTGCTGACCGAGTTCGGCCGGATCGACATCTTGTGGTTCGACTTCAGCTACCCGCAGTGGAAGCTCGGAGACTTGGTCGGCAAGGGTCATCGGGATTGGGAAAGCGAGAAACTCGTGCGCCTGGTGCGCGAGCTTGCCCCCGATATCATCATCAACAACCGGCTCGATCTTGCCGGCCTGCAGCCCGACATCGTCACGCCGGAGCAATATATGCCACGCGCCTGGCCGAAACGCGACGGCCGGCGCGTCGTCTGGGAAGCCTGCCAGACGCTCAGCGGCTCCTGGGGCTATCACCGCGACGAGGACACTTGGAAAAGCACCGAGCAGCTCGTGCAGATGCTGGTCGGCACCGTTGCGATCGGCGGCAATCTGCTGATGAATGTCGGACCGACGGCACGCGGCACGCTCGACCACCGTGCAATATCGGCCCTTGCCGCCTATGAGGAGTGGATGGCGCTGCACGAGCGCAGCATCGTCGGCTGCACCCAGTCCGAATTCACCGCCCCGCCCGACTGCCGCCTGACCCAGAACGGCGATCGGCTTTACATCCACCTTTTCAACTGGCCCTACAAGCATCTGCATTTCGATGCCCTGGCCGGGAAGATCGAATATGCGCAATTCCTGCATGACGCCAGCGAGGTCACCTGGCTGCGCCCATCGGCCAATACGCTGTGGGCGAACACCCAGTTCCCCGTCGGCGAGGACGAACTGACATTCGTGTTGCCAGTGCGCCGCCCCAAGGTCGTGGTCCCTGTCATCGAGGTCAAGCTCAAGGCTGGAAACGCGCCTGGCGTTCAGGATTGATGTATTCGTTGTGCCCTGATCCGGTGCTTCAGGACAAGCTGATCGCCATCGGCCGGTCGAGGTTGCGGGCGAGATAATCCTGGATCTGGCGGACGATCTGGCCGGCGTGGGCGATTCCCAGCTGGTCGGCCCGCTCGGCATCGCCAGCCTCGATCGCGGCGATGATTTCCTCGTGTTCGTCGACATATTGGCGCGGCAGGCGGTCGTCGAAGGTCGAGTAATAGAGGCGAAGGATGCGCCGGCCTTCGTCGAGCAGCTTGGCGAAGAAGGTCGTGTAATAGGAATTGCCGGCAAGCTCGGCGATCGCCACGTGAAAATCGCGGTTCGCCTCGATCATCGCATAGGCGTCGCGCGCGGCGACGGCATCGGCAAAATCCTTCTGATGCAGCCGAATCGTCTTCATGATTTCGCCGTTCCGCCTCTCGGCCGCCCCGCGCGTCGTGACCCGGTACATCAGCGTCAGCGCCTCGAAATAGGTGGGCAGGCTGGCAAAATCGATCGGCGCGACGATCGTGTTCCGGTTCGGCAGGGTCGTGACGAGGCCATCGGCGGCAAGCCGCAGCAGCGCTTCGCGGATGGGCGTCCTCGACATGCCGAAACGCTCCGACAGCCGGACCTCATCGAGCGGGCTGCCGGGTTCCAATGCCATCGACAGGATCTCGCGGCGCAGCGTCACATAGACGCTCTGCGTGCCGGAGCCGCGCACCCGTACATTTTCCGTGTCAGTCTGCATCTGTCCCGCCCATGTCCTGAAGCCTTGTATTGCGTTTCGGCCGGTTTCTGCAACGGTCCTGATAAAGCCGGTTGAGTCATGTCGACAGTTTGTATATAACGCTCCTAACTTCAACGGGGTTCAAGCGATGACGACAGGATGGAAGGGCGTATTTCCCGCCGTAACGACGCAGTTCAACGAAGATCTTTCCGTGGATCTGCCCTCGACCCAGCGCGTCCAGGACGCACTCGTCAATGACGGCGTCAACGGGCTGATCGTCATGGGCACATGCGGCGAGAACAATTCGCTCGATCCCGATGAAAAGCGCACGATCCTCAAAGCCGCCGTCGAGGTCGTCAACGGCCGCGTTCCGGTTGTAACAGGCGTTTCCGAATTCGACACGCGCCGCGCCGTCGCCTATGCGCGCGACGCCGAAAAGCTCGGCGCCGACGGGCTGATGCTGCTGCCGGCCATGGTCTATGTGCCGAAGCCGGAAGAGCTGATCGCCCATTTCCGCACCGTCGCCGAGGCGACCTCGCTGCCGATCATGCTTTACAACAACCCGCCGGCCTATCGCGTCAATATCGGCGTCGATGTGCTGCAGGTGCTGGCCGACGTACCGAATATCAAGGCCGTCAAGGAAAGCGCGCCGGATCCGCGCCGTTTCACCGACCTCATCAACGCCTTCGGCGAGCGTTTCGACATCTTCGCCGGCCTCGACGACGTCGCGCTTGAAGGGCTGATGCTCGGCGCCAAGGGCTGGGTCTCAGGCCTCACCAGCGCCTTTCCGGAGGAATCCGTGCAGCTTGTTGCAGCCGCCGAGCGGGGCGATTGGGAGACAGCCCGCGAGATCTACCGCTGGTTCATGCCGCTTTTGCATCTCGATGCCGAGCATGACCTCGTGCAGTCGATCAAGCTCGCCGAGCAGATCATGGGCCGCGGCTCGGAACGCGTCCGCATGCCGCGCCTGCCGCTTTCGGGCGCGCGGCGGGCCGAGGTTACCGCCATGGTCGAGAAGGCCGCGGCCACACGTCCCTCGAAGATCTCTCAGGCTGCCTGAACCGATGGGCCGGCAGGCTCGACAGCTGCTGCCGGCCTCTTCATCCGTCGTGCTTCGTATCCTTGGACCGGGTCAGACTGTTGCGGCTGACCAGCGACGGTATCTGAAAAATATGCTCGGCGCCGATGCGACCCTCTATTCTCGAAATCAATGTCCGGGTGGCGACCTGACCGAGTTCCCTGCCCGACTGATCGATGCTTGCGAGATTAACGAGGCCAAGAGCTGCGGTCGACGAATTGTCATAGCCGATGACGGCAAGATCCTCGGGCACACGCACACCCATTTCCATCGCCAGGCTCAGAAGGGTGATGGCGTCGAGATCGCTCCAGCAGAACACGGCGCGCGGCCTGTTCTTCCTTGACAGGAACTTTCGCATCGTTTCCTCCCGTTTGGGCGGCGCTATCGGAATTTTAGTGATCGGCGCAGACGATCCGAATCCGGCGCGCTGCATTGCTCGGCGGAATCCGATCTCACGTTGGCGAACGACGGAGACCTGATGTCCCTCGCGCTCGCCGAGGCTCAGCATTTCGATATCGCGATAGCCGCAGGCAAGCAGCGCCTCCACCGCGATCTCCGCGCCCCGCTGGTCGTCCGCATTCACCGTATCGAAGGCCGTGGCGCCGGCATCGTGATAGCCGACCGCGACGATCGGTATCTGAGCTGCGAATTTTGCTATGATTTCCGAGGGCAGGCGCGGCGCAACCAGGATCAGCCCGTCCATCTTGTAGTCGATCATCGACTCGATCAGCGACGTCTCCAGCTGCACGCGCGCATCGCTGACGCCAATCATCGCCTGATAATGCGAAGGCGCCAGCACACCGTTCACGCCGGCGATCACTTCCGGCAGAAAGGGATTGCGGATGTCGATCAAAAGCACGCCGATGGTGAAACTGCGGCCGCGAAGGCCCCGCGCCGCCCGTGAGGGGCGATAGCCAAGCGCTTCAATAGCTTCGGTCACCCTCGCCCGCAGCGCCTCACTGACACCGTAAGCGTTTCGCATCACTTTGGAGACCGCAGCCACCGATACGCCTGCGTGCTTTGCCACCGTCCGGATCGTCACGCGATCGTTTCGTTGCAGTTTTTGTTTCTCTTCGATCGACATGAAATCTCTGGGATTACTCTGCAGGCCGTCACAATCGCCCGCAAAAACACCATGGCAGACTGGCGACGAAATTTCTATTGCGCTTCCTAAAAAAATGTAGAACGTTATATGGAGAACGTTCTACATTATCGAGGAGGTGTTGATGAACTTTCAGCCGGCAGCCATCAGCGGCGATCGCGTTTCGCGCGCTTGGTCTGGAGACATGATCGCACCACTGTCGGACCGCGGCCAGGGAACGGCCGCAAGCTTCGTCTCCAAGACCTTCGATCACGAAGGTGCCGGCCTTCCGATCGAACTCTTCATCTCGGCGCTCGGCCTTTATCGCTGCTTCATCAACGGCACCCGCGTCGGGAACGACGTGCTGACGCCCGGCTGGACGAATTACGACGACCGCATTGCCTATCAGCGCTATGACATCTCGAAACTGTTGAAACCCGGCCCCAACCGGATAGAAATCTGGCTCGCCGACGGATGGTACCGCTCGCCCATCATGTGGGGCGCCAAGGCTATTCCCAACTGCTGGGGCGACAGGATCGGCGCCATCGCCGACCTGGTTGGAGCGGGCGGCGTCGTTCTTTCCACCGATACGACCTGGCAAAGTGGTCCTCTGCCCATTCTGAAGTCGGGGATTTATTTCGGCGAGATTTACGACGCACGAATGGAAAACGCCGTGGAAACGCACGCTACAGAGCGATTGCCGTTCGACAAAGGACTGCTGGTCGCCCATGAAACGGCGGCGGTTCGGGAATTACGGCCGCTCGCCCCGGTGGAAAGCTGGATCGATGATCATGGCAGGACCGTCTATGATTTCGGCCAGAATGCCGGCGGCTACGTCAGATACAAGGTCCGCGGCAGTGCCGGCGCCACTGTAAGGGTGGAGCATTCGGAAGTCCTCGGCCCCGATCGCGATTTCGACAATCGCAATTATCGCACGGCCGCGGCGCACACGCTCTACACGCTGCGCGGAGACGGCGACGAGACCTACGCGCCGCATTTCACCTTCCATGGCTTTCGCTACGCCCGGGTGACGATCACTGGAAACGCCGAGATTCTCTCGATCGCCTCCATCCCGATTTCCTCAGTGCCCGAGCCGGCCGGCGGTTTCACCTCCGGCAACCCTCTCGTCAATCGACTCGTCCAGAATACCATCTGGTCGCAGCGCGCCAATTTCGTCGAAGTGCCCACGGATTGCCCGCAGCGTGACGAGCGCCTGGGCTGGACGGGCGACGCCCAGGTGTTCGCCGCAACGGCATGTTGGCTGAGCGACAGCCAGTTCTTCCTCAGGAAGTATCTGCGCGACGTGATGGCCGACCAGCGCGAGGACGGGGCCGTATCACATTTCTCGCCGGATCCCACTCGCCTGCATCCCGCCGACTTCCCGGGCTATGCCGGCTCGACCGGCTGGGGCGACGCGATCGTCGTCATCCCCTGGGTGCTCTACACCCACTACGGCAATCGGGCCGTTCTTTCGGAATGCCTGGATCCCATGGTGCGCTGGGTCGATTTCGTCTGGTCCATTTCGGATGGTCCGATCGTGCGTCCGCCGTCGCACTGGGGTGCGCGCGGCTTCACTTTCGGCGACTGGCTGCAACCGGTCGGCGACAACAGAAAGCCGCGCCCCACGATCGCCGACGATTGTGCGGCCACCATCTACCACTTCATCTCGACAGATCTTCTGGCAAGGATCGCCGCCGTTCTCGGCGAAGAGGCGCTTGAAGAGCAGATGAAGCGGCGCGCCGGAGAAATCAGGCTGGCCTTTGCCAACGAGTTCATCACGCCGGCGGGACGGCTCGCTCACAACGACCAGACCTCCTATGCGCTCGCTTTCCTCTACGATCTGATACCGGCTGAGCACAGGCAAGCCGCACAGCAACATTTCCGCAAGGTCATCATCGATGCCGACTACAAGATCGGCACCGGCTTCATCGGCACCCCTGCCCTTTTGCCGGCGCTGACGAAGCTCGGAATGGACGATCTGGCCGAAAAGGTCTTCCTGCAGGAAGACGTGCCGGGCTGGCTCTATCAGGTCTCGAAGGGAGCGACGACGATCTGGGAGCGCTGGGATTCGATGGCGCCCGACGGTACCATCTACGAGCCAGACATGAACAGCTACAATCATTACGCCTATGGGGCGGTCTGCCAATGGCTGTTCGAATGCGTCGCCGGCATTTCGCCGAGCCCGGAAGCGCCAGGATTTGCAGAAGTGATTGTCGATCCCGCGCCGATCCCGTCGCTTTCCCCGGTTTCAGCCTATCACGATATCAGCCAGGGGCGCATAGAGGCCGGTTGGCACTGCACCGGCAGCGAGATCACCTATGTGCTGACGCTCCCGGAGGGTTGCGTCGGCCGCTTCCGGCCCGGCCGGCGGCACCAGAACCCGACGCTCAATGGGGAGCCTGTCTTCGAGGATGCGGTTCTTCCCCCGGGCACGCACCGGCTGGTCTTTTCCCTACCCGATTCCTGAGGAGCATACAGGTCACATCGTTCAGAGGAGGAACGTCATGACACATCGGATAAGGCTCATTCTCGCCGGCGCATCCACGCTTCTGGCGCTGGCAGCGGCCAACCCGTCGCATGCGGAAGTCACCCTGTCATTCCTGATCGACAACAGTCCCGATACGGTTGCAGCCGCCGAAGCACTGGTTGCCGCCTACCAGGCCAAGGCGCCTGATGTAACAATCGAAATCGAACAAAGGCCGGGCGGCGGCGAAGGTGACAACATCGTCAAGACGCGTCTAGCGACAGGCGAGATGCCAGACGTGTTCCTCTATAATTCCGGCTCGCTGCTGCAGGCGCTGAAGCCTGCTCAGACGCTTGTCGATCTCAGCGGCCTTCCCTCGCAGGCAAAGGTGGATGACGGTTTCAAATCCGTCGTCCGCGCCGGTGACAAGCTTTACGGCGTTCCCTTCGGCACAGCGATGGCGGGCGGGATTCTCTATAACAGAAAGATCTATCAGGATCTCGGCCTCTCCGTTCCGAAGACATGGGCGGACTTCATGGCGAACAACGAAAAGGTCAAGGCTGCGGGCAAGGTCGCCGTCGCGCAGACCTATCGTGACACCTGGACCTCGCAGCTCTTCGTTCTGGCCGATTATTACAATCTGCATGCCGCCGTGCCGAATTTCGCCGCCGACTATACCGCCAACAAGGCGAAATATGCCGAGACGCCGGAGGCCATGAAAGGCTTCGAGCGGTTGAAGGATGTTCACGACGCCGGCCTGATGAACGACGACTTCGGCGCGGCAAGCTATGACGACGGCCTGAAAATGGTAGCGACCGGCGAGGCGGCGCATTACCCAATGCTGAGCTTCGCAGTCGGCGTGCTCAAGCAGAACTATCCGGAAAACCTCGGGGATGTCGGTTTCTTTGCGCAGCCGAGCGACGACGCCGCTGTCAATGGCCTGACGGTGTGGATGCCACCTGCCCTCTACATTCCCGCCGCCAGCCAGCATATCGAAGAAGCGAAGAAGTTCGTCGACTTCGCCGGAGGCGTCGAGGGCTGCAAGATCATGGTCGAGACCAACACAGTTCAGGGGCCCTCGCTGGTCGATGGTTGCGATCTGCCTGCCGATGTGCCCCCTGTCGTCAAGGACATGCTCCCCTACTTCGAGACCGCGGGCAAAACGACGCCGGCGCTGGAATTCGTATCACCGGTCAAGGGACCGTCACTGGAGCAGATCACCGTCGAAGTCGGCTCCGGCATTCGCCAGCCCGTCGATGCGGCGAAACTCTATGACGACGATGTGCGCAAACAGGCCAAGCAGCTCGGTCTGCCTAACTGGTAGCGGTCTTTCGGGCCATATAACCTCGCTTCCGATGGGGCGAGGTTCCACCCGATCGAAGAGGTAGTCATGACCGAGACACGCCCCCGCTCGCGCAAATCGCCCTACCCGCTGTGGTTTTTCATTCCGGCTGCCATCATATACGGCGTGCTGTTTCTGGTTCCCACGGTCTCGTCTCTCTGGTTCAGCCTGACGCGCTGGGATCTTTCGACGGCCGAATTCATCGGGTTCGAAAATTTTCAGCAGTTCTTCTCCGAGCCGTTCCTGATCAAGGGACTGATCAACACCCTGATCTATGCCGTGACGACATCCGGGCTGAAGACGGTCTGCGGGTTGCTGCTGGCCGTGCTGCTGACCGGAAATATCTTCGCCCGCGGCTTTTTGAGAACGCTGGTCTTCTTTCCTGTCCTGGTCTCGACGATCGGAATCGGCATTACCTTCGCGGTGATGATGCATCCAACGAAGGGCATCATCAACGTCACGCTCGAGACGCTCGGCATTCCTGGGCCGGGATGGCTGACCAATCCAGCGCTCGCGCTCTTCTCCGTGGCCTTGGTCGACGTCTGGAAGGGTGTCGGTCTTGCCACGCTGATCTTCATCGCCGGTCTTGCTGCGATCAGCCCTGACTATTATGAGGCCGCCAGGATCGATGGCGCCACGCGGCTCCAGCAATTTCTCCGGATCACCCTGCCGCTCGTGCGCCCGGCCACCGTCATCGTCGTGACATTGTCGCTGATTGGCGGGCTCCGTTCATTCGACCTCATATGGGCCATGACCCGCGGGGGGCCGGGTTTCTCCTCCGATGTGATCGCCTCGGTCATCTACAAACAGTACCAAGCTGGTTTCTATGGTCTGTCGACGGCCGGAAACGTCATTCTGTTCGCGCTGATTGCCGTGATCATCCTGCCAATCACCCTGTGGTTTAACCGGCGCGAGGTCGAGGAATGAGAAGCGTCCGCCCCTATGTAACGGGCGCCATAGCCCTTGCCTTTGCGGCAGTCATCTTCGTCATGCCTTTCGTTTTTGTCGCTCTCCAGGCAGTCAAATCCAAATCCGAAGCGTCTCGCCTCGATTTCAAACTCCCTGAGCATTGGCTGTTCTGGGATAATCTCGTCGCCGTCTTCAAGGCGCGCGACTATCAGCTCGTGCTCGCCTATTTCAATTCGACGCTGATCACGGTCGTTTCCGTTACCATCCTCATCCTGCTTTCGGCGATGGTCGGTTACGTCATGCAGCGCCGCAATACCGCCTGGAACCGTGTGGCCTTCGCTGCGCTTTTCATGGGCCTAATGATGCCGCCGGCCGTTGTCCCCACAATAGGCCTCTTGCAGGATATTGGTCTCTTCAAGACCATGACAGGGATGGTCCTGATCCAGGTCGCCTATAACCTCTCCTTTTCGATATTGCTCTACCGCTCGTTCATCTCGACCATCCCGCGCGATCTCGACGAGGCGGCGCTGATCGACGGCGCCAAGCCCCGGCAGATCTTCTTCCGAGTCGTGCTGCCGCTTCTGAAGCCGGTAACGGTGACCAATATCGTCGTGCAATCGATCGCGATCTTCAACGATTTCACTAACCCTCTCTACTACTTGCCGGGCAAGGAGAATGTGACGGTGCAGCTGACGCTCTATAATTTCCAGAGCATGTATTCGAGCCAGTACAATCTCCTCTTCATGAACATTCTCCTCGTGACGATCCCGCCGCTGATCGTCTTCATCTTCTTCAACCGCCAGATCGTCGCCGGCATGACGTCAGGCGGAGTAAAAGGGTAGCAGAATGGCTGAGCTCACTCTCAAACAGGTTCGCAAGAGCTTCGGCGCCCTTGAGGTCATCAAGGGGGTCGATCTGGAGGTTGCCTCCGGCGAGTTCGTCGTTTTCGTCGGCCCGTCGGGATGCGGAAAGTCGACGCTGCTACGCATCATCGCCGGCCTGGAGGAGACGACGTCAGGCATGCTGACCATCGGCGGCAAGGACGTAACCCATGCCGAACCCTCCGAGCGCGGCATTGCCATGGTGTTCCAGAGCTATGCGCTCTACCCGCATATGACAGTCGCCGAGAATATCGGCTTCGGCCTTTCGCTTGCCCGCCGGTCGAAGGCGGAAATCGCCGCCAAAGTCGCGGCGACAGCGGAAACGCTGCAGCTCACGCATCTGCTGCAGAGAAAGCCGAAAGCGCTCTCCGGCGGCCAGCGGCAGCGCGTTGCCATCGGCCGGGCGATCATCCGCAATCCCAGGGTGTTCCTGTTCGACGAGCCGCTTTCCAATCTGGACGCGTCGCTCAGAGCCAAGATGCGCCTGGAGATCTCCGACCTCCACGCCCGGCTGAAATCGACGATGATCTATGTCACCCACGACCAGGTCGAAGCGATGACGATGGCCGACAAAATCGTCGTGCTGAACGGCGGAGCGGTCGAGCAGATCGGCAGCCCGATGGAGCTCTATCGCAATCCCGCCACCCCCTTCGTCGCCGGCTTCATCGGCAGCCCGAAAATGAACCTCTATGGCGGCGAGACGGCGCGGCGATTAGGCTGCAAAACCTACGGCATAAGGCCGGAACATATCAGGCTTTCGAACGATGTCGGGCAATGGCAGGGCAACGTTCGCCACATCGAAAGGCTCGGCGCGGACGCGATCCTTTACCTCGACGTCCCCGACCTCGGTGAGATGGTGGTGCGCGCCGAAGGCGAGACGCCTTTTGCGCCCGGGATGACGGTCTGGGCAAGTCCGGTCGCAAGTGCGGAACACAAGTTCTGACAAGGGGAAGACCGCCAGTGTGTCGACACGCGACTGCTGCCTCCTTCCCAAAGCTACCTCATACCTTGAAAATTTGCAATCGGTGATTAATATGCAATCATTGATGAATGGAGGCAAACGTGGCAAGCATGACGATCCGCAACCTGGATGACGGCTTGAAGCAACGCTTGCGCATGCGTGCGGCAACACATGGCCGCTCCATGGAGGATGAAGCGCGCGATATTTTGCGCACGGCGCTTGCAGCCAGCGAGCCAGTCGCCCGCAATCTCGCAGATGCCATCCGCACGCGCCTGCTCTCAGTCGGTGGCGTCGAACTCGATATCCCGCCCCGAGAGCCAATTCGTGAGCCCCCGGATTTCGCGCCGTGATCGTTCTCGATACGAATGTTATTTCGGAGCTGCTCACCCCCGCTCCGAATGCGGTCGTCATCGACTGGCTCGCTAGGCAGCATCCATCTTCCGTCTTCACGACTGCGGTAACAGAGGCGGAAATCCTCTTTGGTCTGCGCCTCCTTCCTGAGGGTCGTCGCCGGCGCGATCTGGAAGCAGCGATTTTGCCGATATTCAGCGAGGATTTCGGCGGGCGCGTCCTGCCATTTGATCGCGACGCTTCAAACGTCTATGCCACGATCGCTACCGACCGCCGCCAAGCGGGCCATCCAATCAGCCAGTTCGATGCTCAAATCGCCGCCATCGCCATTTCACGTGGCGCTTCGCTCGCAACACGCAATGTTTCCGATTTCACGGGAATGAACCTTCAGATCATCAACCCATGGAAAGGCGGATGAGCGCTGAACCGCCAGCAGCTCCAGACGGCAAGCTCCCATCATCGGAAACCCCCGACAGAATTCCGAAGTCGGCGCCACTGCCAAATTCAGAGGCGGATCGTCAGGCGAGAAGACGCGCGAGCTGGCCTTGGCGGATCAGCAGCTCGACCCGCAGACGCGATCCTTTACCTCGACATCCCCGAATTCGGCGAGATGGTGGTGCGTGCCGAAGGCGAGACGCCGTTTTCACCCGGTATTGATGGTCTGGGTAAACCGGTTGAGGGAGCGGAGCATCGATTTTGAGGGTGGGACCGAAGATAGCCCGCGTCACGGCTGCTTGCGTGAGAGAGCCGCCAAATCCTCTTTCAGCCGGACAGGCAGATTCATCCGTTCGTGGAGAATGCTCATCACACCGAGATCGCCATTCTCGAGCTCCCGAAAGAACACATAGTGATGCTCGTAGCGACCGAAATAGGCCGAACGTTTGACGTCTGCGGGAACCGCCAGACGTTGTGGAAGTTGTCGCCAGATCAGTCGATCCCCGCATAGGCGCTGCAAATAAGAATGCAGCCCGAGAATGTAAGCGTCCGCCTGCTTTTCTCCCCATGCTTCGAAGGTATCGCGCCAAATCTTGTCCTGCGCGGCGTCGGCGCGCGGATAAAAGCGATAAGCCGGCATGGCTATCGGCGCTTGTTGCGGCGGATGACGTCTTCAGCCGAAACGGCGACAAACTCGCTGTCGTCGGCCCGCATCGCGGGCGCAAGCTCTTTCTGCAGCATATCCCACGCCTCATCACGGGTCTGCAAATCTCGCCGGATCAGAGCACGGATATATTCGCTGGCATTTTCATAGAGGCCGTCGTCGCCGATCTGCTGCTGGATATGATCCTGCAACTGCCCACTGACTTTGACATGAATGCTGCCCGAGGCCATCGGCATACCCCTTCTTTCCCAATTATCATGAACAGCGTGTCATATATTGTCAATATTCATCACGCACTGCGGAAGGCATGGGAAACGAGGCAAAGATCGACATCCTGGATGGCGGCCGGCGCGGATGTTCGAAACACCGTTAGTTGCAAAGCGGCGACACTTGTTGGCAGCCCTCAAAAGAGAGGCGGGCAGCTTGCCTTTGGATCATTAAGTGTTTAAGGACCCCCCAATTTCCAAGGCGCAGGGACCAGCGAGCATGTCACAGAATGAGAGCAGATCTGCGGGACTGGGCGTCACAGCCGGCGATCTGAATCGCTACTTCACGTTTCTTCGCCACGTTCTTTTGAATGCAACCGCTACGAGACCAGGTGGACAAGATTTGGATTACGCTGCGGCGGTGAGTGAGGCCATGCAGCTCGCCCGTGCCACCCATGACGCCGGCCGGAAGATCATCTTCATCGGCAACGGCGGCAGTGCGGCCATTGCCAGCCATATGGCGACCGACTACTCCAAAAATGGCGGGTTGCGCGCCATGGCGATGAATGACGGCGCAACGCTGACCTGCCTCTCGAACGACCTCGGCTATGAGAACGTCTTCGCAAAGCAGATCGAAATGCATGCGAATGAAGGAGATCTGCTGATTGCGATCAGCAGTTCAGGCCGCTCGGAAAGCATTACCAAGGCCGTCCGCACCGCCCGCGAAAAAGGCGGCGCCGTCATCACCTTGAGCGGCTTCGCGCCGGGCAACCCGTTGCGCGCGCTCGGTGATCTGAATTTCTACGTTGCTTCCGATCAATATGGTTATGTGGAGATTGCCCATCTCGCGATCTGCCACGCCATATTGGACTTTTCCTGCGGCCTCGTCCCGCCCTGCCTTTCCTAAGAGCCATATCACGCGCATGAATTTCTCCCACACCCACGATCCGGATTTGACGCTTCTGACGCCAGACGACGACGTCACCGACCCGGAAGTAACCATCCTCGTCCCCTCGCTCAACGAGGAATTGACGATCGGAACCTTCGTCGATTGGTGCCGTCAAGGCATCGCGGCAAGCGGTGCGGCGGTGGAAATCCTCATCGTCGACAGTTCGACCGATCGCACGCCGGAAATCGCGCGTGAGAGGGGCGCACGCGTGTTGCGGACGCCGAAGCGCGGCCTCGGCCGGGCCTACATCGATGCCATTCCCTTCGTCCGCGGCAAGTTCATCATCATGGGCGATGCGGACTGCACCTATGATTTTCGCCAGATCGCGCCGTTTATCGAAGCCTTCCGGAAAGGCTATGACTTTGTGATGGGCTCGCGGTTCAAGGGCTCGATCGAAGCCAATGCAATGCCGCCGCTGCACCGCTATTTCGGAACGCCCCTGACGACATGGATTCTCAATCGCATGTTCGCCAGCCGCTTTTCCGATATCCATTGCGGCATGCGGGGCATCAGCGTCGACGCCCTGCTTCGCATGGATCTTCGTTCGCAAGGGTGGGAATACGCATCGGAAATGGTGCTGAAGTCCGTGCATATGGAGCTTCCCACCACCGAGGTGCCGATCCACTTCCTGAAGGATCCGGAAGGCCGCCTCAGCCATATGAAGCGGCGCGGCTGGATGGAGCCGTGGCGCGCAGGCTGGCGCAATCTGCAGGCGATGTTCGTCTACGGGTTTGATTTCTTTCTCGTCTGGCCGGGTCTCCTGCTTATGGCCCTCGGTCTGATCATGATGCTGCCGTTGCTCGCCGGCCCCATGTCCATCGGCGGTGTGCGGTTCTCGTCCAACGCCATGTTGTTTGCCATGGCTATGGCCGTTCTTGGTCAATCAATGCTGGTTTCGGCAGCGATCGGCCGGGTGATTTTCGACTATTCGGGACACGTACAGCATCGCCTCGAACGGCTCCTGCCTTACAATGCAACGATCTGGGGATCGGTTGTCGCCGTTCTGGCAGGTATTTTGCTGGCGGTTCCGCTCTTTGATTCCTATGTCGGCAACGGATACGTGCTGCCTGAGATCGGCATCGAGACAAACTGGGCCGTCTTCGGGCTTTGGCTTATCATCACGGCGTTCCAGATCTTTATATCAGGCCTCATGGTACGAGCCCTCGGCGTTATGTTGCCGGTCAAGAAAGCTGCGCCGCCTCTCGCGGGATAAGAGCCACGAAAGGGCGATCATGATCCTAGGCTGGTGCACGGTTCTTTCCATAATCTTATGGGGCCTCGTGATCGACCGAGGCATCGTTGCCTGGCTCAACCGACATTGCGATCAACCCTTTCGAGATGGCGCCGATTTCCTATTCAGCGGTATTTTGCCGGCTCTGGCGATATCAGGCGCAGCGGCTACCGTCCTTGGCGCATTTCATGGGCTGCGGTGGGAAATCGTTTTTCCTGTCGTTGTGATCTCGATGATCTGGCGGCGGCGCGATCTCGTCGCCGTTCTCCGCGACCTGGTTTCGCTGCTCCGTAAAATTGCCGCTCAAACGAAAAGCGGAAATCCATTGCCGGCGCTTGCGGCCCTCACATGCATCACACTTTGCTATGTTTCGAGCGTTCTGGCCCAATTTCCGTCCGGCGTCGCCGATGTATGGGTCTTCCACATCCCACTGGCGACCAGTATCATCGAGCACGCGGGTTTTGTGTCGCCGCAGATCGACCATCCCTTCTACGGCAATATTCCGCTCTTCTTCAATCTGTTGTTTGCGCTCGTCATGATGGTCAGCGGTCACTGGACCGGCGCGTCCGTCATGAATATTGCGATTTTCTTCGGGTTTCTGTTTCTGCTTTCAAGCTGCGCCAGCCGTTGGCGGGCATGCGGTTTTTTCCTGGTGGCCACTCTCATACTCAGCATCCCCTTCTTCAGAGGGAGCGTTGGCGAACCGATGACGGATCTGGCCCGGTCGTGTTTCTCGGTCGCAGCCGTGCTTTTCCTGTGGCGTTATCTGGAAACCCGGCGCCCGGCAGAACTGTTCCATTGTGCGCTGGTGTTGGGAGGAGCGGTCGGCGGAAAATACACGGAACTGCAGATGGTCGGCCTCATTGGGCTGGCATTGCTGCCGACGCTACTCAAGCGACGGGTGTCGCTGCCACTCTTTCTGTCATGCCTCTGCGCATTCCTCGCAGTCGCCAGCTACTGGTATGCGAGAAATCTGATCGTCCTCGGCAATCCGATCTATCCGTTCATGTTCGGTCATCCGGGTCTCACCGATGCCTGGATGGCGGATTACATGCTCGAATTGGGCCGGGCTTTCGATCCCGCCAACCGGCATTTCGTGACGAACCTCGCAACGCTGCAAGGCTGGCGCGATTTCCTCCATATTCTTTACCAGTGGTTTCTCGCGAGCAAGCCGAATGCTTTCGTCGCTCTCGCTTTGATACTGGCCGGCCTGGCAGTGGCTTTCCGGCGCATCGCATTCCTCGCAGCAATTACCGCTGCCATGTTTGTGATATGGTACACTGTGATGTTCAATCACATCAGGTGGGCGACGCCAGCCTATCTGCTGTTCTTTTCGACCGGCTTTATCGGCGCCTCGCTGGTTCGCGAAAGAATGGATCAATGGCTCGACCGACGGGTGCTGCCACAGATCGCCCCGCTTGCTAAAATTGCCTCTTCGCCGGCATGCAGGGTCGCCAGCCCGGTGATCATCGGCTTGCTGGCCGGAGGGCTCTGGATTTCCCACTGGCATCGGATGGGCGGCAGCGATATCGATCCCGGCAAGGCGAAAGAACTCGACGTCGTGCTTGGGCTGATCAGCGTCGACAAATACATGGAGAGCCATCGCGAAGCTTATTTCATGTACCGCTATATCGCCGATCACGATCTGCGAACCGTTTTTCAACCCTTCGATACGGCCAATACATTATTGTCCACGGCTTACAATGGCGGACGCGATGGCGGCTGGCAATTGCCGCGCTACGTGCTGCCTGCACCGGGTTCGGATATCGACGCTTTCATCAGGGACAATCAAATAGGCTACTTCATCGTTCCCCCCGACGCCGGCAGCGCGTTCCTCGCCGAACGCATTGGAGAAGACAAAATAGTGATGGCCAACAGCGTCATAGCCCGCATGATGCCCCGCTCCTCACTGATATTGACCGATAAGTTCGGGTGGAAGCTCTACCGTTTCGACGCGGATCGGGCGTCGTGACCACTTCTTCCTCCCGCGCATTACTTCGCATCGGCGTACCGGCTCTGAAAGTGGCCGTCGCGCTTGGCCTTGTCATATGGATTGCGCTTAAGGTCGATTTCGCGGAAGGCTGGGCGGCGGTCCGGACCCTGTCGGCGACGACCATCTGCATCAGCGTCTTCCTTCTTGTGTTGCAGGCCCTGCTTTCGGCGTGGCGGTGGTGCCTTCTATCGGAAATGATCGGGCAGAGGCTGAAAATATCAGGTGCCATGAAGCTCTTCATGGAAAGCCTCTTTTACAATCAAGCTCTTCCAAGTCCCATTCCAGGCGATGCCGCGCGCATATTCGGCGCCCTCAAATACGGTCTGACGATCAAGGAAGCCACGCTTGGCGTCGTCATCGACCGTATCCTCACGCTGTTCGGGCTTGCGGTCGTTGCGCTGATCGGTCTGATCATCATGCGGGCCTTCTACGGGCACGACTTCCCAATCCCTTATCTCACCGAACTCACGGCGCTCGGCGTCGCGGGAACGATCGCATCGGCCCTGGTGTTCAGCTGGCGTCGCCATCTCTTCGTTCGGCTTCTTCCGGAAAAGCTGCACGCGCTGAACGAGGCGCTGGGGGCTTTCCTCACCCACCGCAGAATGCTCGGAATATTTCTATTGACCCTCGTCATCCACGGCTTGGGTGTCGTCTCGCTTGAAATCCTCGTTCTCGGTCTTGGTCTCCCTCTCGATTGGGGTCAGGCCGCAGCCGCGTTCCCGCCGGTACTTTTGATCGCCATGGTTCCCATTTCCGTCGGAGGATGGGGGCTGCGGGAAGGCGGCATGATCATTTCACTTGCCGTGTTCGGCATAGGCACGACGGACGCCGCGACGCTGTCGGTGGTTTTCGGCCTGTTGCAGCTTGTGGTCGGCTTGGCCGGTGGTGTATTCGTCCTTTCGCGTCCCCATTCGGGAAAGATCAAAGCGCTCTGATGAGCCTAACAAATCATATGGAGCTGCCGACATGCATGCCTTGGTAACGGGAGGGGCCGGATTTATCGGCAGCCATCTCTGCGATCGCCTTTTGGATTCGGGTTACCGGGTAACGGCAATCGACAATCTTCATCTTGGCCGGATGCGCAATATAGATCATCTCCAAGGCCGGGCGGGTTTTCGCTTCCAGAAGCTTGATATGCTCGATCGGGAGGGCATGGATCAACTCTTTGCGGCGGATCGTCCCGATGCTGTTTTCCATCTCGCCGCCAATTCCGATATTGCCGCGGGCAATACCAATACGGAATTGGATCTGCAGCTGAACCAGCTGACGACGACGACGCTGCTTGCCATCATGCGCAAGCATGGTGTCGACAGGCTCTTCTTTGCCAGCACCTCAGCGGTGTTCGGCGAAGCCGAAGGCAATATTCACGAGAATCATGGCCCGTTGCAACCGATCTCGTTCTATGGCGCCAGCAAGCTTGCTGCGGAGGCCTATCTGTCCGTCTATGCTTTGTCATTCGGCATCAAGACGCTCGTGCTGCGCTTTCCCAATGTGGTTGGGGAACGCTCAACGCACGGGGCAATCTACGACTTCATCAACAAGTTGAAGGCTGATCCGACGAGACTTCAGGTCCTTGGCAACGGAAGGCAGACGAAGCCCTATCTCTATGTCGGCGATCTGGTGGATGCGATTCTCCTCGCCTGGGACAAGGCACCAGGCGCCTATGAAGTGTTTCATGCCAGCGGCATAGGCGAAACCTCCGTCCGGGATATTGCCGAGATCGTGGTCTCGAAGGTCGCGGCCGGAGCCGCTATCGAATATGGAAGCGAGGACCGCGGCTGGCTGGGCGACGTTCCGCGCTTCAGCTACGACATCAGCAAACTTATAGCGCTGGGTTGGTCGCCGAAGCGAAAGTCGACGGAAGCGGTGGAACTCGCCGTGGAGCGGATTCTGGCGAATGGGTTCTGACACCGCTATCCGCGAGGCAATCATTATTGCCGGGGGCCTTGGAACGCGCGCGCGCAGCATGACGGGCGATGCCATTCCGAAAGCCCTCCTGCCGATCGACGGCGTGCCGATCATTCTGAGGCAGATCCGCGTCCTCGCCCGCGAAGGCGTTCGGCATGTGCGCGTGCTCGGCGGCCACCTCGGCAGCCAGCTCGAGCCTGCTCTCGGCCCGGAAGCGGAAAAGCTCGGCATTACGATCGAGGTTTTCGTGGAGGCGTCGCCGCTCGGCACGGCCGGCTGCCTGACGACTTTGGACACAATCGCCGACGATGTCCTGATCGTCTATGGCGACATGCTTTTCGATATCGATCTGTCAGCACTGGCGCGGCATCGCCGGCAATTTCCCGCCGCCCTGACGATCATCGCCCATCCTAACGATCATCCGCGCACGTCCGATATCGTCGTTCAGAAGAACGGCTATCTCACGCGCATCTTGGCGCGCAAGGCGCCACGCGTTGAGGATTTGCGCAATCTCGTGCCGGCCGGCTTGTACGTGGCTTCCAGTCAGTTCTTCGAGACCCTCCTGCCGGGCCAGCAGGCCGACATGATCCACGATGTCATTCCCGATCTTCTCGAGCGCTCGATCCGGGTCGCAATTTACGACACGCCCGAATATATGAAGGATACCGGATCTCCGAGCCGGCATGCCGCCGCGGCTGAGGATCTTCGGCAGGACCGTGTCCATGCAATCCATTTGTCGGTCAAAAGACCCGCGGTGTTCTTCGATTGCGACGGCGTGCTCAATGAAGACGTCGGCGGCCATGGCGTCATTCATCCTGACCAGGTGACGTTGGTCGGCCGCGCCGGCCAGGCGGTACGGCTCGCCCGCGAGGCCGGCTTCCTCGCGGTCGCCGTAACGAACAGGCCCCAGGTCGCCAAAGGCCTGCTTGACGAAGCCGGCCTGGATCATGTTCTCGGTCGTCTGGAGGCCGAGCTGGCCAAAGACGGCGGCGTGCTGGACCGCATCTATTTTTGTCCGCATCATCCGGACAAAGGGTTCCCCAACGAGGTGCCCGAACTCAAGATCGATTGCGCTTGCCGCAAGCCCGGAGATCTGATGATCCGCCAAGCCATGGTGGAACTGCCGATCGAAAAAACGAGATCCGCCATCATTGGGGACAGTCTGCGCGATATCGGTGCGGGCCGCAAAGCAGGCATCTGGGCCTATGGCGTCCGGACCGGCTATGGCCTGCGGGACGATAGGAGCTATCCTGCCGCAGAAACAGGAATCCCCCGCGCCGACCTGGTCTTCGACACGGTCTATGATGCCGTTCGCTTCCAATGCAGCTACCACGACATTGGGCAAGCTCTCTTCAAAGCGATTGATCAGCGGCTTTCCAATGCGGCAGGCCCGCTGCTCGTAGGCATATGCGGTCGTTCACGCTCAGGGAAAAGCACGTCCGCGCATGCCGCACAACGGCTTCTCTCGGAAGCCGGGCGCAGCGTGCTGCGGCTGGAGCTCGACCGCTGGATACTGCCGCTCGAGCATCGCCGACCCGATATGGATGCGGAAGAACGCAACAGGGTGGAGCATTATCCCGAGATCGTCAGAATGCTGCGTCAATCCGGACGGGTCGAGGCACCGGGTTACGACGCGGCAAGCCGTGGCCAACATGCATCTCCGACCCTCTACGATGCGCGTGATGCCGACGTGATCCTTCTGGACGGCATCTTTGCCGGACATACGTCGATCCGCGAGGACGTCGATATGACTGTCTTCGTCGAAGCCTCACAGCAAGCGCTGCTGGCTCGCTTTCACAAGTTTTACGCCTGGAAGGGCCTAACGCCAGCGGCGGCCGAAGAGCTCTGGCAGTCGCGAATTCAGGAAGAGTGGCCGAGGATCGATCTGCAGCGGACATCGGCCGATATTATCATCAATCTCGAGGAGGCACTCCTTTGATCGTTTCATCCGCACCTTTTCGGGTCAGTTTTGCTGGCGGCGGCTCGGACATAGCGTCCTATTATCGTCGCCAGGCGGGCGCGGTATTGTCCTGCGCGATCGCCAAATACAGCTTCGTGATCGTGCATAACTATTTCAATGAAAACAAATATCATCTCAAGTATACGCGCACCGAGCTTGCCGACACGCTTGAGGATATTGCCCATCCGTTGCTGCGCGAGGCCTTGCGCATGCATCGAGTCGAGCCCGGTATCGAAGTCGCTTCGGTCGCCGACATTCCCTCCGGCACCGGTCTCGGATCATCCAGCTCCTTTTCTGTGGCGCTGATCAACGCGCTTTATGCCCACAGGTCGCGCTTCGCCTCCAAGGATCAGTTGGCGGAAGAAGCCTGCAAGCTCGAAATCGACATCCTGAAGGAGCCGATCGGCAAACAGGACCAGTACGCAGCAGCCCATGGCGGCCTGAACTTTATCGAGTTCAATTCCAATGGCGGCGTGAACGTGCAGCCCGTCGTCCTCACCTCTGAAAAGATGGCTGAGCTCGAGAGCAACATCCTCCTGTTTTTCACCGGAAGCCAGCGCGATACGCGCTCCGTGCTGTCGACGCAGGTGCAGGCGATGGAAACGGACGAGGACAAGTTCCGGACCGTCGAGCGCATGGTGCAACTGGCTTACGAAATGCGCGACATCCTGATGAGCGGCGATCTCGGCGCCTTCGGCGAAGCGCTGCATCGCGGATGGATGATGAAGCGGTCGCTGACATCGCAGATCAGCAACAGCGCGATCGACGAGTTTTACAATGCCGCGCGTGCTGCCGGCGCGATCGGCGGCAAGCTGGCGGGTGCAGGCGGAGGAGGCTTCCTTGTGCTCTACTGCCCGAAAGACCGCCAGGAAAGAGTCCGGCAAGCACTGTCGCAGCTCAAGGAAATCGAGTTTCGTTTCGACTGGAGCGGCGCGCGTATCGCCTTTGCACAATAGAGGGTGTTGATGGCATCGCGTCTCATCATCACGGGATCGACAGGCTATATCGGCGCAAGACTGGTAGCGCTGGCGCGTGAGTGCGGCTTCGACGTGATTGAATTCGGCCGGCGCTCCGGAGCGAAATGGCGCATCGGGGATGAGCCCGTCGCATCCGATCTGGAGGGGGCGGCCGCAGTCATCCATCTCGCGCATTCCTGGGCGACCGAACCGGAGGCGGCTGAAGAAAACAACATCAATATATCAGGAACCGTTAGACTGGCCGAAGCGGCAAAAGCGGCCGGCGTGCAGCACTTCGTCTTTTCCTCCTCCACCTCGTCCCGGCAGGAAGCGCTCAACGTTTACGGACGCACCAAGTTCAGGATCGAACAGCATCTCGCCGCCAGCTCTGCAGCACCAATCGTTCGCATTGCGCGGATTGGGCTTGTCTACGGCGGCCCACGTGTTGCGATGTACGGCCTGATGGCGAAGTTGGCAGCCTTGAGCCCGCTCCTTCCGATGATAGGGCTCAGCCGAAAGGTCCAGCCGATTCATCTCGACGAGGTTGCTGCAGGCCTTTTGGCGCTGGCGACCCGGGAGGACCTGCACCCGCAAACATTCGTGCTCGCCCAGGAAAAACCGATCAGCTTCGCCGCCTGGCTCGGAATTCTTCGCCGCAGCCAGGGCAAGGGCAAGCTTCATTTCATACCGATCCCGCTGAGCTTTGCTCTTTTGGCCTGCCGGATGACCAAGCTTGTGCCGTTGATCCCGACCGTCGATCCGGAGCGCGTCCTGGGGCTCGCGGGCGCAGCACCTATGGAGAGCGCGGAAAGCCTCAGGCTGCTGCGCTTGAACCCGGCCGATCCGATGACGGTTTTGACGCGGGAGTTTGCCGAAACAGACCAGGAAGAATTGCACGGTGAGGCGAAGGCGCTGCTGCAATATCTCGGGATCACGCCGACGGAGGCACAACTGCAGCGGCTCGGCGAGGCGCTTCGCCGTGAAGGGCTGTCGCCGCTCGGCCTCTCCCCAAGGCTGATCCGGCATCCCTGCCTGCTCGCCCTCTTCGAGCCGCCGGCCAATCGCACGCAGCACCGCCTTGCGCGCGCCCTTTATCTCGCAGATCTCGCGAGCGAGCCGGAAAGATATTCGGCCCAAAAGACCGGTCTTTTCGGCGCCATGCTGGCCATCGCCGGCGATGTCCTGCTCTTCCCGCTCCGCACGCTTTTGGCGGGACGATACCGATGAAGACGCACGATGCCGACTTCATCATCGTCGGCAGCGGCCCGGCAGGCGTCTCCGCTGCGTTCCCACTGATAGCCGCCGGGCGCCGCGTCCTGATGCTGGATGCCGGAAATGACGCCAGATCGAGGGACGAAAGCCGTAGTGCACGTGTCTTGGGAAGCAATCTGGAATCGCTGCGCGCCGACGATGGCAGTTCACCGAAACTGCAAACCCCGGTGGCCCGCGGTATTCTTGAACGGTTCCGGCGCGAGTCAGGGATCACAGGCGAAGGATTCATGCCGGTCGCCAGCCTCGCCCGCGGCGGTCTTTCCAATATATGGGGAGCGCAAATCAGCTACCTCGATGCCGAGGACATCTTGGGTTGGCCGATCGATATCGACCCGTTGCAGAGATCCTACGAACGTATATCGCAACGCATCGGGATCAGCACGAATGCCGATTTGACCGCAGAGGCCGACCGCGGATCCGTCCTGCCGCTTGGCGCTGCAGCCGCCCATGTCCTTCATCGGCACAAGGCCGCAAAGCCGGCGGATGGCTCGTTTCGGCTTTTTCCCGCCATCAACGCCATCCTTTCGGAGGCGAGGCCCGGGCGAGCGGCCTGCGACTTGCGCGGCGACTGTCTCTACGGCTGCCCGAGCGGCGCGATCTATAACAGCAGGCAGGATCTGCTTGCGTTGCAAAAGTCGCCGCATTTTCGGTTGCTCGACAACGTGCGGGCCATATCTCTGGCATCCAACGCGGGCTGGACGATCGGCACGGCCGACGGATCGTCATTCTCTGCGCCGAGGATTATTCTCGCCGCAGGCGTGCTTGGAACCGCCGCCCTTCTGGCGGACCTCCTGCCGATCGGCGGTGAAGGACTGCGCCTTTTGAACAGTCCGACACTCGCCATTCCTCTGCTTTCTCCAGCAAGATTACTGCGCTCGGCGACGGCGACCCACAGCCTGGCGCAACTTGGATTGTCGCTGCGTTACGGCGAGCGCGCATCCGATTATGTGATGGGAGCGATCTACGAAGTAGGCTCGCTGCCGACGCAGAGCTTCGTCAACAGGATGCCGCTCGGCAGAAAGGCCGGGCGCGCTGCGTTCGAAATGATCGCCGGCAGCCTGCTGGTTGCGACGATCTATTATCCTGGCGACCAAAGCCGGAGCTACATCCATCGCGAAGTTACAGGAAAAGGCATGACCGTCCGCGGCGGTTTTGCCGACGGTTTCGATATCCGTGCCAAGGATCTGAAAAGAAGGCTTCGCCGCGAGTGGCAACGGTTGGGGCTCATTCCGCTTCCGGGCGCATCGCTGGCGGAACCGGGAATCGATGCGCATTTTGCCGGCACCCTGCCTATGGGCGCAGCGGGGCCGTTCGGTACGTCTGTAGACGGAGAATTGAACCTCCATCCGGGTCTTCACGTCGTCGACGGCTCGATTCTTCCCGAACTCTCCTCGAAATACATCACAATGACAATTATGGCGAATGCCGATCGCATTGCCCACCGCCTCGCCGAGATGGAAGCAAACCCGGCGCTCTGACGCCCATCTGCCTCTTTCAGGGTCCGCAATTGGCGGCAAGCCATCGCCGGCCAAGATAGCAGCGGCTCGGCGAAGCACCGTCGCCGATCGAAATCAGGCAATGCCGCCCAGGCATACATATTTGAGCTCGGTATATTCGTCCAATCCGTGCCTGGAGCCTTCGCGGCCGAGACCCGACATCTTGACGCCGCCGAACGGCGCCTCGGCGGTGGAGACGAGACCGGTGTTGACCCCGACCATTCCATATTCGAGTGCTTCGGCCACGCGGAAGACCCGCGACAGATCGCGCGCGTAAAAATAAGAGGCAAGGCCGAACTCGGTGTCGTTCGCTTGCTCGATGACGTCCTGCTCGTCGTGGAACCGGAAAAGCGGTGCAAGGGGGCCGAAGGTTTCTTCACGCGCGACCTGCATGCCGGCAGCAACGTCACGCAGAATGGTCGGCTCGAAGAAATGGCCGCCAAGCGCGTGGCGCTTGCCTCCCGTTACGATCCCGGCACCCTTTGCCACGGCATCCTGAATATGGCTTTCGACCTTGGCAACGGCATTGTCGTCAATGAGCGGGCCAAGCACGACGTCACGCTCCAGACCGTTGCCGACCTTCAATTGCGAAACGGCCTCGGCCAGCTTGGTTGCAAATGCCTCGTAGACGCCGTCCTGGACATAAAGCCGGTTGGCGCAGACGCAGGTCTGGCCGTTGTTGCGGAATTTAGCGATGATGGCGCCTTCGACAGCCGCGTCGAGATCGGCGTCGTCGAATACGATGAAGGGTGCATTGCCGCCGAGCTCGAGACCGAGCTTCTTGATCGTCGGCGCGCATTGCCGGTAAAGCAGCTCGCCCGTCCGGGTGGAGCCGGTGAAGGTCAGGACCCTGATATCGCGGCTGGCAGTCAGCGCTCCGCCGATTGCGGCTGCGTCACCTGTGACAATGTTGAGAAGTCCCGCCGGCAGGCCGGCGCGCTCTGCGAGGACGGCGATCGCGATCGCGGAGAATGGTGTCTGCAGCGCCGGCTTGAGAACGACGGCGCAGCCAGCGGCAAGCGCGGGGCCGATCTTGCGCGTGATCATCGCGTTCGGAAAGTTCCAGGGCGTGATCGCCGCCACGACGCCGGCCGGCTGGCGCAGCACAAGGATGCGCTTGTCCGGCTGATGCCCCGGTACGATCTCGCCGTTGATGCGTCGTGCCTCTTCGGCAAACCATTCGATGAAGCTCGCACCATAGGTGATTTCCCCCTTGGCTTCAGCCAAGGGCTTTCCCTGTTCCAGCGTCAGGATCATCGCCAGATCGTCACGGTTTTCGATCATCAGGCGATGCCAAGCCTTGAGAACGGCGGCGCGCTCGCCGGCCGCCTTCTTCGCCCAAAGCTTCTGGGCGACGACGGCGGCCCGGATGGCATCTTCGGTTTCCGTCGCACCGAAATCAGGGACCGCGCCCAGCACCTCACCTGTTGCCGGATTGCGGACCATGGCCGACGCGCGACCTTCCGCTTCGATCCAGCGATCGGCGATGGGGCATGCCTGGCGGAACAGCGAGGGATCATTGAGTTTCATGGGACAACTTTCAACAGAATACGTGTGCGGCGCCGGGATCGAAATCGAGATGGACTATATCTCCACGATTGAGCCCGGCAATAGCCTCATGGCCGAACGGCAAGCGAACCGAAAGCGCCTCGCCTGTCGCCGTCTCCGTCGAGACGTGGATGTTGTTGCCGAGAAAGGTAATGTCGCTGACCGTCGCGGCAAGACCTGCGCCGGTGGCTCTCGCGCGCGACAGCCGAATGCGCTCCGGTCTCAGCATCAGCGCCGCCCTTGCGCCGGAGGTCCCTTTTCCATGCACCGGAATCTGGTTGAAGATGGTTCCGCCTCCGAGCGCTATGGTGGCTTGTCCATCGGAGGACGAAATGAGGTCGCATGAAATGAAGTCGCTGTCACCGATGAATTCGGCAACGAAACGCGTCTTGGGGTTGGCGTAGAGCTCCGGGCCCGTACCGATCTGATCGATGACGCCTTTGGAAAAGACGGCAATGCGGTCGGAGAGCCGCAGCGCCTCTTCCTGGTCGTGCGTGACGTAGAGGATCGTCACTTCTGTCTGCTGGTGGATGCGGCGGATCTCATGCTGGATTTCCTCGCGCAGCTTCTTGTCGAGCGCCGACAGCGGCTCGTCCATCAGCAGCACCGGCGGATCATAGGCAAGAGCCCTGGCGAGCGCGACGCGCTGCTGCTGGCCGCCGGACATTTGTGCCGGTTTGCGATCCTCGAAGCCTTCGAGCCGGACAAGGCGCAGCATCTCCTTCACCTTGCTGTCGATTTCCGCCCTCGACTTGCGCCGGACCTTCAGCGGAAAAGCGATATTTTCACCGACCGTCAGATGCGGAAACAGGGTGTAGCGCTGGAACACCATGCCGATATTGCGCTTGTGCGACGGCGTGGCGAGCAGCGTCTTGCCCTCGAGCGTAATGTCGCCTTTGGTCGGGTTTTCAAAGCCGGCCAGGATGTAGAGCGTCGTGCTCTTGCCGGATCCGGACGGACCGAGGAAAGTCAGGAATTCACCGCGCCGGACATCGAGATTGACGTCGTGCACGGCGACGACGGGGCCGTATTCCTTGCGTATTCCGCGGATCTGAAGGAATGCTTCGTTCATTGTTTCAGTACCTTACGCACGACGGCAACCAGCGCCATCAAGATGATCGTCAAAAGGATGAGAAGGGTCGATGCGGCAGCAACAACAGGCGTCAGGTCTTGCCTGAGCGTCGCCCATACCTTCACCGGCAGCGTCTGCAGGGTCGGGCTCGACATGAAGATCGCCACCACCACCTCATCCCAGGATGTCAGGAACGAAAAGACGGCGGCCGAAAACAGCCCATGGCTGATCGCGGGAAGCGTGACCCTGATTTTTGCTTCGAGCGGCGAGGCGCCGCAGAGCACCGCCGCATCCTCGATCGACTTATCGAAGCCCTCCAGCGCGCTTGATATGGACAGGATCGAGAAGGGCAGCGCCAGCACGAGGTGCGAAATGACGAAGCCCGTCAGGGTGCCGCCAAGGCCGATCCTGAGGAAGAAAGCGTAGAGGGCAACCGCGAGAACCACGACCGGCAGGATCATCGGCGTCAGAAACAGCGCCTTCAGCGCATCGCGGAACATGAACGAACCGCGCACCAGGCCGAAAGATGTGACGAGCCCGAGCAGCACCGACAGAACCGTGACGATGACGGCGATCTTGAAGCTCGTCAGAGCCGATTCCAGCCAGCGCGGGTCGGCGAAGAGTTCATTGTACCACTGGAAGGTCCAGCCCGGCGGCGGGAAGATCAGCCATTGCGAAGAGCCGAAGGACAGTGCCGCGATGAAGACGATCGGCAGCAGCAGAAAGGCTGCGGTCAGAAGCGTGATCGTGAGCAGGACGTATTTCCACCAGCCGAGACGGTCGAAATTGAGCAGCATATCAACGTCCTCCCGGGTTCTGGTTGCCGAAGAAACGCAGCTGCACGGCATAAAGCGAGAGCGTCACGACCAGGAGAACCAGCGCCGCCGCACCGCCCATTCCCCAGTTGACCAGCGACTGCACGAACTGCGCGATCAGTTCTGCGAGCATCATGTTGGCGGTGCCGCCGAGAAGCGAGGGCGTGACGAAATAGCCAAGCGACATCACGAAAACCATCAGGGCGCCGGCCGCCATACCGGGCATCGCCAGCGGCAGCAGAACCCGCGTCAGGCACTGCCAGCGGTTGGCGCCGCAAAGGGCAGCCGCCTGCAGCGTCGATGGGTCGATCTTCTTGATCACGCCGTAGAGCGGGAGGACGATGAAAGGCAGCATGATATAGGTCATGCCGATCGTGACACCGGTCAGATTGTTGACGAGCGCCAGCGGCTGGTCGATCAGGCCCATTCCCATCAGCATCTTGTTGATGAGCCCGGTGCGTTGCAGAAGCACCATCCAGGCATAGGTGCGGGCCAAAAGGTTGGTCCACATCGAGAGCAGCAGGATCGCAAAGATCATCGTGCTCAGCCGGCCGGGCATGATCGCCAGCGCCCAGGCGACGGGAAATCCGATCGCAAGCGAAATCACGGTGACGAGGCCTGAGACGATGAAGGTATTGGCGAAAATCTTGAGATAGGTGGCAGAGCCGATCAGCTGGGCATAGTTTCCAAGGCCCGGAACGGGCTCCAATACGCTGCGCAGCAGCAGGATCGCCACCGGCGCGACGAAAAAGATGCCCACGAAGGCAAGAGCCGGAACGACTCCGCCAAGTCCTGTTGCCCTGCGTATCTTTGGCAGAGGCATGATTGCGCCGGAGGCGTCGCTATGCGTCGACATGACAGTCCTTCCCACCCGTCAATTTCCGCAGCGGCGAGGTCCAATGGACGGGTACCGCCGCTGCAGGAGACACGGCGAATTTTCGCCGTGCCCGTTCATCTCCAGTTTCGGACTATTTCGCCTGCCAGGCGTACCACTTCTCGCCGATGGCATCGCGATTATCAGCCCAGTAGTTCATGTCGGCATTGACCTGGCTTGCGGTCTGCTGATCCGGCAGGGTCTTGGCGGTTTCCGGGTCCATCAGCTTGGCCGAGTCGAGGTTGATCGGCGCGTACCCCGTAGCCTTTGCAAGGGCAGCCTGCGGTTCGGCCGAGGTTGCCAGAGCGATGAACTTCATCGCCGCCTCGGCATTCGGTGCGCCCTTCGGCACGACGAGCGCATCGGCAGCGGTGATGTTCTGCTCCCAGGAGGTTTCAACCTTGATGCCGGTCGCCGCAAGCGCCGTCATGCGGCCGTTCCACACACTGCCGAAGGGCGCCTCGGCAGAGGCCAGCAGCTGCTGCGACTGGGCGCCGCCCGACCACCAGATGATATCCGACTTGATCGTATCGAGCTTCTTGAAGGCGCGGTCGAGATCGAGCGGATAAAGCTTGTCGGCAGGCACGCCGTCGGCAAGCAGCGCGGCTTCGATCACGCCGGGAGCCGACCACTTGTAGAATGTGCGTTTGCCGGGAAATTTCGCCGTGTCGAACAGGTCGGCCCATGTCTTCGGGCAGGCTTTGACGGCATCGGCATTGCAGCCGATGACGAAGGAATAATAGAAGCTGCCGACCGAATAGTCGGTGACGAATCGCGGATCGAGCTTGGATTTGTCGATGACGGAAAAGTCGAGTTTTTCGAGCTGGCCGTTCTTGCCGGCCTGGGCGGCATAGTCGCCTTCGACGTCGACGACATCCCAGTTGACTTCGCCGGCCTCGACCATGGCCTTGAGCTTGCCGTAGTCGGTCGGGCCGTCCTGCACGACGGTGATGCCGGTCTTTTCGGTGAACGGGCTTGCCCATGCCGCCTTCTGCGCATCCTGGGTCGTTCCGCCCCAGCTCGAGAAGACCATGCTGTCGGCGTGCGCCGGCGCGGAGACCGCCACGAATGCGGCAACCGCCGCGAATGCAAATGTCGTTTTCATGTTCCCTTATCCTGTTCTGGTTTGCCTTGCGGGTATGCCTTATGCCGTCAGCGCGCCTCGCTCCGGGGAGAGAAGCTTGCCGGCTTCATAATCTTGTTTTCCGCCACCTCGATCAGTTCGCGAATCTTGGGCAGGAAGGCCTGCCATTGCGGATCGGCCATAAGCCGCTGGCGTCTCGCCTCCCGGTCGTCCAGGCTCGTAAAGGCCCAGATGTGGACGATCTCGTTGATCGTGCCGATCTCCGAGAAGAAGTAGCCGACCAGCATGCCGAGATGGCTCTTCTGGATTTCGATCCCTTCTTCCTCGACGACCTTGAGATATTGCGGGATCGTTCCGTTCTTCAGCCGATAGGTGCGGACCTCGTAAAACATCACGTCACCTCATCACGAAAGGATCGGGGATCGGATCGTCCGAGGTCCGGAGCCAGATCGTCTTGGTGCGGGTATAGTCGAGCGCCGCGGCCATGCCGCCTTCCCTGCCGTGGCCCGACAGGCCGAAGCCGCCGAAGGGCGCGATCGGCGAGACGGCGCGGTAGGTGTTGACCCAGACGATGCCGGCGCGGATGCCCTTCATCAGCCGGTGCGCCCGGGTGAGGTTCTGGGTGAAAATGCCGGAGGCGAGGCCATAGCGGGAGTCGTTGGCAAGCCGCAGCGCCTCGGCTTCGGTCTCGAAGGAGACGACGGATAGGACCGGCCCGAAGAACTCCTCGATCAGCGACGGCGAAGCGACATCGTCGCAATCGAGGATTGTCGGCGGGAAATAATAGCCTTCGCCATCGATCTTGCGGCCGCCGGTGACCAGCCGGGCGCCGCTTGCGATCGACCGCTCGACGAGGGCGCCGATATTGTCCTGCTGGCGCTTGGTGGCAAGCGGCCCGACTTCGGTCGCCATGTCGAGCGGCGCGCCGATCCGGATCGCTTCCGCCTTCTGCCGCAACAGCGCGACGAACCTGTCCTTGACGCTGCGCTCGACGATCAGGCGCGAGCCGGCAACGCAGCTCTGTCCGGTCGCCGCGAAAATGCCCGCGACCTGGGCGTTGGCGGCACTTTCGAGGTCGGCATCGGCAAAGACGATGAAGGGCGATTTGCCGCCGAGTTCGAGCGAGGTGGAGGCGAGGTTTTCGGCAGAGTTGCGCACGACGTGCCGGGCGGTTTCGGGCCCGCCGGTAAAGGCGACATGCGCGACCGTCGGGTGACGGCCGAGGGCCGCACCGCAGGAGGCTCCGAAACCGGTGATGATATTGACGACGCCGGCGGGAAAGCCTGCCTCATGCACGAGACGCGCAAATTCGAGCAGCGGCGCCGGCCCGTCTTCCGAGGCCTTGATCACCATCGTGCAGCCGGCGGCGAGAGCCGGTCCGATCTTGACCGCTGACAGAAAGAGCTGGCTGTTCCACGGCACGACCATCGCGACGACGCCGATCGGCTCGCGGCGAAGCCAGACGTCCATATCGGGCTTGTCGATCGGCAGGTAAGAGCCTTCGATCTTGTCTGATATCCCGGCATAATAGCGATAGTATTCGGCGACATAGGCGATCTGCGCGGATGTCTCGCGGATGATCTTGCCGGTGTCGCGCGTCTCCAATTCAGCGAGGACCTGGGCGTTGGCGGCAACCAGGTCGGCGAGCTTGTAAAGCAGCTTGCCGCGTTGGGTGGCCGTCATCTTTGCCCAGGGGCCTTCGTAGAGCGCCCTTTCGGCAGCGTTCACAGCTCGATCGACATCATTCTCACGCGCCTCGGGCATTTCCGCCCAGACCGTGCCGGAAGCCGGATCGATGCTCGGATAGGAAGCCTCGCCATCCGAGAATTCGCCGTCGATATAATGCTGGAAACGCCGCATGGTCCTACTCCTGAAATGCCGGCATGACTTCGGCGATGAAACGCTCGAGCGACGCCTTCTTGCGCTCGAAAC
Source organism: Rhizobium sp. H4 (assembly GCF_003013335.1). Taxonomy (NCBI): domain Bacteria; kingdom Pseudomonadati; phylum Pseudomonadota; class Alphaproteobacteria; order Hyphomicrobiales; family Rhizobiaceae; genus Rhizobium; species Rhizobium sp. H4. The sequence goes on from NZ_PSOW01000008.1 coordinate 102,953, forward strand.
TCATGCCGGTGTCGATCCAGAAGGAATATTCGTCATAGCCGAGGGCCTCATAGGCCTTGAGCCGGTCGATGACGGTCTCGGCGTCGCCAACGACATTGTTGGTGCGCATGACCTGATCCGACAGCATCGCGTTCGCTCTGATCTGCTCGTCCGGAATCCGTTCGATCAGACCCTGGGTGACCGGCTTCTCATTCTTGAACCAGGCGAAGAAGTAGTTGTAGTAAACGCTGAGTTCATGCGCAGCCTGGGCGACGTCTTCTTCCGAGGAGCCGACATAGGTGTGGCGCAGCAGCATGATCTTCGGCCGTTCAACATCGGGGTTCTTAGCGCAGGCATCGTTGAAGCGGTCCATCAGCGACTGGACCTCGTCATCACCCTGCCAGAGCGGCGTGACCTGAACGTTGCAGCCGTTGGCGACGGCAAATTCGTGCGAGTTCGGGTCGCGCGCCGCAACCCAGATCGGCGGGTTCGGCTGCTGCAGCGGCTTCGGCGCCGAGGTGGTCGCGGGGAATTTGAAGAACTCCCCTTCATGGGCGTAGTCGCCGGCCCATATACCCTTGACCGCGGGAATGAGCTCGCGCATGCGCTGGCCGGCGCCCCTGGCATCGAGCCCGGGCAGCAGACGCTCATATTCGAAGGAATAGGCGCCGCGGGCAATTCCGATATCGAGCCTTCCATCGCAGATGATGTCGGTCATCGCCGCTTCGCCGGCAAGCTTGATCGGATGCCAGAATGGGGCGATCACCGTTCCCGTCCCGAGTCTTGCCCGCGACGTGCGGCGGGCGAGATCGGCAATGGTCACGAACGGATTGGGGGCAATGGTGAAATCCATGCCATGATGCTCGCCCGTCCAGATCGCATGCATGCCGCCCTTGTCGGCGATCTCGCAGAGCGCGACGAATTCCTCATAGAGGCTCTTGTGGCTCTGGCCGGCGTCGAGCCGCTCCATGTGGACGAAGAGGGAGAACTTCATGCTTTTGCGCCCTTGGCTGGAATGGGATGAATTTTGCCGCCGGTCTCGTCGCCGAAATAGACGCCGAAATTGCCGATCGAGCTTTCCATCGCGAAGCGATTGACGATATCGGCGGTCGAGCTGGTCTTGAACTTTGCCGCAGCCAATGCGTCAGGTTTTACGAACCTGCCGCCGGCCGGCTCACCGTCTCCGGCAAAGGCGTGATAGACGATGTGCTGCTTGCCATCGCTCTTGCCCTCATAGACCGAATAGAGAAAGCCGATGCTGACCTTCAGCCCGGTGAGCGTCTCCAGATATTCTTGCAAAGCATCGGTCGGGTTGCCGTCATGGGCGTCGACGCTTGGCAGGGAGAGTACATCCTCGCCCAGCATCAGAACTTCTCCGCGGCGCTCGACGATGGCCGCAAGTTCGATATTGCCCTCGCTTGCCGCGGAAACCGCCTTGCTTGCGAGCGTCGGCGTGAAATAACCGCCGCGCGCATAGCCGAGACCATTGCGGCCGCTATTGTCGAAAGCCTCGATGCGGCCCATCAGGATGACGTGGTCGCCGGCCTCGATGACTTCTTCCCTGGCGCATTCGAACCAGGCCGCGACGTTCGAGAAGATCGGGCAGCCAGCCGATCCCTTGGCCCATTTGACCGCCGCGAACCTGTCTTCGACCGGCCGCGCAAAGGTGTTCGACACGTCCTTCTGCGTTTCCGAGAGCACGTTGATCGCAAAATGCGGCGTACCGGTCATGGTGGCAAAATTGCGCGACGTCTTTGCAAGGCAGACGAGGAGCAAGGGCGGATTGAGCGAGACGGATGTGAAGGAGTTCGCGGTGAAGCCGATCGGATTTCCCTCCCCGTCGCAGGCGGTGACGACGGTCACGCCAGTCGGAAAAGCACCGAATGCATCTCGCAATGCCCTTGGGTCGACAGTCTGGATTGTCATCGTTCATCCTCCCCGAACGACAGCCACTCGGCGAGCAGCGAATTGACGATATCAGGCGCGGTCAGGTTCACCATATGGCGGTGGCCTTCGACGATGCGGACCCAGCCCCTCGGCGCGAGCGCCGCCATCTGCTCCGCCATCAGGGGCGTCGAATTCGGATCATCGGACCCCGTCAGGAACAGGGCCGGACCAGCCACGTCTTTCCAGCGATCGGCATAGGTCTCGTCGCCGCCGGCGAAGGCGGCGTAAGCGACAGCATAACCCTGGGGATCGACGAGGTTGAGCCATTTCCGCGTCAATTCCCGCGCAACAACGCTGTCTGCATCATCGCCGAACCAGCGCGCCAGGGGACCTTCCTTGTCGACGCCCGTCACCGGAATGGCCGCGGCCCGTGCGAGCACGGCAGCCTTTGCTTGCTGGTCGCGCCTGTAGACGCCGTTGAGGTAAGCGACACGGCTGATCCGTTCGCCGAACGTCGCCGCCGCCCCTCCCGATACCAGCGCACCCATGGAATGGCCGGCAACATTCACCCTACCGATCGCCATTTCGTCGAGAAACCGCCCGAACCAGGCGACGAACTCCTCAAGACGGCTGCCCGCCGGCAGCTTTGCGCTCTCACCATGTCCCGGCATGTCGACGGCGATGACGCGATGGCCGGCCGACAAAAAGGCGATCTGCGGCGCCCAGGCCTCGAGCCGCATGCCGACACCATGAATGAGGACCAGCGGCTCACCGCTGCCGGCCTCGTGATAGGCCGTTCCGCCTGCCGTCTTCTTTCGCGGCAAGTCACCGGCCGCGCTCTTTGCTGCAGCGGCGCCTGAGATCGATCCGGCTGTCAGCATCTCAGAGCCCACCCTTTCAAACGCCCGCAGGGTTGGCGACGTCCTGCCCAAGATCCTTCAGATCCTGATAGCGGTCGCCGATGCGGTGATGAGGACGTCCGCCCACCGATGCACCAAGCGCCACGACGATCTCATCGGCGGCAGGCGCATCGGGGATCGAGGTCTGGATGGTCAGATAGTGCGAGCGGCGGCCTTCATCGTTCTTGTCCATCATCGGGATCATGATCGGCGCATTGGCGGGGCCGCGGGTGTTGCAGAAGGCGAGATAGGACTTGGCGCCGACAGCCTGGCGAAAAAAATTGCCGAAGCGCAGCGTGTGGATGAGCGCGGAGGCATGTTCGATCTCACCATCCAAACCGACGACGGCGGCCTTGCCGTAACCTTCAACCGCATCGCCGGAACCGACCGCATCGATGATCATCCTGGTGAGCAATTCGCCGAGGACCGGAGCGCCGGCGTGAATCTCGGGCTTGAGATCTTCGACAAAGCCGCGGCCCGCCCAAGGGTTCTTCACCACCGCGATGGCGGTAAACAGCTTCAGCGGCACCGCCGCGGCCTTGCCGCCCTCGATCAGCGTCGTTTCGATCTGCAGTCCGGTCTTGCGAATTTGAATGGCCATGGGGACACCTCATCTCTTCATTTTGTATTATGGTATACCATAATATGTTGGTGTCAAGTTGTCTGCGACCACGCGAAAGCCATGCCTTCATTCAGGTGTTGCCGGGCCGGGCAGCGCGACGCTCGCCGCAGCGACGTGATACATCGGCAAGTCAAAATTTCCCCGCCCATGTGAATGCCGCCATATATATTATTGATTATGGCATACCATCACATTGAGCAAAGTTGGGTGTCAAGCTTAGAGTTGGATTCCCCTCATCGGCCGTAAACTAAACGGGCACCGGTATACGGCAGCTGGCGGGCTGCTGCTGTTCCAGAGATGGGGCTATTCTCAGGTTTGGATATGCAGCAACGGGTTCGGTTGCCGATCAATGAACTCTTTCTTGATGTGCTCAAGAGTGGCCCGCTGTCCGGCAAACGGCAGCAAGGCGACCGCTTCATCTAAAGACAGCCAGCGGAAATCATCGTGTTCGTCGTTGAGCCGTACCGTGCAATCCGTCGGCGCAAAGGCGACGAACACCGGCGTCAGCGTGATTGCATCTCGATCGGCCTCATAAAACTGCTCGCAAATATCCGCGGAATAGAGTGCTTTCAGTGCGAGGCCCGTTTCCTCCTCTGCTTCCCGAAGTGCCGCCTGCCAAGCCGTTTCTCCGTGCTCGATGCCACCAGCGATCTGACACCATTCCCCACTAAGGGTGCTACCGGTGCGGCGCAAAAGAAGGAGTTCGAAACTATCGTCTCGGGGCCTCAAAATGAACAGAGAAATGGCAAAGGATCTGATGGGGATTTCGCGTTTCAACTTTATGCTCCCGACCTATATTTTAATGAAGAATTTCACCTTCTTCCGCTTGAGCCGCCGCTTGCGTTACCTTGCAATTCGCCTTCGGCCCCGGCCGAGCTATCCCGGTCCCCATGTGATCTGCCTACTGTATATCTGTGCCCCTTTAATGTTCAGGGGCCTCGTCCGCGGAGCGCGATTGCGAGTACCGGACAGGCATCGACAATTATCGATGCGGTAGACGGCCTTGCGACCGTCTTCTGCGAAGACCGCGGCGGTCGACGCCCTGACTATTCGGCAGGCTTCTGGGCGGACAGCACCGCCTCGGCAATGGCACTCGCCGCCGCGACATGATCCATCGCCGCTTGCTGGGCTCCCTCGCCGTCGCCGCGGCGGATGGCATCGACGATCTTCGACATCTGCAGCGGCCCTTCGATGCCGCGCCGTTCCGTCTTGATCGTCATCGAGCGCAGATGGTTGATGCGTACGGTGAGCAGGTTGACGACGCCCCAGGCGACATGCCGGTCGACCATGGTGAACAGTGTTTGATAGAAGGAAGAAGTATTGGCCAGCACGCCGGCCATATCGTTGTCGCGATAGCTGTTGCGGATTGCGCTCAGGGATTCCTCGAGCGCGGCGACGATCTCCGGGCTGCCGCGTTCAGCGCACAGCCGCGCCGCCATGCCTTCGAGCGCACCGCGAATTTCATAGATCTGCTTGGCTTCCTCGATATCCAGCTGGGCGACGATCGGTCCCTTGTTCGGCAGATTGGCGACCAGCCCTTCCGATTCCAGATGTCTCAGTACCTCGCGCACGACCGTCCGGCTGACGCCGAGCTGGGCGCAGAGGTCGCGCTCAACAAGCCGGTCTCCCGGACGGAAATATCCGTTCACGATGGCCTCGCGGACCTTGTCGAGCGCCAGTTCTCGCAGGGTCTTCGCAGGACGCTCGACCCTGATTGCTGCGTCCTTCAGAGCACCGCTCATGCTGTACCTCAGTGTTGGATTGACTTCGCCGGCTCAAGCTTTGCTGCGGCAGCCGAATTCAGGAATCGTATTATGGCCTACCAAATACTGTAGCTGTCGGCGGCCAGCAATTCAACAGCACCGTGCCGGTCCCAAGTTTGTCAGCCTAAGCGCCGGAGGCGGGCCTCGCTTTGACGATCTCTTCGGCCACAGCCTTCGCCTGCACCCGGATGTCGGGGACGGCGGTGATCTCCCAGAATTGTCCCGCCGTCAAGGCGCCGACGGCAAACAGCCGCGCGGGCGAGATCCGGGACGGAGCCGTCACTTCTGAAGCCGCATCCACCTGGATGCCGAGGCCGAGAGGATCGGGGACAATCAGCTGAAAGCGGCTCATTTCCTTCAGAAGCGGCGAATGGCTGATCCCAGCGCGCTCCATACCCGTGCAGTTGATCAGCCAGTCCGCCCTGATCTCGGCGATCTCGCGCTTGGCTCTGACCCTGTATCCGGCGACCAGCCTGTCATCTTCGGCCTCGAGCGATTTCAGGAAGCCAGCATGGAAGCGAACGGTTCCGTCTAAGACCAGTTTGTCGAACCCTGCGAACACGTCGGGCGCGACCCGGTGACGGTGGATATTCCACCAGGGAAGCGCATGCCGAAGGAAGCGCGCCCGCTCCTCGTGCGAAAGCCGCTGCCAGAGAGCCTGCGTGGCCGGCCTCAGGCCATCCATGACGCTCCGCCAGTCGACGACAGACCTGCTCTTTTCCCGCAAGATCTTCAATAGGCCGCTGATCGTAGCGGGAAGCGTGTGAACGTTGATCGGCAGCGGCGCGGGCGGCGTCCTCGCATGGCCGAGCGGTGCCAGGCCGCGTCGCGAAAGCACGTCGATCCTGCCTCTGTGGCCATGGGCGCGAAGTGCCAGAATCTGATCGATCATCGTCAGGCCGGTCAAGGATGCAGACCGCATCGGATTGTTCGACACGCCTCAGCCATGAAAGCCGCCACGGGTTCTCGACGATCCGCGATCGCAGCGAAGACGGAACGCCAATTGGTTCGACCGGAAGGTCGGCGTTTCCGACGCCGAGGCAAAGCACCACATTCTTCCCGGCGACCTCGTCGCCATTGCCGAGGTGAAAGGCAAGCGAATTGGTGTAGCGCTCCACGCACCCGGCTGCTTTGGCCTTGATGAAATCGACCCGGCACCGGCCATCCCGCTTTCGAAGCAGCCGCGCAAGCGTATCCCTGACATAAAGGCCGTAATCGCTGCGCGAGGCGAAATCGCCGGCCTGCATAGGGCGTCCATGGGCTTTCAGCCAGTCAACGAAGTCGTCGGGATGATGGGGCAGCAGGCTCATGCGGCCGGCGGGAACGTTGAGGCGATGGAGGTAGAGCTCTGTCCTATATGCCGTCCCGCGTCCGAATCCGGCATCGTCGCCGACGACCGCAATCTTCGCTGAAGCGGGAAGCAGCTCGACGAGATTGCAGGTCACAGCGATCGCTGAAAAACCGGAACCGACGACGATCACATCGTATGTCAACGCATTCTCCCTGAGGCTCGGTAACGCCGCTTCTTGTCGCTCGCCGCCACGCGGATGGCTCAAGTGGCAGAATCACGGAAACAAATATCTCCATAGTCTATAAATATAGTTTGTTATTCCTCCCGCCAGCCCCTTCTCAGCCATTACCCTTTTGCAGGTGAGATCAAGGGGCCGGGTGGCCCTCGAACAAAGGGGCTCAAGATGAATTTCAGAAATTTGCTTGCCGCAATCGCCATCGGCGTCGGTACTCTCGCAACGGCGATCGCCGCTGAGGCGGCGGACAAGAAAGTCGTCGTCGGCTATCAAACCGACGCCTTGCCGTCTTCGGTGGCAATCGCCAACGGCGAATTCGCCAAGAAAACAGGCTATGACATCGACTTCAGGAGGTTCAATTCCGGCGCCGAGATCTTTGCAGCCATTGCCTCAGGCGACGTCCAGGTCGGCTATGTCGGCTCCAGTCCGTTTGCGGCTGCGGTATCACGCGGGCTCGAGGTCAAGGCGTTCTACCTCGCCTCCATCTCGGGCATCGACGAGGCTCTTGTCGTCCGCAACGGCTCGGGCATCGAAAGCCTGAACGATCTGAAGGGCAAGAAGCTTGCCGCCGCGCCGGTCTCCACGGACCATTATCAGCTTCTGGCGCTGATCAAATCGCTTGGCCTGACCGAGAAGGACGTCCAGGTCTTCGCAATCCCCCAGCCTGAGATCGTGGCGAGCTATAACCGCGGCGATATTGACGGCGGTTTCGTCTGGGATCCGGCGCTCACCGAACTCAAGAAGAACGGCAAGGTTCTGGTGACCTCCAAGGATGTGGCGGACAAGGGTGCGCCGACATTCTCCGCCTGGGTCGCCACCTCGAAGTTCGCGACCGAGAACCCGGAATTCCTGAAGGGCTTCGCCTCGGTCGTCACCAAATACTATGCGTCCTTCGCCTCGGACAAGGCCGCCTGGGGGCCTGACAGCGACAATGCCAAGTCGCTTGCCAAGCTGCTCGGCGGCACCGCCGAGCAGCAGGCCTCGGCGCTGAAAAACCTGACGCTGCTTACCCCCGAAGTGCAGGCATCGGACGCCTGGCTCGGCGGCGGCGAAAAGGCCGGCGCCGGCAAGATCCTCAAGGACACGGCATCGTTCCTGAAGGAACAGGGCAAGGTGTCCGACGTGCTGGCAAATTACGGCGCCTTCGTCACCGCAGACGCGCTTACCAGCGTCAGCAACTGATCCTCCCCGATGCCGGCGCTACACTTTCGCGCCGGCATCGAACTTGCGAGCGGCACTATGCTTAAAGTCGATCATGCGAGCGTTTTCTTTGCAGCCCGCGACGGGCGGACCGTCCACGCGCTCGATCGCGTTTCCTTCGATATCCCCGAGCGGGGTTTCGTCGTCGCGCTCGGCGCCTCGGGATGCGGCAAATCAACCCTTCTCAATGCGATTGCCGGTTTTCTTCCGTTGTCGGATGGCCGGATCACGCTCGATGGCCGCGCCGTCGAACGGCCGGGTGCTGATCGCGGCGTCGTCTTTCAGAAAGATTCGCTGCTACCCTGGAAATCGGTGACTGACAATGTCGCGCTCGGCCTGAAATTTGCCGGCGTCAACCGCAAGGAGCGGCAATCGCACGCGCTCGAGCTGCTGCGGCTCGTCGGTCTCGACGAATTCGCCAATGCGTTTCCCTATGAGCTGTCGGGCGGCATGCGCCAGCGGGTCGGTATCGCCCGGGCGCTTGCGACCAATCCGGATATTCTGCTGATGGACGAGCCTTTCGGCGCGCTCGACAGCCTGACCCGCGAACAGATGCAGGAACTGCTGGTTTCCGTCTGGAACAAGACGGCGAAGAAGGTTTTCTTCATCACCCATTCGATCGAAGAGGCGCTGTTTCTCGGCACGCAGGTGCTCGTCATGTCGCCTCGGCCGGGGCGCGTCGTTGCCCGCTTCGATCTCGATTTTATCAGACGCTTCGCCGAAACCGGCGACGCACGATCGATCAAGGCGTCGCCGCAATTTGCCGAGCTGCGTGAGGAGATCCGCGCCATTCTCCACAGCAGCGAAGATTTGAGGAGCGCCGCATGAGCGATGTAATGCAGGCCTCGCCGGCTGCGGCGCAGAGAGAGAACCGCCAGGTCAAACTGGTGAAGATGGCCGGCTTCGGCGCCGGCGAGAGATCAACGGTGGCCATCAGTGTTGCCACTGCCCTGGCAATTCTGCTGCTGTGGTGGCTCGTCGCTGCCCTTGGCATCGTCCCGCACCTTTTCCTGCCGCGGCCCGATGAGGTGCTGACGCAGATCGGCGTCATCTATCGCGATGGTTACGCCGGTGCATCGCTTTCTGAACACGTCGCTGCAAGTCTGTTCCGCATCGTCGTCGCGGCACTCATCGCCATCTCCGCCGGCATTCCGCTCGGATTGCTCATGGGCCTGAACCGCTGGGCCAAAGGGGTGCTCGATGCGCCGATCGAGTTCTACTGGCCGCTTCCGCCGCTCTCCTACCTGCCGCTGATGATCATCTGGCTCGGGATCGGCGAAACCTCGAAGATCACGCTGCTGGTGCTGGCGATGTTTGCGCCGATCTGCCTTTCGGCCCAGGCGGGCGTTCGTTCGCTGCCGATCGAGCGCGTCAATGCCGCCCGTTCGCTGGGTGCCAACCGGCTACAGCTCTTCATCGACATCGTCCTGCCGTCCGCCCTGCCCGAAATCCTCACCGGCGTCCGCATTGCGCTCGGCGTCGGCTGGAGCACGCTGGTTGCGGCCGAATTGATCGCCTCGACGCGCGGGATCGGTTTCATGATCATGTCGGCGTCGCAGTTCCTGGCAACCGACGTTGTCTTTGTCGGCATCGCCATCATCGCCGTCTGCGCCTTCACCTTCTCGGCCGCCATCCGTTTCGTGGAGACCTACCTTGTACCCTGGAAAGGCAAGCTCTGAGGGAATGCAAGCAATTCCAAACGTCAAAGCGCCGCGGGTCTGAAGAGACGCACGGCGCTTAACGGCTTTGCGTGATGTCGTTAAGGCCATGGATCGACAGGAGTTCGGCTGCGACGAGCTTCTGGAGGCGCCATAAATTGCGATCACGAATGCCGCGTTCTTCCAGATGCTTCACCGTCAGATAGAGATATTCGGCGCAAGAGCCCACGTGTCCGCAGGCCCTGGCAAGCACGCGCGCCACCGTCTCCAAGGGCAATTTCCGCGAAACGCGCTCCCCCTTCGGGCCAGCCCAAAAAACCAACGCGCGCACGAAGCCATGTCGGGTCTCGACAGGAATCCAGCGAACCGTCGCCGCATCTTCGATCGTGCCGACCTCACGGCGGATCAAGCGTCGAATCTGGCCAAGGCGATCTTCATCGGCAAGTCTGAACAGGATGCCGTTGCATCGTCCGCCCCGATCAAGAGCCATCATGAGGCCAGGCTGAGCCTGGGTTCCCCGCCATCGTGTCATCTTCAGGCAAAAGGACCGATGCCAACCCCTGGCTGCGCCGCGCTGCCACTCGACCGCATCGAAATCCGGCTTCCATATTAATGATCCATAGGCAAAAACCCAGAGCGGCGCGCCGGCGGATTCCTGCAGCAGCCGCCTGGCGAACGTCTCCACCTCCATCTCGGTCAGCGGTGTCCGGTGCGGCTCGGGACCGGGATCAAGCTCGGGCGAAGGCTGAGCGACACGAGCTCGTTCGTGAGAGCCATGCCGGTTGCGCCGAACATCCGGACCTCGCTTCGCCGCATCAAAGCCTGCCTATGCTCGGTGAAATCCCTCACCTTTCAATGCACCGTAAATCTGGCCGCATCGGCCTGGCGCCGCTGCAGGCTGCGGATCAACATCGCGGCCTCCCTGACGATTGCCGCAAATGTCGTATCGTCAGCCTCGGCGATCCTGCCAGTCATGTCGTGGATGATCGTCGTCAAATAAATGATCGAATGGCGATGTTGCGCCTCGTCAGGCCCAATTTCAGCATCGGCCATGGCAAGCAGCGTCTGCACCAGGCGCTCCATGGTTTGCCGGCGCCTGCTCCTCGGGTCGGCATTCGGATCTTCGCTGAGGCGCAGGAGATCGTCGATGATATCGGACATTCCGCTTCCATTCACATCGCAAAAGCCGGCCGCGCGAAAACGTTGCGCCTTCGATCGCCAGCGCGCATCTTCAAGGCATCCAGCAGCCGGTAGCCGGTTCGCCAGCGGCCAAAACCACTTGCGATATTGATGTGGCCGGCCAGGCCGATATTCCTGGTCTCGGCTTTCCACAGGCGGCCAAACAAGGACAGCCGATCGACTGTCATGTAGGCGTCGTTCATGCTGCCGACGACGATGCTCGGAAATGGCAGAGGCGCCGTCGGCATGCCGCCGAAGGCGATATGCCCGGGATGCAGATTTTCCGTGGCCGGGAGATCGCAGGGCGCAACGAGCAATGCTCCCTTCACGCGGCGGGCAGCGCTTCGTCCGGCCAGCCTGGCGGCGAGCAGGCATCCGAGACTATGGGCAACCAGATAGGCTTCGCCAGCCTCTTCAAGCGCTTCTTCCAATCGCGGCAGCCAGCTGTCGAGGGTGGGATGATCCCAATCCTCCTGAGCGACAAAATGGCTGCCCGGCTGATCCTGCAGCCAGTGCTGTTGCCAATGCCCCTCTCCCGAGCCGAACAATCCGGGAAGAATGAGGACTTCGCTCATTGGATCAGCCCGATTACCAGCGCGAAGAGGAAGGTGAAGGAACCGACGATCGTGCATATTCCGGCCGCATGCCTGAGCTGCGATATGAGGTTTCCTGTTGCTCTTCTGGTGTCGTGCCGACTGACGCCGGTCTCAACAGCAATCGCCATCCCGCCACCCTCCTCAATACCAAAGTCCAGGCATCGAGCCCCAATAGTGAAGCTCGTATTCGCGCGCCGACCGGTCCTGCTGCTCGTCGCGGGTGACCATTGCGTCTGCAGGCTTTCGCAGCTGGCGCTGGAAGCGGGCGATCGCAGCCTTCAGCCAGAGATGGAAATCAAGCTTCATGCGAACCTCCTGTCAGGAACTGGTAGGTTGGGGAATCAACGAATGACGTTGCGCATTGGCGAGAAGATCGCGCAGCGATGCAGTCGGCCCGTAGAGCATAAGCAGGCGGTTCTCCTCGCGCTTGGCCAGCCGATATCGGTGGGCAAAGTCAAAGACACTCCAGATTTGCTCGCTTGATCCCGGCGGGCCTGCATCATCCATCGCTGCCTCCTGAGAACGAAGTTCGTGACGCGCCTTATTCGGCCGCCGCTACTGCCGGTCTTGTCTCTGGAAAGAAGGCCGACAATTCGCCGACCACTTCGCCGATGCGGTTCGAAAGCGCATCGGATGAAACCGCGTAATCCGCAAAATCACGGTCGGACGCATAGACGGCAGTCGGCAGCGTATGGGCCATGAAGAAACCGAACAGCGGCCGAAGCTGATGCTCGACCATCAAGGCATGCCGGTCGCCGCCGCCGGTTGCCGTAATGATGATCGGCTTCGCGCGAAGCTCCTGCGGATCGATGAGATCGATGAGGTGTTTGAAAAGGCCGGGGTAGGAGCCCTTGTAAGTCGGCGAACCAATAATCAACACGTCGGCCCTTACGATCTCGTCGACGACTCGCCTGGCCTGCTCGTCGAGGTCCTTGCGCCACAAGGCGCCGCCCAGCGACGGACCGACATCGTGCAGATCATAGGTTTTGCTCGAAAAGCCGTATCCGATGCTGGCGCGTTCGGCGACATGCCGGACGAGCGCCAATGTCTTCGATGGGCGGTTGAAGCTGCCGGCAATGCCGACGAGTTTGAAACCTGACATGGTTTTTCCTCTCTATGGTTGCTTCAAATATTGTCTATAAAATTACTCGATAAAAGGAATGTGCATCTCTCCTTCGGGGTTCGATTGAAAAAAGATTCGCCTTTAAGTCTACCGTCTGTCGCCTCGCAGATGACGCTCAAGAAAGGGCAGGTTGTCCTGGCCCCAATAGAGCTCCCCGTCATAGATATAACTGGGAAAACCGAAGACGCCGCTGTCGCGCGCATGCACCCGGTCTGCCGACCACTTGTTCTGAACGTCGTCGTGGGCTTGGCGCCTGAGAAGCGCTGCGCCGTCGAAACCTGCTGATGTAACGATCGCCTCGCGTATATCAGCCTTGCCGATATCCCTGGCCTCGCTCCAAAAAGCATGCTGCAGGGCGCGGGCAATGCCAATCCAATCCTGCCCGTCGAGATAGGCGGCGATCACGAAGAGGGAGGCCGGCGTCGGATCGCTGAGCTCCGGCCGATGTTCGAGCAGCAGTTCCTTGCCACGCACGCGCGCCCAGCGTTTGAGGTCCCGCGTCCAATAGGCGCGGCGGATCTCCGGCCGGTTGCGCGAGAAGATGCCACCATTCTCCTCGACCACCGTCGTCAGATAAGGCGTGACGACGACGTCATTCTTCGCCGCCAGTTCGGTAAAGGCATCGAAGCCGATGTGGGACCAGGGCGAGCCGATCGAAAAGAAATATTCCACCGATTTGGTCACTGACGAATGCTCCTGCTAGGATGATTGTTTGATGGCGAATGGGTGACGTCGTCTGCCGACGGCCCCTCAGGAAGCGGCCCGAATTTCCGGCTGCGCTTTCCATCCGAGCTCCGGGGCGATTCTTGTGACGAAGTCGTGGAGGATCTGGCGGTATTCCTCGTGCTCGAACTCGTAAGGGAGCTCCAGCCGCAACTCGCTGACCTCGGGTAGGATCGGATCGGCGAAAAGCTGCTCCAAGATTTCTTCCGATGTGCCGACGATATCGCGGGCGAACAAGGTACGCCGCTCGCCCTGCGGCGAAAGCGTCCGCTGATGGCGGCCGTCGGCATAATCGCGGTAGCGGCGCCGCGTTGCCGCATCGGCGCTGTCGAAAGGCACGATGACGCGGCCGAGCGCGACGCGGCGCTGCGTTCCAGAGTCGCGATAGGTTTTAATCAGCCTGGATTGGGCAACGAAGAAATCGTCGGTCCCCTCCCCCGTTATCACATTCCCGGTCAACAGGTTGAAGCCGTTGCGGCCGGCCCAGCCGGCCGAACGCTGCGACCCGCCGCCATACCAGATTCGGTCAATCAGTCCTTTGGCATAGGGCTGCAGGCGCGGCCGCTGCGGGCCAAAGGGCGTCTTGATAAAGGTCTCGTCGTCGCCGAGATAGGTGCCGCGCAGATTGTCGGCAAAACGCAGCACGCAGTCATGCGAGAAATCGTAGCTCGTCCAGTCACCGTCGAAGGCGAGCGGGCCGATCAGCTCGGCATGCAGCGGCCGGCCGGCGCTGACGCCGATATTCAGCCGTCCGCGTGAGAGGACATCAACCGTGGCAAGGTCCTCGGCCAACCGGTAGGGGCTTTCATAGCCGATCGGAATGACCGCCGTTCCGAGCTCGATCCGGCTGGTGCGCTGGGTGGCCGCCGCAAGAAAGGCGCTGGCGGAGGAGATCCCCGGCTCCAGGTGCCGCTGGCGGACCCAGGCGCTGTCGAAGCCGAGTTTCTCGCCATAATGCAGCTCCTGGAGCGCCTGCTCCAGTCCCGACAAGGGATCATCGCCGGAATAGTTGCCGGGGGTGAGGAAGCCGATATGGCTGATCGATATATCGCCGCCGCTCATGTCATGTCTTCCGCTGATCAATATTTCGGCAGGCCGGGCGGATTGGTCTCGGATGCCGGCAAGGCTTCTTCGGAAAGATGCCAATGGTCGAGAATTCTTGCATAGGTGCCGTCCTTAATGAGGCCATTGGTGGCGATGGTCAGCGCATCGGCGAGCCCGCTTCCCTTGCGGGTGGCGATGGCGACATCCGATCGATCCGGCCAGCCGGCGCTCAGCGTGCCCACCCGCTTGATGTTCTTGTCGCGCGCCGCGATGAAAACGAGTTGCGCATGCGGCTGGACGATGACATCGGCGCGACCCGAACGCAGCGCAAGAAGGCTCGCCGCCTCGTCGTCGTAATATTGCAGTTCGATTGGCTTCAGGCCCGCGGCGACGTCCTCTTCGCTCCACTTAACCAGGATACGCTCCTGGTTGGTGCCGGCGCCGACGATGATCCTCAGACCCGCCGCATCCTTCGGTTCCTTGATCGAGGTGATGGGATTGTCAGATTTCACGAAGAAACCATGCAGGCCCTGGCGATAGGTGGAGAAATCGAACTTCTCCTTGCGCTGCTCGGTTACGCCGACATTGGAGATGACGGCATCATATTTGCCCGATGTAAGGCCGAGCGGCCAGTCGATCCAGGCGACCGGGACGATCTCCAGCGTCAGGCCGAGGCTGTCGGCGATGGCATAGGCGTAATCGGGATCGGCGCCGACCACGGTTTTGGCGTCGGTGGCATAGGTCGCAAGCGGCGGGCCGCCGGGGCTGACGGCGATGGTGAACTTGCCTGGTGTGACAAACTTGAATTCCCTAGGGATCGCAGCGATCGCCGCATCGTTCCTGGCTGCAGGAAGCCTGCCAGGCTGTTGCGGGCTCAGGTCGAAATCATCGGCCGCATGGGCGGCACTGAGGCCAGTCAAGGCTGCCGTCAGCGCCGCGAAGAAAAAGCTGCGGATATCAAGAAAACTCGCCACGTTCGATATGTCTCCGTTTGCAATGAAAGGCAGGGACGGACCGGCTCGAACCGCCGTCCGTCCCGTAAACATTACGAACCGCTCTTCGGCAGGCCGGGCGGGTTGGTCTGGGCCTTGTCGATCGCCTCCGGACCGAGATTCCAGGTGTCGAGGATCTTCTTGTAAGCGCCGCTGGCGATCAGATCGTTGACGACATTGGTGACGGGCACCGCCAGGCCGCTGCCCTTGCGTGTGGTGACTGCGATCTCGGCGGTGATCGGCCAGCCGCCGCTGACGGTGCCGACAAGTTTGGTCTTGCCGTTGATTCCCGCCGCATAGGCCTGGGTGGCGTTGACGCTGAAGACGGCGTCGGCCCTGCCGGACTGAACGGCAAGATCCTTCACGGCGTCGTCGTCGTAATACTGGACCTCGATCGGCTTGAGGCCGGCCGCGACATTCTGGCGGTCCCATTCGAGTAGGATCTTCTCCTGGTTGGTGCCGGCATCGGTAATGACCTTCAGGCCGGCAATATCCTTCGGCGCCTTGATCGATGTGATCGGGTTGTCGGCCCTGACGTAGAAACCGAGCTCATCCTTGCGGTAGGTCGAGAAATCGAACTTTTCCTTGCGCTCTTCGGTGACAGTCACGTTCGAGATCACAGCATCGAACTTGCCGGAGGTGAGCCCCAGCGGCCAATCGGCCCAGGCGACGGAGACGAGATTGAGCTTCAGGCCCAGGCTGTCGGCAATCGCCTGCGCAAGATCAACGTCATAACCGATGACGGTCTTGGAATCGGAGGCATAGTCGTGCAGGGGCAGATTGCCGCTCGAGCTGATGCCGACGGTGAAGACTCCGTTTTCAACAAACTTGAAGTCCTTGATTTCAGCGATGCGCTTCTCGTTCTTCTCCACCCGCAGCCGGTTCGGCTGTTCGGGGCTGAGATCGAACTTCTGCTGCGCCTGAGCGGAACCTAAACCGATCGCTCCAATGGCGATGGCTCCCGCTATGAGAAGCCTAACTCTATCTGTAAATGCCATGCCCCTTCTCCATTTCATCTTAAGGTTGTGGTTATTGTCATTCGACCCGAGCAGCCCGTCGCGGCCCGGCATTTCGCCAGCGCTGTCAGGCGCTAGAGAACCTTGGCGAGGAATTCGCGTGTCCGCGGGTGCTCCGCTTGCGTGAAAACACGTGCCGGCGGACCGGCCTCCAGAATGCGGCCGCTGTCCATGAAGACGACGGTATCGGCGACCTCGCGGGCAAAGCCGATTTCATGGGTGACGATGACGAGCGTCGTTCCGGTGCGGGCGAGCTCCTTGATGACGTCGAGCACCTCGCCGACGAGTTCCGGATCGAGTGCGGACGTCGGCTCATCGAAGAGCAGCACCTTTGGGCGGAGCGCCAGCGCCCGGGCGATCGCGACACGCTGCTGCTGGCCGCCGGAGAGCTGACGCGGATAGGCATTGATCTTGTCGCTGAGACCGACGCGTGCCAGCAGCTCCTGCGCCAGCTGCACGGCTTCCTTACGGCCGACGCCGCGAACTTCGATCGGCGCCTCGACCAAGTTTTCGAGTACGGTCAGGTGCGGGAAGAGATTGAAGCTCTGGAAGACCATGCCGATATCGGCGCGGCGTTTGAGGATCTCTTTTTCCTTGAGCTCGTAGAGTGTGTCGCCCTTCCTGCTGTAGCCGACGAAATCGCCGTCGACGGAGATGAAGCCCTCGTCGACACGCTCCAGGTGATTGATCGACCGCAGCAGCGTCGACTTACCCGAACCGGAGGGGCCGAGAATGGCGGTCACGCTGCCGGCCGGCAGGTTGAGCTCGACACGGTCGAGCACCTTCAGCGAGCCGAAGCTTTTCGAGATGCCGTGGATGCGCACCGCACCGCCTGCCCGCAGAGCCCCCGCATCATGGAAACCGAGATTACGCGCCTTGTCGGCCACACTCTCGAGAACCGGCAGCGGGCGGCGGAAGCGTTCGAAAAATGCCTGGAAAGGCAGCGGTGTTGGATTGCGAACGGCGCCCTTGGAGAAGTAGCGCTCGATATAGTGCTGGGCGACCGACAGCACGGTCATGATGATCAGATACCATACCGTCGCGACCATCAGCAGCGGAATGACTTCGAGATTGCGGCGGTAGATCACTTGGACGGTGTAGAACAGCTCCGGCAGCGCCAGCACATAGACGACCGACGTGCTTTTCGCCAATCCGATGAGCTCGTTGAACCCGGTCGGCAGGATGGAGCGCATCGCCTGCGGCAGCACGATGCGGAAGGCCTGGCGGCGGCGCGGCAGACCGAGCGCGGCAGCTGCTTCCAGCTGCCCATGATCGACAGAGAGAATGCCGCCGCGGACGATCTCGGCGAAGAAGGCCGATTGGTTGAGCGTGAGGCCAAGGAAGGCGGCGGCGAAAGGCGTCAGCAACTGCACGGTCGGATAGTCGAACAAGACCGTCTCGGTGAACGGGACGCCGATCCTGATCGTTTCGTAGAGATAGCCGAGATTGTTCAATATCAGCAGCAGCACGATCATCGGGATCGACCGCAGCAGCCAGATATAGCCCCAGGAAAGTCCCGATAGCAGCGGCGACCTGGAGACGCGGGCGAGCGCCAGGGCTGTTCCGAGGGATGGAGCCCGATATGGCGGCAAGCGCGGTCAGCAGCAATGTCCTGCCAAGGCCGACCAGCACCGGTTCGGCGAAGAACCATTCGGCAAAGACGCCCCAGCCCCAACGCGGATTGGTGAAGGTGGAATAGAGCACGGCGACGATGACGACAGCGGCGAAGATCGTGCCCGCCAGCCTTTCGGGATGGCGCGCCGGCACGATACGGTAGCGGGAATAATCCTGCTTGGGTTCTGCCGTCCTGCTCCTGCTGCCGGGCTCAATGCCGGCGAAATCCGTCGTCAGTGCCATTCTTGCTTCCCTTTTATGATTACGTCTTGTCGCGTTCAGAGATTTGCGCCGGCCACGCGCAGGCGCGGTTCGGCCGCCTCGGCTCCGAAGGCCGGCGGAACGAGGTGGGTGATGTCCTTCTCGAAGGGCAGGCTCTTGTAGATCTCGGGGTCGGCTGACGTGTCGAAGAGAGCGGTGTAGCCATCATTCAGGTAGAGGCCGACGGCCTCGGGCTGGCGGAAGCCGGTGGTCAGATAGATCCTCGTATATCCCTGGCGGGCCGCCTGAGCTTCCAGCTCCATCAGCACTTTGCGGGCAAGGCCCTGGCGGCGCAGGTCCGAGCGTGTCCAGATGCGTTTGAACTCGGCGGTACGATCGTCGTAATGCTTGAAGGCGCCGCCGCCGATGGTTTCGCCATTGCGGATCAGCAGGAGAAAATTGCCGTGAGGCGGCGCGAAAGCTTCGGGGGGATAGCGGTTCAATTCAGCTGCAGCGCCTTCGGCATTGAAATAGGTGCCGTAGCGGCTGTCATATTCGTGGATCAATTCATCGATCAGCGGCTTGGCGCGGGGATCGAGGGGGCTCGTATAGAGAAAGGTATCGCTCATATCGTTCGTCACCCATTGTCTTCAGTGAGGAATGTTTCGGCGAGCCGGACCCAATAGCGGGCGGCCGGCGCGATGATCGCGTCGTTGAAATCGTAGTGGGCGCTGTGGAGAGGCGCGCTGTCGCCGTTGCCGACGAAGAGGTAGCTGCCTGGATTGGCCTGCAGCATGAAGGCGAAATCTTCGCTCGCGGTTCGCGGGCGGAAATCCTTCTCGATTGCCGTAAGGCCGAGCGCGTCATAGGCGACATCGCGGGCAAAGGCCGTTTCCTTGGGATGATTGACCAGCGCCGGAAAACCGAGCCGGTAGTGGACATCAGCCGCCGCGCCGAAGCTTTCGGCCTGGGCACGCGCAAGGGCTGGAATGCGCTCCTGCAGCAGCCGGCGAACCTGCTCGCTGAAGGCCCGCATGGTGAGTTTCATCTCCACGCTCTCGGGTATGACATTCGAGGCGGAGCCGGCATGGATCGAGCCGACAGTGGCGACCGCCATATCCTGCGGATCGACATTGCGCGAGACGACGCTTTGCAGGGCCGTGATGAAAGAGGCCGAAGCCAGCACCGGATCGACGGCGCGGTGCGGCTCGGCGCCGTGGCCGCCTTTTCCGACGATCCTGATGACCGCCTGGTCTACAGACGCCATGGCCGGGCCGGTGACGAAGCCGAACTGGCCCGCCGGCACACCCGGCCAGTTGTGCAAACCGAAGACCGTATCGACGGGAAACCGTTCGAACAGGCCCTCGGCGATCATCTTGCGGGCGCCGGCGCCGATTTCCTCGGCGGGCTGGAAGATCAGCCTGAGCGTGCCGCTGAAATTGCCGCTTTCGGCAAGATAGCGGGCGGCGGCAAGCAGGATCGACGTGTGCCCGTCATGGCCGCAGGCATGCATGACGCCGGGATTGCTGCTGGCATAGGCAAGGTCGCTCGCCTCCTCGATCGGCAGCGCGTCCATGTCGGCGCGGATGCCGATTCGTTTCCGGCCTTCGCCGCGTCTGAGGGTTGCGACGATGCCCGTGCCTGCAATGCCGGTCGCCACCTCATAGCCCCAGGAAGAAAGGCGAGACGCCACAAGCTTGCTGGTCCTGAGCTCCTGGAAGGCAAGCTCCGGATATTGGTGCAGATCGTGCCGAAGCGCGATAATCTCGCCGAGATAGGCGGCGATGCCCTTCTCGATCGGATCGTTGCTGCGCGGATTCTGGGCGATGACGTCCATGACGGTACCGTCAGCGCCTCAGGCGCCGACAGCCTTTCCGGGCTCGAGCTGATCGGCACTGGCCGCATACCGGCTTTCCCGGAAGGGCAGGCCCAGATGATCGCGCAGCGTCTCGCCCTTTAGAACCGGATCGAAATAGCCGCGCGCAGTCAGGATCGGCAGGACGTGCTCGGCGAAGTCGTCGAAGCCTTCGGCGAGGACGGGGAAGCCGAGAATGAAGCCGTCGGCGGCGCCATGATCCACCCAACGGATGATCTCATCGGCGATATGCTCCCCCGTGCCGATGAAGGCGGTGCGCGGTGTCGCCGAATCGAGTGCGACCTGGCGGAGCGTCAGCCCCTTTTCGCGCGCGGTTCGTTTGATCCGGTCGGTGGTGGCGCGGAAATTGTTCCTGCCGATATCACCGAGCTCGGGGAACGCTTCATCGAGCGGGTAGACGCTGAAATCGTGATGATCGAAGAACCGGCCGAGATAGAGAAGCGCCTCCTCGATCGTGACGAGATCGCGGATCGCCTGATACTTGGCTTCCGCCTCCTCGGCTGTCCTGCCGACGATGGGGCCGATGCCGGGATAGACGCCGACTTCGACCGCGGGCCGTCCATGCGCGATGACGCTATCCTTGAGCTGACGATAGAAGCCTCGCGCCTCTTCGAATGGCCCGCCATTGGTGAAGACGGCATCGGCATGCTTGCCGGCAAGCCTGATGCCGGAATCCGACGCGCCCGCCTGGAAGACGACGGGCTGGCCCTGCTTCGAGCGGCCGATATTGAGCGGTCCTTCGATGCGGAAGAACCGGCCCTTATGGTTGAGGCGATGCATCTTCGCCTTGTCGACAAAGACGCCGGTCTCGCGATTGCGCACGAAAGCATCATCGTCCCAGGAATCCCATAGACCCTTTATCGCGTCGATATAATCCTCGGCGATCTCGTAGCGGAGCTCGTGCTCGGGATGTTCACGGCTGTAATTCCTGCCAGAACCCTCGAGCGGCGAGGTCACCGCATTCCACCCTGCCCTGCCGCAGCTGATGAGATCGATCGAGGCAAACTGGCGGGCAATGGTGAAGGGATCGCTGTAGGAAGTCGAGACCGTGCCGACGAGGCCGATCTTCGAGGTGGAAGCCGCCAGCGCCGAGAGAATGGCGATTGGCTCGAACCGGTTGAGGAAATGCGGGATCGACTGCTCGTTGATGTATAGCCCGTCGGCGACGAAGGCGAAAGCGATGCCGGCCGCCTCCGCCTTGCGTGCCGTCCTCACGAAGAAGTCGAAATTGACGCTGGCATCCGCCGGTCCGCTTGGATGTTTCCAGGCATTCATATGGCCGCCGGGACCCTGCAGCATGATGCCGAACGTGACGTATTTCTGAGCCATAGGATCGATCCTCCTTGGAAAGGGTCAGGCGACGAGGGAAAGC
The DNA here is from genome assembly GCF_003013335.1 of Rhizobium sp. H4. Lineage (NCBI taxonomy): Bacteria > Pseudomonadati > Pseudomonadota > Alphaproteobacteria > Hyphomicrobiales > Rhizobiaceae > Rhizobium > Rhizobium sp. H4. Next base: position 124,223 of record NZ_PSOW01000008.1, read on the forward strand.
CGCTCGGCGGCGAGCAGCTCGATGGAGGCAAGGCGGTCGGCGGTTGAAAGCGCCGGCGTGTCGAGCACGAATTCCTTGACGCCATAGCGGCGATGCAGCTCGTCCAGTTCCTTGCGGATCTGCATTGCCGTGCCGTGCAGCACGCTCGGCACCTTCTCGTCGATGTGGTAATCGGTGACGCCGGCCTGGCGGGCAAATTCGGCTGCCTGCTCCTCGCTGCCGACATTGACGGTCTGACCTTCCGGCAGGAACACCTTGACGATCCTGAGCTTACCGACACGCTCGCGAGCATATTCCTCGCTTTCGGCAGCGAAGGCCGCGAGTGCCAGGATGGGACGCTTGCCGCCCGATGCCCGCTCATAGGCCTCGAAGGTCCTGCGCAGATTGTCAGGATCGCCATTCAGATGGCCGGCGAAGACGAGCTCCCACCCCTTCGCGGCCGCGAGTTCGGCGCTCTCGACGCTGGCCCCGAGCAGGAAACGCTCCGGAGCCGTCGGCGGGAAAGGAGTCGCCTGCGCGCCTTGGTAACTGGGGTCGGCCGCGAGATAGGTGTTGAGATCGGAAAGCTGGCTTTCGAAATCCGGCTTCCTGGACGGATCGACGGCAAGCTGCAAGGCGCGCGTCGACAGCGGAAAGCCGCCCGGTGCCTTGCCGACGCCGAGATCGACGCGACCAGGCGCAAGTGATGCCAGGAGATTGAAGGTCTCAGCAACCTTGTAGGCGCTGTAGTGCTGCAGCATAACGCCGCCGGAGCCAACCCGGATCCTTGATGTTTTCGCGAGAAGATAGGCTATCAGCGCCTCCGGCGCGGAGCTCGCCAGATTGGACATGCTGTGATGTTCGGCGACCCAGAAACGGTGATAACCGAGTTCCTCGGCCCGGGTGGCAATCTTGACCGTCGCCCGCAGCGCATCCGCTCCGGTGAGGCCCTGTTCGATCGGGCTTTTGTCGAGAAGGCTGAGGAGGTAGGTCATAACGCCACGATCCACTCACTAGTTGCAATATGTATTCTATAAAATCAGTAGACAATTATGATTATAAGAAATCACATTCTCTTTCGCGGACATTGGGAGGAAAAAAGCAGCCGTAGCCGAGACGGAAAATCGAATTCGGGAATGCGCTCCGCCATTCTCGCGATCTTCCAATCGACCGTTCAATGACCTAAATCCTGGTCAAAATGGAGTAGTCGCATGAAGCTGTCAGGACAGGTCAAACCGATCAGCTATCTCAAGGCGCATGCGTCAGAGATTATCCGAACGCTGAAGGACAATCCGCAGCCCGTCGTCATTACCCTTCACGGCGAGGCCAAAGAGATCCTTCAGGAGGTCGCCCAATATGAAGAAACGCAGGAGACGCTGGCGCTGCTGAAGGTGCTGGCGCTCACCAATCGACAGGTCGAGGAAGGCAAGCTGCGCCCTGCATCGGAATCCTTCGCCCGCATCCGCAAACGTCTGGCCGCCAACCAGTCCTGATGCGTTATCGAGTTCTCTCGCCGAAGACGCGGAACGCGCCGTCGAGGATCTTTATCGTCTCATGCAGCCCGCGACGGCGCCGAGACGGCAGAGCGCATCCTGAGCGAAATCGAAAGCGCCTGCCGACGTCGATGAATCAAGAAATTTTCCGAAAGAGCTCACCACTATCTGCCCCACCGAATACCGCGAACTGCACCACAAGCCCTGGCGTATGATCTACCGTATCATCGGCACCGAGGTCGCCGTCTACTGCGTGGCGGACGGACGTCGCGACATGCAGACCTTCCTGGAACGAAGGCTCATCCCTAACATTCGGCATATCCCCTCTCCTTCGGCATCGCCGCCGACGCTTATCCGAGCATGGATGACCCGGACGAACGCCGAAAACTATCCCGCCTTTCGGCCGGCCGGCGCATTTGCCCGCAGGAGCGCCATGAGCATCGGGCCGATCGCGAACTCTCCCTTTTCACTTCGCCGCGTCAGGTCGCGGAGGTAGCCCCCGGCCGAATTGATATGGCCGCCGCGCTCAAGGATGCATGCCATCACCGTCGCGGCATTTTCCGGTCCCATTGCGTTTGCGGCCTCCTCGTAGGCTGACGGACTGACGCCGAGCATCGATCGAACGGTCACGGCCGCGGCCATCAGATCGCGCCAGCTGCGGATTTCGCCATTCGCCCCGTAGGCAAGGATTTCCGGGCAAGCCTGCAGAACCAGGCCGAGCGGGAAGGATTTCAGCCCGCCGGCATCATCGCGCGTCCCCGGTCGTCGACCTTGCCTCTCCTCCTGCCTGCCCGGATGTTTAATCGCAGCCCTCCCCTCTTCCAGCGTCACGGACCCTCGCCCATTGTCTTGCTCCGGCATCGCGCCCTGCTTCGTGTCGAAGCTTGGTTCAAGTTCAGAAATGGATTCGGGGTTTGAATTCTGTATGTGACGCTCGATATAATCGGCATTGCCGCGCTGTTTTGTCGATTTAACTCGAATTTCCAGCCGGTTAAGGATATCCGCCCTGAGCGCTGTCAATGCGTCCAGCAATTGTTCGAGCTGTGCTGTCGTCGGCGACCGGGGCAGCCCCTCGACCAAATTCCGAAACTCCTGGTACAGGCCCTGCCAATCCCCCTGAACGTCTTCTTCGACCGCCGCTTCGATCAGCTTGGCGATATCGCGGCGGCAAAGCGTGATGCGTTCGCGCAGACGCTGAACATGCAGCCGCTCGGCCATCACCTCGGCGGCCAGCTGTTCGATCTCCTCGGCGCGGGCAAGCAGCGGCGCCAGCGAGAAGCCGAAAGCGTCGTTGACCTCCCCTGCCCTGTCCCTGCGGACATAACGCTTGCCGTTGGGGCTGTCCTTGCGCAGCAGAAGGCCCGCCTCGACGAGTGCTGCAAGATGGCGCCGGACGGTCTGCTCGGCCATGCCGTGTGTTCTGAGCGAAAGCTGGACATTCGACGGGAATACGATCAACCCGTTTTCCTGGGTCAGCTCGTTCTTGGGATAAAAGCTTAAGAGCGCATTGAGCACGGCCAGTGCGCGATCGCTGATGCCAAGCAGCGGCTTTGCTTCGCACAGCGCACGAAACAGCTTCCATTTGTCGACCGACTGATCAGGCTTGATTTCGCCTGCCATCACCTGGCTTGCGAGCATGCCAAGCGTCATCGACCGCCGCCCGAACGGCGTCGCTATACTTCCGGTTTCCATGTCTTCCACCTCGACGAGGCAAAAGAAATCCGCTCACCAAAACGGCGCCAAAAACTCTTGACAGCGATTCTCGGAAGTGCGATTCTCGGAGGTGTTCAGGACTACGAGGAAAGCTTCCGTGACGGTGACGTTCGGGGGCTTTTTTCTTTTGCGCGTTATCTCCTATCCGAGTTGTCAGCTGACAATCGGCTTAACTGCCTCATTTTACCTCATTTTCCTCTTCGAACTCGGTGGCGAGGCCTGCCAACCGCCGAGCCAGGAATTCTGAAAACGCCGCCGATTTGACGGTGATGCGAAAGTTTCTTCCGGAACGGGTCACTGAAGCCAGCTGCGTGCCGCCTTGTGTGCGAAGCGTCTGCTCGGCCGGCTGCGGGGCGCTTTTTTCCTCAAGTGCCTCCCAGATGATGCCGAAGCGGCTATTGGTGTCCCGCGCATCGAATCCAGCGCTATGGATCGCAGCCTTCGCCTTCTTCTGTCCGCCGGCTTCCCTGAATCTCTCAGCAAAGGCCAGCCAGCGCGGGCGCCCAACCTTGGGAGCCGGTCCGATGGCCAGAATGATCTCTGGGTCGACCGTCTGTGCCACCTGCAGCAGCCTCGACGTTTCCGGCTTGTCCGTCGCCAGTGCCTGGGCAATCATATCGCGGCTGAAGCCGTGTTCGTCCATACGGCGCGCAAACAGCGCGCGTTCGATGAAACTCAGATCGACACGCGGGCCGTTTTCCTGACCCTGTGCGAGGATCAGTTCTTCATCCGTCAGCTTGCGCACCACGGCCTTGACGGGAACCCCGATCTCCGCCGCTGCGCGCAGCCGCCTGTGGCCGTAGGCGGCCTGATAATGCCCGGCCTTGACCGGATCCGGCCGCACCAGGATCGGAACCTGCTGTCCGCTTTCCTGGATCGATTGCTTCAACCGCTCGAACTCCGGGTCCTTGTCGATCGGGATGCGGTCACGAATAAAGGACATTTCAACGGCAGCCGGATCGATCTCCAGCACCTTGTCGCCGGAGGCCAGCGATTCCCGCAGCGCTTTGGCGGCCGCTGCTTCCTCGCCCAGCCGTCCAAGCGACAGGTTCATCGCTTTAACCGCGCCGGAGGGCCTATGCGGCGGCGGCGCTCCCGGCGCCTCCGGCCGTGCCGGCTCCACCGCGCCGACCATGCTCTTCAGGATATCGCGACCTTTTGGGCTCATGTCCTGCTCCATGCACTGCGAATGAGTTGCTCGACCTCGGCATTGACGCTGTCGACGGATTCGACGCCGCGGTCATAGGTCTGGCGATGCATCGTCTCGCGTCCCGCCTCGTAGATCGTCTGCTTGGACAGGCCTGCATCCGAAACCGCCGTTGACTTGACCATCATCGAGGTAAGTACACGCTCGCCGAACAGGCTGCGCAGAAAGGCGACGATCTGCGCCTGCGGTCCATCATTGGCCTCATAACGAGTGATCAAATAGCGCATCCAGTCATAATCGAGATTGCCGCCAGCCTGCTTGACCACGGACAGAAGGTCGGAGGTCATCGTCAGGAACTGGTTCATCGAGGCTACGTCGAGCATCTGCGGATGGACGGTGATGAGCACGGAGGTGGCGGCGCAGAGAGCCGACAGCGTCAGGAAGCCGAGGGTAGGGGGGCAATCGATGATGACGACGTCGTAGCTCTGCTCCAGCGAATGCAGGGCATTGCCGACCCGCATGAAGAACATGTCCTTGTCGTCGCGGTTGGTATCGGCCAGCGCCTTTGGAGTGTCATGTTCGAACTCGTGCAGTTCGAGATTGCCGGGGATGAGATCGAGACCGGGGAAATAGGTCTGGCGGACGATGTCGGCGACGTCGCGGCGCGTCTCGTCATATTTGATGGCGCCGTAGAGCGTCTCGTTTTCGCCGACGTCGAATTCCGGCTGATAGCCGAGCATCGCCGACATCGATGCCTGCGGATCGAGGTCGACGGCAAGGACGCGGTAGCCGCGAAGCGCCAGGAACTGCGCCAGATGGATGGAGGTCGTCGTCTTGCCGGAACCACCCTTGAAATTGGTGACGGCGATCACCTGGAGATGATCGCCCTGCCGGCGCATCGGCAGATAGGAAGGCTTGGTGCGTCCGAGATGCTGGCGCATCGCATGAATTTCTTCGAGCGAAAACACCCGGCGGCCGGCCGCCGTCTTTTCGGGATTGATGCTTTCCACCTGGGCGGCGAGGTGGCGAACATAGCTGTCGGTGACGCCAAGCAGCTTGGCGGTCTCGATGCTGCTGAACCGCCGCAGCGATTTACGGGCATCGGGCGAAAACAACCGCTCGAACAGCACCTGCAACTGGCTGCTGAGCATCGTCGAGTCCTGCGCAATCGTCTCGTCGATCGAGACCTGACTCGCTCTCTTGGCTTTCTCAACAATCGCGGCCTTGGTCGGCATTCACGCAAATCCTGATAAATCGGGTAATTTTGCGCAAATGATCGTGAGTCTGGCGAGTCGGTCAAGCGATTTCTTGGTTACCCAATCGATAACAAACTGGATTCGACCAGAAAACTACCTGGAATTTCGGATTCTTAGCGCCGTTGTCAGCTGACAACACGCAGACACCGCATCCGTCATATCCGCCGAGCAGCCAAACGTGGTTGTTGACTTATCGCCGAATGGCTCCGCCGCTCGGCACGGCCCGGCTGACGATGCCGTTTCTCACTTATAGACAGACGAACGGTACAGGCTTTCGGCGTCCAGCCCGCGGACGGGTTCATTGCTGGAGGACTTGTCATTTGCGTCTTGGGCTTCGGGATCGCGGCGTGACGGGGCAAGGCCGAGCATTTGTTCGAGACGGCCGGCATTGAGCGGAGCGCTTATTCCCTTGAAGTTCATCTTCCATCTTTCGTATGCGTATGGGCTTGTGAGGAGCCACAGAGATAAGCGCAATTTGAACCTGCGGTGAACTGCCTGCCGGCATTATCACCATCTTTTCGATTCAAAGGGGGAGGGAGAGCGCCTGCAATACGGGGCAGGCTTGCCCGGACAAAGATGACAAAAGCTCCTGCTAGGCGAATCAGGTGCCGATGGATATGCTCAACCGCGACAGATGGTTTTGGACGACAGCCACTCTTCAGCCCGGCCGATCCAGATATTCCTGCTGAGAATGAGCTGTCTCTAGCGGAACTTATGGCGGGCTTTGCTTCCGTCTGCTGAATTCCTCATTATTTACCGACTATTTACCATAAGCCTCTGGTGACGATTGCAGGCATAAGGGCAAGGATAAGACGTCCATGTCTGCGACAAGCATGGTCACGGACAGATCAGGCACTATCGCGCCTTCATCCCCTCGCGATTGGTAAAGTGGGCATTGCCTAGGCCCGTGCCGACGGTCAGTACCGCCCATCTGAACACATCGTTCATGAAGGGGATCTGCGACAAGCCCTGCACGACGGCGTCGTTGTGCATCATCACGAATGTGCTGTGATCGCCGATTTCCGGAATGGCCTTCATCAGCGCAGCGGGGAGGTTGAAGCTGTCGCTTTCCCAATTGCCGCCTGGCAGATTCTGCCCGCCGCGTTCGATCGAGCCATCGGCCTTGATGATCCCTGGACAGGCAATGCCGATGATCGGAGCAGGCTTCAAATTGGCCTTTTCAGCCTTGTCGATCAGCTCCTGCAGCATCGCCACCAGCTTTTCCACCGTCGCACTGCGACTCGGCTCATCGTCGGCGTGGCGCCAGATGGCCGATTCCCAGACGCTCGCGTCGGCAAAATGCGGCTTTTTCTCCCTGCCAAACTCGACGACGCCGGCCCGGACGTTTGTGCCGCCGATATCGACGGCCAGCATCGCCTCATAGCCTTTGAACATCCAGGGTGGCATGAGATGGACGGAGCCGATCAATCCTGCCTCATCGGGATGATGGACGATCGGCACGACCTCGATAGCGATTCCGGCTGCCTTGAGGATAACCATGGTCCTGGCGATCGTCAGCTCCCCGAAGCGGCTTTGCCTGAAACCGCCGCCGACGACGATGCGTTCGGTCTTGGACCAGCGCTCGTCCTTGAGGAACTTCCTGATCACCACGGCAAAGTCCTGCGCGAAATCTTCCATGGCGCCCATGATCAGTGCGGCGGCCTCCATGTCATCTCCCTTCAGCAGAGCCTCGATCTTTTTCTTGGAGAGCTTCGCGGTTGCAACCTTGCCGATCGGGTCGTCTCCGAACTTGCGGACATGTTTTCTCCAATCGTCGAGCTTCTGCTGAAAGGTCTTCTTGTTGGCGTTGTCGCCAACGAAGCCGTTCTTGTCACGCAGTTCGTTGTTGTAGTCGTCGATAGTCACCAGCGGCAGAACAGTCGCACCATGCGCCAACGGAGCATTGACCTCCTCGCTATGCTTGGAACTGCTTTTGGCCATCAATGTACCTTTTACGACGCGAGTGCTTCGAACGGGCGGCGAGATAAAACGCTGACTTGCCTCCGGATGTTCCCGACTGCCAAGTCATCTTGTCGCGGCCGGTCGGCGACCTAGCTTCAATGATTGCAGAGTTAGGAGAAGACCGTGCAGGACGACGACGCCACACAGGAAATGCTTTCATTGGTTTTGGATGAGCCGGAGCACTGGGCAATGTTTCTCGATATCGACGGGACGCTGCTCAACCTTGCGCCCACGCCGGATGCGATCGAGGTCCCGGAGGCCCTTCCCGGGCAACTTCATCGTCTGTCGAACAAGCTCGGCGGCGCCCTGGCGCTGGTGACCGGACGATCGCTTGCCTATGCGGATGCCCTGTTTAAACCCTTTGCATTTCCGACTGCGGGCCTGCACGGCGCCGAGATCAGGAGTGCCGCCGGGATGCATACGCTCGAGGCGTCACCCGAGTTTCAGGCGTTGAAGCATGCGCTGACCGCGGAAGCCGAGCACTATCCGGGTGTGCTGATCGAGGACAAGGGCGCGGCTGTTGCCGCCCATTACCGCCTCGCGCCCGAATATGAAAAGGTGCTCGAAGAGCGCATGCATCATTATGCCGAGCTTGCAGGGCCGAACTGGGCGCTGCAGCTCGGCAAGATGGTGTTCGAACTGCGACCGGCACGCTCGAGCAAGGGTGATGCGCTGGAGCGGTTTTTCCAGTCCGACCCGTTCAGGAACCGGTGCCCGATCACCATCGGCGATGATCTGACCGATGAGTCGATGTTTGCGATCGCCAATGCGCGTGGCGGCGTTTCCATACGCGTCGGGGCGATCGGCGCTCCGAGCTGCGCCACAAGCCGGCTGTCTTCGGCGGCGCTCGTCAGGAACGTCATCGCCGCGCTGGCCGCCTGAGTTAGGTTTGGGCGATCTTCGATGCGGATTGCCGCCATCTTTTGCACCGCCTGCGCGGCGTCGATCGTCAAAAAAGTATCGGTTTTGACCGCGAATCGTGGTGGCAAGGGCGAAACGAGACCACTACACTCCGCTCAATAATAAAGCCAAAAAGGGAATTTGGCGGGTGGGCTTGGAACCCGTCCTCGGAGGAGGAGCCGATGGAACCTGACTTGGAAGTCGTACAGATCAGGCCGGGCGAATCTTTCGCTACGAAGGCTCACGGTTATCCCTATCATACGGTTCGCTGGCATTTTCATCCGGAATATGAGCTGCATCTCGTCGTGGCGACAACCGGGCGCTATTTCGTGGGCGATTTCATCGGAGAGTTCGAACCGGGCAATCTCGTGCTTGCCGGCCCCAATCTTCCCCATAACTGGATCAGCGACGTCCCCAAGGGATCAAGCATTCCGCTCCGATGCCAGCTCATCCAGTTCAGCGAAAATTTCATCAGCGATACGATGAAGGTGCTGGCCGAGCTCGGCCCCTTCGAGCCGGTGCTGGAAGCCTCCCGCCGCGGGGTGCTCTTCGGCGCCGAGACCAGCCGGCAGGTCGCGCCGCTGATGAACGAGGTGCAGCAGGCCCACGGCGTGCGCCGCATCGAGCTTTTCATGATGATCGTCGGCCTGCTCAGCCGGGCGCAGGATGCCCAGCTTCTCGCCAGCCCAAGCTATCTGCCCGATCCGTCAGGTTACATGTCGGCCGGCATCAACAAGGCACTCGCCTATATCAGGGAGAACCTGACGAAATCCTTCGACGAAGCCGATCTTGCCGGGATTGCCGAACAATCCACCGGCGCCTTTTCGCGCGCCTTCCGCCGCCACACCGGCATGTCGCTCGTGCAATATGTGAAACGCCTGCGCATCAATCTCGCCTGTCAGATCCTGATGAGCGACGATCACGCATCGATCACCGATATCTGCTTCGAGGTCGGATTCAACAATCTATCCAATTTCAACCGCCAGTTCCTCGCGGAAAAGGGCATGACGCCCTCCCGCTTCCGACGATTGCTGGGCGACAATATCAACGTGGTCAAGGCGGCATAAGGGCGCCGGACGAGCACGGTTCCAGGTAATAGGAAGCAACCATCCGCTGAAATGGCGACAGGGAGGACGAGGAGGAGAGACAAATACTAACACTGGTTTGAACGCGAACACGCAATGAGCGGTTCGCGACAGCAGACGCTTGTCCTTAGAAAACTGCAAACCGCCGGGACAGGCGAGGCGGCTCGTTCAGTAGAACATCGCAACAACGAAACGACACAATTTTTCCAATGGGAGGAGATGGAAATGATGAAATTCTCGACAAAAGCGGCAGGCGCCGCGGCACTTGCCCTATCCCTGCTCGGCGGTACTTCCGCCTTCGCGCAAAGCGCCGTTGCGGATGCGACGGTAGCATTCCTCATGCCGGACCAGGGCTCGACCCGTTATGAAGAGCATGATCATCCGGGCTTCGTCGCGGAGATGAAAAAGCTCTGCGCGTCCTGCAAGGTCATCTATCAGAATGCCGATGCCGATATCGCCAAACAGCAGCAGCAATTCAACTCGGCGATCACCCAGGGCGCCAAGGTCATCGTGCTCGATCCGGTGGATTCGGCGGCGGCCGCCTCCCTCGTTCAGCTCGCCCAGAGCCAGGGCGTCAAGGTGATCGCCTATGACCGTCCGATCCCGAAGGGCAGGGCCGATTTCTACGTCTCCTTCGACAACAAGGCGATCGGCAAGGCGATCGCGGAATCGCTCGTCCAGCATCTGAAGGCGAAGAATGTGCCGACCGACGGCGGCGGCATCCTGCAGATCAACGGTTCGCCGACCGATGCGGCCGCCGGGCTGATCAAGGACGGCATTCACGAGGGCCTCGCCAGCGGCGGCTACAAGACGCTTGCCGAATTCGACACGCCGAACTGGCAGCCGGCGAACGCACAGCAATGGGCAGCCGGCCAGATCACCCGTTTCGGCAAACAGATTGTCGGCGTCGTCGCCGCCAATGACGGGACCGGCGGAGGCGCCATCGCCGCTTTCAAGGCAGCCGGTGTCGACCCCGTACCGCCGGTGACCGGCAATGATGCGACGATCGCCGCACTGCAGCTGATCATATCGGGGGATCAGTACAACACGATCTCCAAGCCGAGCGAAATCGTCGCCGCGGCCGCGGCCAACGTCGCGGTGAAGCTCTTGGCAGGAGAGACGATCAAGGCGGAAATGACGCTTTATGACACGCCGGCACAGCTCTTCGTGCCAGCTGTCGTCACCGCCGAAAACCTCAAGGCCGAGATCATCGACAAGAAGATCAACACCGCCGAGGAACTGTGCACCGGCCGTTATGCCGAGGGCTGCAAGAAGCTCGGCATCACCAACTAATCAAGCCAAGGCAAGCGCGGCCGGATCGCCGGTTGCGCTTGCCGTATTTCGCTTCGGAAAGGCCAGGCGATGTCCGACACCTCTCATATACTCGACGGCGCCCGCCAGCCCGTTCTCAGCCTGCGCGGAATATCGAAAAACTTCGGCGCGGTCTCAGCGCTCACCGATATCGAACTCGACGTGCATGCCGGCGAAGTCGTGGCGCTCGTCGGCGACAATGGCGCCGGCAAATCGACGCTGGTCAAGATATTGGCGGGCGTGCACCAGCCCAGTTCCGGTACCATCCTATTCGAGGGAAAACAGGTCGATCTGTCGAGTCCGAGTGCTGCCCTTGATCTTGGCATCGCTACCGTGTTTCAGGATCTGGCGCTTTGCGAAAATCTCGACGTGGTCGCCAATATCTTTCTCGGCAAGGAGCTAAACCCCTTCCAGCTGGATGAGGTCGCCATGGAAATCCGCGCCTGGAAGCTGTTGAACGAGCTTTCGGCCCGAATCCCCAGCGTGCGCGAGCCGGTGGCGTCGCTTTCCGGCGGGCAGCGCCAGACCGTAGCGATCGCCCGGTCGCTTTTGCTCGAGCCGAAACTGATCATGCTCGATGAGCCTACCGCGGCACTTGGCGTCGCCCAGACGGCCGAAGTGCTCGATCTGATCGAACGCGTGCGCGAGCGCGGCCTTGGCGTCATCATGATCAGCCACAACATGGAGGATGTGCGTGCCGTCGCCGACCGCATCGTCGTCCTTCGGCTCGGGCGCAACAACGGCACCTTCATGCCTGATGCCTCCAACGAAGCGCTAGTCAGCGCGATCACCGGCGCGTCCAACAATTCCGTCTCCCGCCGCGCCATGCGCCGCAAGGCGCAAGGCCAAGAGAACGAGGAGGGCAGGCCATGATGAAGACCATTCAGAGCGAACCGGCAGCACCTCCGCTTCTAGACCGGCGTGATGAACGAGTACGCCATGACGATAGCCTCACCGGATGGGTCCGCGGCTTTATCGACCGCATCCGCTCCGGGGACCTCGGCTCGCTGCCGGTCATCGTCGGCCTGGCGATCATCTGGACGGTATTCCAGGCGCTCAATCCGGTGTTTCTCTCCAGCGCCAATCTTGTCAACATGCTGTTCGACTGCTCGACGGTTGGTGTCATCTCGCTCGGCATCGTCTGCATTCTGATGGTTGGAGAAATTGATCTGTCCGTCGGCTCCGTCAGCGGCTTCGCCTCGGCGCTCACCGGTGTCTTCTGGATTAACCAGGGCTGGCCGGTAGTGCTCGCCATCCTCGCCGCCATGGCTGTCGGCGCCTTGATCGGCTCGCTCTACGCCTTCCTCTTCAACCGCTTCGGCATGCCGAGCTTCGTCTCCACCCTGTCTGGACTGCTCGCGGTTCTCGGGCTGCAGCTCTACATTCTCGGATCGACCGGCTCGATCAATCTGACCTATGGCTCGTGGCTGGTGAATTTCGGGCAGATCATGGTCATGCCGGATCCTGTCGCCTATGCCCTCGTAGCCTTTGCCGGCATTGCATTCTTTTTCTCCAGCTACCGCACCGCGGCGCGGCGGCGGGCGGCCGGCCTGTCGTCAAAATCGACCGGCGGACTTGTTCTGCGCGCCGTCATCATCACCGTTGCTCTGGAGGCGGTAGCCTTCTATCTCAACCAGTCGCGTGGTGTCCCCTGGATGTTCGGCCTCTTCGTCGGCCTCGTCATCGCGATGAATTATGCGCTGACGCGCACGAAATGGGGACGATCCATGCAGGCCGTCGGCGGCAACAGGGAGGCTGCCCGCCGCTCGGGCATCAATGTGTCGCGCATCTATGCCAGCGCCTTCGTCGCCTGTGCCCTGCTTGCCGCAACCGGCGGCGTGCTCTCGGCGGCGCGGCTGGCAACCGCAAGCCAGCAGGCCGGCACCGGCGACGTCAATCTCAACGCCATCGCTGCGGCGGTGATCGGCGGCACCAGCCTGTTCGGCGGGCGCGGCAGCGCCTATTCGGCCCTTCTCGGCATCATCGTCATCCAGTCGATCGCCAGCGGGCTGACGCTCCTCGATCTGTCGTCATCGCTTCGCTACATGATCACCGGCGCCGTTCTTGCCGTCGCCGTCATCGTCGACTCTCTGGCACGCCGATCGCGCATTTCGCACGGTCGAGCCTAAACAACCAGGAAAGCAGAGGAAGCAAATGGGACAGGATCTGTCTGGAAAAGTCGCGGCCGTCACCGGGGCAGCGTCAGGTATCGGCCTGGAATGCGCCAAAGCGATGCTTGGCTCCGGCGCCCGGGTCGTGCTGATCGATCGCAACGAGGAAGGCTTGCGGGAAATCTGCTCGACACTCGGTGCAGACGCCATTCCGCTGGTGGTAGACCTCTTGAACCCCGAAAGCGTGGCGCAGATGATGCCAGCAATCCTGCAGAAGGCTGGCCAGTTGGACATCTTCCACGCCAATGCCGGTTCCTATATCGGCGGCGAGGTGCTGGGCGGCGATCCCGATGCCTGGGACCGAATGCTCAACCTGAATATCAACGCCGCCTTCCGCTCCGTGCATGCCATCCTGCCGCACATGGTCGAGCGCAAGACCGGAGACATCATCCTGACGAGTTCCGTCGCCGGCATGGTTCCCGTCGTCTGGGAGCCGATCTACACGGCTTCCAAACACGCGGTTCAGGCCTTCGTCCACACGCTCAGACGGCAGGTGGCCAAGCATGGCCTGCGCGTCGGCGCCGTCGCGCCCGGTCCGGTCGTCACTGCGCTTCTCAGTGACTGGCCGCAGGAAAAGCTGGATGAGGCGCTCGCCGCCGGCGGCCTGATGGAGCCGAAGGAAGTAGCCGAGGCCGTGCTCTTCATGCTGACACGCCCGCGCAACGTCACGATCCGCGATCTCGTCATCCTGCCGCAGAGCACGGACATCTGATGAAGGTGTAGCCGTCCGGCAAACGCAGAAAGGAAACGGATATGATCTTCGACAGATTCCGCCTGAATGGACAGGTGGCGCTGGTGACCGGCGGCACGCGCGGCATCGGGCTGGCGATCGCCGAAGCGCTCGGCGAGGCGGGCGCCAAGATCGTCGTCGCGGGACGAACGCGCAACGAAGCCGCTGAGGAACGGCTCTCCAAGGCCGGTGTCGAGTTCGAGTTCATCGCCGCAGATCTGGTGAAGGAGCCTGCTGCCGATGAGCTCGTGACGGAAACCCTTTCGCGGACCGGCCGGCTCGACGTCCTCGTCAACAATGCCGGAATCGCCATTCATGGCAACAGCGGCGAGTTTTCCGATGCCATCTGGCGCGAGATCATGACCGTCAACGTCGATGCCGTCTTCCGCGCCTGCCGCGCCGCGCTCGCGCCCATGCGCCGCCAGGGCGGCGGCGTCATTCTGAATATCGGCTCGATCTCAGGCATCGTTTCCAACATCCCGCAGAACCAGGTCGCCTACAATACGTCCAAGGCGGCGGTTCATATGATGACCAAGAGCCTCGCCAGCGAAGTTGCCGCCGAGAACATCCGCGTCAACGCCATTGCGCCGGGCTATATCGAAACCGATATGTCGCGGGGCGGCATCGACAATCCCGACTGGTTCCCGACCTGGCGCAGCATGACGCCGATGGGGCGCGTCGGGCAGCCGGAGGAGGTCGCCGGTGCTGCCCTGTTTCTGTGCTCGCCGGCGGCAAGCTATGTCACCGGCGAAGTGCTTGTGATCGACGGCGGTTATACGACGCGGTAAAGCTAGAGAGGGCAGGGCGGCGTCCCGACCAGCCGCTATGCTGTTTCACTTTCAGAAGTTCATGGGCGTGGTGCCGCAGGCGCTCTGGTAGTCGGCAAGCACGCGGTCGACCGCGGCAATCAATATAGTCTCGGGATCGCCAGCTTCGGCCGGCGAGAACTGTGGCAGGAACTGGTGCAGCAGCGTCTCCGGGATTGTCTTGCCGCGCAGAGCGGCGAGCAGTGTTTCGAAGGCATTATCCGCCTCAGGCCGGTTCCAGTAATAGCGGATACGATCGCTGTAGCTATAGTGCCGCTGCAGACGCAAGGCCGTCTCATCGCCGTGATAGTGAGCCTGCCAGTCGCCGGGCGCCGACAGCATCGCCGCCTCAATCGTTGCGGCCAGCGGCCTGTTGCCGTAGCCGGGAACCATCTCGGTCGCGATCATGTCGAGCGCATAAGCGGCCTCGCGCAACGCGAAGGTGAGGCCTGGGCCGACTTTCAGGATGGGGAAGCCATCCCGCACCAGCCGCGTCAGGGCTTCCCGCGTTTGATAATCAGTGGAATGGGCCTCGAAGACGAATTGCGGCTCCTCGTCGAGAAGCGCGGTCAATTCAGTCGCAAGCTCGGGCCTGTAGCCGATGACGTTCTCGCTGCCGAAATCGACGCCCGGCTGGACAACGAAGGCGATGACGCGGGAAAAGGCGTCCTCCAACCCAGCTCGCGAAAAGATTTCGCGATGGATGGCGATCGTTGCGCGAGCGGCCTCCGGCGCGGTCGGCTGGAGTTCTTCGAGCGCATGATCGGCGCCACCAGGCACCGGAACCTCGGTGCCGAGAATATAAAGCGGCGGCGGCGCGCCGATCGCTTTCGCCGTCCTTTCGCTGATCTCTGCCAATCCTGCGGCCCGCTCGGCGATCGTCCGGTCGTCGAGTGCCGCCGGCTCGCCGGCACAGCCCATCGAGGCGTCGAGGTGGATCTTGCCAAACCCGGCTCTGACATAGGCTTCAACCATAAGCGATGCCTGCTCAAGCGCTGCTTCCGGCGTCTTCTTGCGCCACGGATTGGGGCCGAGATGATCGCCGCCGAAGATCATCCCCGCGCGATCGAGGCCTTCCTCAGCGGCAATGCGCTCGGCAAAGCGGATGAAGTCTTCCGGCGTCATGCCGGTGTAACCGCCGAGATGGTTGACCTGGTTGCAGGTCGCCTCAATCAGGACCGGCCCGCCTTCGCGCACCGCCCGCCGGATGGCAGCCCTGAGGACGAGGGGATGGGCGGAGCAGACTGAGGTAATGCCGAAGGGTCTGCCTTCGCGCCGGGCAGCGGCAAGACGGGTCAACATCCGGTCCATCGTCTATCTCCTCGGGGTTGCGGCAATAAAGGCTGTGAGTTCGGCAAGGGTGGAGACGCCTTCCATCGGACCGAGCCGGGTCACGTTGCGAGCGCCGGCCGCATTGGCGTGGAGCAGGGCGGCATCCGGCGCCATGCCCTTGCGGCGGCAGGTGAGATAGGCCGCGCCGAAACAGTCGCCGGCGCCGGTCGGATCGACCTCGTCAACCGTGAGGGCTGCGCAATCGATGCGCGGGAGACCACGGCCGAAGAAGGAAGCGCCCAGTTCGCCGCGCTTCAGCACGATCTCGCCAATGCCGCTCTCCAAAAGCTTGGCGACAGCCGCAGTTTCGTCAGTGCTGCCGGCGGCGGTGAAAAGCTCCTCGCCGGAAGGCAGCAGCAGGTCGGCTGTGGCAAGCACCTGGTTGAAGCTGTCCAGCGCGCCGTCATCGGTCAGCAATTCCTTACGGAGATTAGGATCCAGCGACACCGAACCGCAGCGGGCCTGCACCGTCTCGACGGCATAGAGGATCACCTCGCGGGCACCGGGAATGGTAAGGGCCGTTCCCATGACATGCACATGGCCGGCACGCCGGATGAGAGCCTCAGCGGCAGAGGTCAAACCGACCTGGCCGGCCGCAGATCTGGCGATGTTGAAGACGAAATCACGGGCGCCATTCGGCCGGTATCGAACGAAAGCACTGCCTGTCGGCCAGTCTTCATGGATTGCGATGGCGGAGACATCGACGCCGTCCTGGCGCAGCCGATCGACATTCAAGCGGCCGAAATCGTCATTGCCGACGGCGGCGATGATGCCGGCCGCTCCGCCCATACGCGCAACCTGGTCGATGAAGATGGCCGGCGCACCGCTCGGATAAGGCCCCGTCAGGGATTGCGGCTCGAGGAAACCCGCGCCGACCGTCGTCGCCATGATCTCCACGAGGATTTCGCCGACGGTGATCGTCGGCCCAAGCGCTTCCGGCGCAATCGCCCTTTGCGGTGACGGCATCTGCAAACTCCTTCATGCGGGAAGCTGCGGCATCTGCGCTCCGCGCACTCGTCAAAAAACCTCGATCCGCCCGTAACTTGGTTAGGAGAACCAGTCAAGAATAATTTTACGCGCGATAATTTCAATATTGCGCTGCAATAGAGAAAGGCTGAGTTTATTTTGCGTGCGAAACTCACGTTTGACCCGTACCAAACCAAATTTCCGCGCGAAACGCTCGAATTCCGGCCGATTGCCCCTCCAAAACCTCCTTGACAAGGTTGACAAGATGACGGATAAACTTTACGCATGTAATTTTACGTGTGAATATCCGTAAAGGAGGAGCGGAGACCATGAGCAAGATCATTTGCGTTTTATCTGCATCCGTCGCCTGCCTCGCGCTCACCGCCGGACTGGCGGTTGCAGAGGAACTGACGATCGCCACCGTCAATAATGGCGACATGATCATCATGCAGAAACTGTCGCCGGAATGGGAGAAGGAGACCGGCAACAAGGTGAATGGGGTGGTGCTCGAAGAAAACGTCCTGCGCCAGAAGGTGACGACCGACATCGCTACGAAGAGCGGCCAGTACGACATCATCACCATCGGCGGCTATGAGGCGCCGATCTGGGGCAAGCAAGGCTGGCTGGCGCCCGTTGACGATCTCGGCGCCGACTACGACTATGACGACCTGCTCGCTCCGATCAAGACGGGCCTGACCGTCGACGGCAAGCTCTATGCAGTGCCTTTCTATACAGAAAGCTCGTTCACGCTGTACCGCAAAGGACCTCTTCGATGTCGCCGGCATCAAGATGCCTGATGAACCGACCTACGACCAGATCAAGGAATATGCGGCCAAGCTGACCGACAAATCGAAGGAACAATACGGCCTTTGCCTGCGCGGCAAGCCCGGCTGGGGCGAGAACATGGCGTTTCTCGGAACCATGATCAACGCCTATGGCGGACGCTGGTTCGACATGGACTGGAAGCCGCAAATCAATTCGGAGCCGTGGAAGAAGGCAATTACAGACTACGTCGACCTGATGACCAAATACGGCCCTCCCGGCGTGACCGCCAACGGCTTCAACGAAAACCAGGCGCTATTTTCGACCGGCCACTGCGCAATATGGATCGATGCCACGTCGGCTGCCGGCCGTGTCTACGATCCGAAGCAGAGCAAGGTCGCCGACAAGATCGCTTTCACGCGCGCGCCTATCGCCGTCACTGCGAATGGATCGAGCTGGTCATGGTCCTGGAACCTGGCGATCCCGGCTACCTCGACCAAGCTCGATGCGGCCAAATCGTTCCTGAGATGGGCGACGTCCAAGGACTACGTCAAGAAGGTTGGTGAGACGGAGGGCTGGGTCGCGGTGCCGCCCGGCACCAGAAAATCGACCTACGCCCTGCCGGAATATCAAAAGGCGGCCCCCTTTGCCGACACCGTGCTGAAGGCGATCCTCTCGGCCGATCCGTCCAAGCCGACCAAGGATCCCGTTCCCTATACCGGTGTTCAGTTCGTCGCCATTCCCGAGTTCCAGGGCATCGGCACACTCGTCGGCCAGCAGATCGCCGCCGCGCTGTCCGGGCAGCAATCGGTCGATGCCGCTCTCGACAATGCCCAGAAACAGGTCGAACGCGACATGAAGAAGGCCGGCTACCCGAAGTGAACCTTTCATCCTCGCGGTTTGCCGCGAGTTCCTCCCGGAAAGTCCCGGCGGCACGACTGGCGGGACCTTCTGGTCAGGCGAGTGGCCGCATTTCGCATTACCGGCATCAAACCGGCTAGACTGGAGAACGACATGAGACTGAAAGACAAGGTCGCCCTCATCACCGGCGGCGCGCGCGGTATCGGCCTCGGCTTTGCCGAGGCCTTTGTCAAGGAAGGCGCCAAGGTCGTCATTGCCGATATCGACATCGAACGGGCAACGAAATCCGCCGCCGCGATGGGCCCTGCGGCCAAGGCGATGAAGCTCGACGTCACGGATCTGCCGGCCATCGACACTCTCGTTGCAGAGATCGACAAGGAGTTCGGCGGCATCGACATCCTCGTCAACAACGCCGCCATTTTCGACATGGCTCCGGTCAACGAAATAACCGAGGCCAGCTACGACAAGGTCTTCTCGATCAACCTGAAGGGGCCGCTCTTCATGATGAAGGCGGTCTCGAACGTCATGATTAAGCGGCGCAGGGGCGGCAAGATTATCAATATGGCCAGCCAGGCCGGGCGGCGCGGCGAGGCGCTTGTGCTTTTATACTGCGCTTCCAAGGCGGCGATCATCTCGGCGACACAGTCGGCAGCACTGGCCCTCGTCAAACACGGCATCAACGTCAATGCCATCGCGCCGGGCGTCGTCGACGGCGAGCATTGGGATGTCGTCGACGCGCATTTTGCCAAATGGGAGGGGCTGAAGCCCGGCGAGAAGAAGGCCGCCGTCGCCAAATCCGTTCCGATCGGCCGCTTCGCCACACCCGACGACATCAAGGGCCTCGCTGTCTTCCTCGCCTCATCGGACAGCGACTATATCCTTGCCCAGACCTACAATATCGACGGCGGCAACTGGATGAGCTGATCGCCCTTGCGCAAGAAGTCCGGAGTCTGAAATGGAAGCCATCTGCTATACCGAAAAGGGCATCGCGGTCACAAAGGCGCTGCCGCTGCCGGAAATGCGGCCCGGCCATGCGCTGGTGCGCGTGCGCGCCGCCGGTCTTTGCCACACCGATATCGACGTCCTCCACGGCCGTTACGGCGAGGGCCGCTTTCCGCTGGTCCCCTGTCATGAATATGCCGGTGTGATCGAGGCCGTGGCCGGCGATGTCTCCAGCCTTGCCGTCGGCGCCCGCGTCGTCGTCGATCCCAATCTTCCCTGCGGAGCGTGCCGGGCCTGCCGCAAGGGATTGACCAACCTCTGCCGCGATCTGAAGGCCTATGGTGTGACGGAGGACGGCGGTTTTGCCGAATACAGCCTGGTCAGAACCGACCACTTGCATGAGATCGGCAATCTCGACTTCAATCTCGCCGCGCTCGCCGAGCCGCTCGCCTGCGTTTTGAACGGCCTTGGCAGCTCCGGCCTGCGGGCCGGCGCGGCGGGAACCGAAACGGCGCTGGTCTTCGGCGCCGGACCGATCGGGCTGCTGCTGGCGCTTTCCCTGAAGACCGAAGGCGTTTCGTCGGTGACGGTTGCCGATATCAACGAGGGCCGCCTGGCCTTTGCCGAACGGCTGGGACTGGAGACGGCCGTCTCCGGCTCCGAAGCGCTCGCCGGCCGCCGCCGCAGCTTTGATTTCGTTGCCGATGCAACCGGCGTTGCCCGCGTCGTCGAAGGCATGATCGACTTCGCCACCGATGGCGGCACGGTTCTCGTCTTCGGCGTCTGCTCCCCCGATCAGCGCATTTCCATTGCGCCATTCGAAATCTTCCGGCGGCAGATCCGCTTCGCCGGCTCTCATTCGCTGAACCGCAACATTCCTCAGGCGCTCGACCTTCTCAGGAGGGATACTGGCGCCATGGCGCAGCTGGTGTCCCACCGGCTGCCGCTTGGCGAAGTGCTTCCCTTCATCACCAAAAAGTCCGCCGATCCGGCAACGATGAAGGTGCAGTTCTCCATAGACTAGGTTCGGGTGATCGACAGCGCCGCTTTTCGTCCGGCGATGAGTCATCTAGAAACCGTCGGAGACGCCGCGTCAGGAGATCAGATGGTGGGAAAGACGATCAAAACCATGGAGGACTTTTCGGAGTTCGTCGGCCTGTCACGTCCAACCGTCTCGAAATATTTCAGCGATCCGATGTCGGTGCGCCAGAAGACGCGGGAGACGATCGAGCAGGCGCTGAAGAAATCAGGTTTCCGGCCGAACATCTTCGCCGTCAACCTCAACCGGCGGCGCAGCAACATTCTCGGCGTCATCATCCCCAATTCCACCGATCCTTTCTATATGGCGCTCACCCGCCGCATCGAGATGATCGCCAACGAGGCCGGCTTCCTCGCCTTCGTCCTGTCGTCAGACGGCAAGGCCGAAATGGAGGACCGGGCGATCAAGACGCTGAAATCAATGAATGTCGCCGGGGCGATCATCGCGCCGCTTGGCGTGGAATCTCACCACGCCACGCTCGACGAGCTCGGCCGCAGCGTTCCACTTATCTATGTCGACTCGCCGCTCGACGAGACATCCTCCTTCGTCGGCACCAACAACCGCCAGAGCTTCAACCTGATCGTCGACTATCTTTGCCGGTCGGGCGAACCGCCCTGCTATTTCGGCATGCCGCATGTCAACACCAATGCGCTGACGCGGCAGACGGCCTATCTGGAGGCGATGGAACAGTTCAAGATGGCGCCGAGCATCGTCGAGCTGACAGACAGCAAGAGCTGGGACTTCGAGCGCTTCGGCTTCGAGGAAGCGACCCGCATCCTGACGTCGGGCCAGGGTTTTCCCAAGCGCACCGTGCTCTGCGCCAACGACCGCGTCGCCTTCGGCGTCATCGCCGCCGCATTCCAGCTCGGCCTCAAGGTCGGCCATGGCGCCAATTACGACTTGCGGGTCGCCGGACATGACGATCACCCGCTGTCGCGATACGCCTGCCCGCCGATCACGACGGTGGCGCAGAATTATAACGAGATCGGGCGGCTTGCGATCGAAATGCTGCTCGGCAGGCTCGACGAGGGCGAGGGTCTTGCCACCACGCCGGCGGCCCGCATTCTTCTCAATGCCGAGCTCATGCTGCGGACCTCGGCGTGACGTGGCGCCTCAGGCGCGAGGCAGTCCCGGCGGCCGCAAATGTTTCCTCAGCGCGGCAATCCTGAAGATGGCATTGGCGGCGCCATAACCGCGGTAACCGCGCCGCTCGACGATCTCGAAGAACAGTCCCTCGCCATGGGTCGGGCTGTAGAGCTGGAAATATTCGCCGGCCTCGTCGCGGTCATAGAGGATGTTGTTGGCCTTGAGGCGTTCGGCGAATTCGGCATCGAGGCCGAAGCGGGCTTCGAGATCGTCATAATAGTTCGGCGAGATCGAAAGTGACACGAAGCCGTTCGCGGCAAGGGCGGCGGCGGTCGCGAAGATGTCGTCGGTCCTGAAGGCGAGATGCTGGATGCCGGAGCCGAAGGTCTCGGCGATGAAGCGGCCGGCGAGCGTGTTGCGGTTTTCCGCGCCGTTCATGGTGATGCGCAGCGAGCCTTCTTTGTTCTCCACCACCTGGCTGCGGACGATGCCGGAGGGATCGACGATATCGACCATCGGCGTCTTCTCGGCCTCGACAAGCGAGGTGTAGAAGAGCAGCCAGGTCAAAAGCTCCTCGTATTTCATCGTCTGCGCCATATGGTCGATCGACTGCAGCCCGGCCGGCTGCAGCGCGGCTTCGTCGTTGATCGCATCGAATTCGATCTCCCAGATGCGGGCAAGCTCGCTCTGTCGGTCGAGGAAATAGAGAACACCGCCACCGACGCCACGCACCGCCGGCATCTCGATCTCGCCGGCATCGAGCGCTTGCTCGAAGCGTTCCGCCCCGAGTGCGACGGCGCGCTGCAGCGCCGCCTTGGCATCGTCGACCATCAGGCCTGCGGCATAGGCCGAGGTGCCGTGCACGGCATAGGAGGCGCTGGCAAAACCCTTGCGTTCGGTGTTGACGACGAGATTGATCGCGCCCTGGCGAAAGACCGTCACCTGCTTGCTCTTATGCCTGGCCGCCTTGCGGAAGCCGAGGCTTGCAAACAGCGCCTCGAGCGCCGCCGCCTCGTCCTCGTCGGCGGTGAACTCGATGAAGGCGATGCCCTCGACCTTGGCGCGCGGCGGCATCACCGGCACCGGCAGGGCGCTCTCCGGCTGCTGGCGCTTGACCTGATCGCCGAGATAGATCAGCGAACGGCGGCCATCGACCGCGATCGCACTGGCGGATCCGCCGCGGAACTGGTCGTTGAAGATCTCCAGCGACAGATAGCCGTCATAACCGGTGGCGGCGACCGCCTTCATGAAGTCGAGCACCGGCAGGTCGCCTTCACCGGGCATGTTGCGGAAGTGCCGGCTCCAGTAGAGCAGATCCATGTCGATCAGCGGCGCATCGGCGAGCTGGATGATGAAGATCTTCTCCTTCGGGATCGAGCGGATCGAATTGACGTCGATCTTGCGCGACAGCGTATGAAAGCTGTCGAGGATCAGGCCGATATTCGGATGATCGGCCCGCCGGACGATCTCCCAGGCATCGCGGTGATCGTTGATGTGGCGGCCCCAGGCAAGTGCCTCGTAGCCGACGCGCAGGCCGCGCCTGGCGGCGCGCTCACCGAGTTCATGAAAATCCGCCGCTGCCCGGTCGAGGCCACCGAGTGCGGCCGGCGAGACGTTCGAACAGACCAGCACGAGGTCGGTGCCCATCTCCTGCATGAGGTCGAACTTGCGTTCGGCCCGGTCGAAGGTACGGCTGCGCAGCGGCTCCGGCATGCCTTCGAAGTCGCGGAACGGCTGAAACAGCGTGATCTCCATGCCGAGATCGCGCACCATGCGGCCGACCTCCTTCGGGCTCTCGTCGAAGATCAGGAAATCATTCTCGAAAATCTCCACCCCGTCGAAACCGGCCTTGGCGATCGCCTCCAGCTTATCGCTGAGGTCGCCGCTCAGCGAGACGGTCGCTATCGATGTCTTCATCGCAGTGGTCCTTCCGATACGCGTTAGGTCGTCATCGTCTTGAAATGCGCAAGCATACGGCCGGCATCGGGCTCCCTGCCGGTGATCAGCCGAAAGGCGCCAACCGCCTGGAAGACTGCCATGCCGCCGCCGTCGAGCGTCCGGCAGCCGCGCTGCCTCGCCTGCCGCAAAAGTTCGGTCTCAAGGGGGAAGTAGACGATCTCTGCAACCCAGTGCCCTGGTTCGAGGAGTTCGGGCGGAAGCGGCACGCCGGGATATTTGGCCATGCCGGTCGGTGTCGCATGGATCAGGCCGGATGCGCCATTCATCGGTGCTTCCAGATCATTTCCCGCGGCGACCGAGGCGCCGGGAAAGAGCGCGGACATCGTTTCGGCCAGATAGACGGCGCGCTCGTGCTCGCGATCGAAGACGGTCAGCCGCTTAAGGCCGAGCGTCAGGATCGCATAGGCGGTTGCCACGCCGGCCCCGCCTGCGCCAAGCTGTACGGCGGAAGAAAGGTCTGCCTGCGGCATCCCGCGCCGGAAACTCTCGGCAAAGCCCCACCAGTCGGTGTTGTGGCCAAAGCGCCGGCCGTCCTTCAGGACGACGGTGTTGACGGCGCCGAGCGCCCGGGCCTCAGGCGACAACTCGTCGAGCAGGGGAATGACGAGCTGCTTGCAGGGATGAGTGATATTGAGACCGGCAAGTCCACGCGCTTCGGCATCGCCGATCAAACGCGCAAGATCGGCCGGCGACGCATTCAGTTTGAGGAGGTCGATCAGCTCGTAGTCGTAATCCAGCCCCTGAGCCGCACCTTCCTTCATATGCATGGCAGGCGTCAGCGAGGCCTGGATGCCGGAGCCTATCAGCCCGGCCTTCAACGGTTTCAGGAGTGTCTCGGCCATGCGCCAGTTCCTGTCTTGCTCGTGATGGGGAAGGCCCGCGGGGTCGCCCGCGGGCCCGATCTGCTTACTTGCCGCGAACCGTGTCGAGCTCCTTGAAGAGCTGCGTGACGGTATCGGCGCCGATCTGAGCCGCGAACTTGTCAACCAATGGCTTGACGGCATCGCGCAGCTTCTGCGTTTCTTCGGGGCTGAGTTCGGCGACTTCCATGCCGGTCTTCTTGATTTCGTCGATCGCCTTGGCGTCGAGCTCCCTGGAAACTTTGCGCTGATAGTCGCGGGCTTCGGTCGCAGCCGCCTCGAAGACCGCCTTTTCCTCGTCGTTCAGGCCGTCCCAGAACTTTTTGCTGATGAGCACGATCTGCGGATTGTACTGGTGACGGGTCACCGTCATGTACTTCTGCACTTCGAAGAACTTGGCGTTGATGATGTTGGCAGCCGGATTCTCCTGGCCGTCGACGGTGCCTGTTTCGAGCGCGGTATAGAGTTCCGTATAGGGCAGCGGCACCGCATTGGCGCCCAGGCTATTGAAGAGCTCGATCGGGATCGGTGACTGGATGGTGCGGATCTTCAGACCTTTGATGTCCTCGAGCTTGGTGACCGCATGACGGTTGTTGGTGAGGTTGCGGAAGCCGAGCTCCCAATAGGCGAGGCCGACGAGGCCGGTGTCGGGCAGGAGTTTCATCAGGCTGGTGCCGAACGCGCCGTCCATCACCTTGTCCGCCTCTTCGCCGCTGTTGAAGAGGAAGGGCAGGTCGACGGCGCCGAACTGCTTGACGTTGCTTGCGAGAATGCCGGCGTTGAGCACCGTCATCTCGATGACGCCGCCCTGCAGGGCCGACACCGTCTGAACGTCGCCGCCGAGTACGCCGCCCGGAAACAGCTTGACCTCGATCTTGCCGCCGCTCTTTTCCTTCACCAGCTCGGCGAACTTCTCCATGCCCATGACCTGGGGATGGCCCTTATTGTTGGCGGCAGCGAATTTGAGGCTGTGTTCGCGGATTTCAGCCATTGCTGGGCCGCTTGCCAAGAGGGCAATTGGCAGGGCCAGTCCCAGCGCCAGTTTCGTCAATCTATTCAGCATTGTTTTCCTCCCAGGATAGAGCCGGCATCTCCCTCCGGCTGCGTTGAAATTCCATCGCCGTCATCGGCGACATCAGTGTCCGAACCAGGCGACCGGAGCGGTCACCAGCGCAGGGAAAAGGACGAGCAGAAGCAGAACGATCAGCTCGGCGATCATGAAGGGAATGACGCCCTTCATCAGATCCTCCATCGAAAGCTTCGAAACGCCGCAAATGACGTTGAGCACCGTGCCGACCGGCGGCGTGATCAGCCCGATCGAATTGTTGATGATGAACAGCACGCCGAAATAGACCGGGTCGATGCCCGCCTGCTTGATGATCGGCATCAGCACCGGCGTCATCACCAGAATCGTCGGCGTCATGTCCATGGCGGTGCCGACGACGACGATGAGCACCATGATGGCAAGCAGCAGCAGCGTCTGATTGTCCATCAGCGGCTCGACGAGGCTTGCAAGCTCGCCCGGCACATCGGCGACGGTGATCAGCCAGGCCGAGACGGCGGCGCAGGCCACCAGGAACATCACCACCGAGGTGATCTTCGCGGCAGCGACGAAGACCTCGAACAGCCGCGACGGCGGCAGCTCGCGATAGACGACCATCGACACGAACAGCGAATAGACCGCCGCGACGACACCGGCTTCGGTCGGCGTGAACACGCCGAATTTCAGGCCGACGATGATGATGACGGGCAGCATCAGCGCCCAGATGCTTTCCACGAAGGCCTTCATCCGCACGGCGCTGCTCTGTTTCGGCGGCAGGGCGAACTGTTCCTTGCGGGCGACGATCAGCCAGGTGACGCAGAGGGCAGCCGCGATCAGCAGGCCGGGAACAATGCCGGCCAGGAACAGCTTGGTAATCGAAACTCCGCCGATGACGCCGTAAAGGATGAAGCCGATCGAGGGCGGGATGATCGGACCGATGATCGAGGCCGAGGCGAGCAGGCCGCCGGCGCGAGCCGGATCATGTCCCGATTTCAGCATCATCGGGAAGAGCAGGGCGCCAAGGGCGGCGGCATCGGCGACAGCCGATCCCGAAAGGCTGGATAATACGCAGGCCGCGAAGATCGCGACGAAGCCGAGGCCGCCTCTGATATGGCCGACCATGGCCATGGCGAGATTGACGATACGGCGCGAAAGGCCGCCGGTATTCATCACCTCGCCGGCGAGAAGGAAGAAGGGCACGGCCATCAGCGGGAAGCTGTCGGCGCCGTTCAGCACATTCTGCGCGACGATCTGCGCGTCGAACATGCCGAGATACATCATCAGCGCCACGCCTGTTATGATGAGGGCAAAGGCAATCGGCACGCCGAGCGCCATGGGGCCGAGAAGTGCGCCGAGGAAAATGGTGACGGTCATGACGGCCTCCTCAGTGCTTCGGCTTCAGCACGGGAAAAGCCGTGTGGGCGGGATCTTCGAGCGCAGCCTCTTCCTCGCTGTCGCGCACGAGCGCTTCCGTCGTCACATCGATGCGGTCGGTGACGATCGCGAAGGCGTCCCACAGAAGGATGAAAAAGGCCGGCACACCGAAGGCAAGTCCGGCGCCGTAGAAGACACCCATCGAAATACCGGTTGCCGGAGCCGACACATGAAGATTGATCAGCGTCTGCGTCCAGCTGCCGCTGATCATCAGCCAGGTGGCGGCGAGCATCATGCCATAACCGAGAAGCACGGCGAGTTTGGCGACGGGCTTGGGGAGGCGGGTGATCAGGGAATCGACGCCGAGATGCGCGTGCTCGCGCATCGTGACGACGGCGCCGAGGAAGGTCAGCCACACGAAAAAGATGCGCGAGAGTTCTTCCGAAGAGGTGATGCCCTGGTTGAAGGCGTAACGGAGCACGACATTGCCGAAAACCAGCACGACCATAGCTGCCAGCAGGAGCGCGATCGTCACCTTCAGCGCGAAGAAATAGAAATCGATGATACGGATCATTCGCTCCTCCCAAGCGTGGCCTTGCCCTGTTGGCCGACCGTCGTCAGACCCGCCAGAGCGCGTCGTGACCGAAATATTGCCGTCGCGATCAATTCCTCCACTGTTCGCCCTTCCAAAATGTACTAACTAGTTCGTATGTCAAGCAGCATCTATTGAAACATGTCGCCAACGTGAATAAGACTGACGGGCATCGGAAACAGAAACGCATGCTTCCACCAAAGCCGAAGACCGAAATTCGAAATATAAAACAATAGATTAGAAAGCGCGGTAACGAGGTCCATGGCGGAACGGGGCGAAAACGGCCGGAAGAACGATCCACAGCAGACGAAGGAGGACATTCTCCTCGTTGCGACCGAAGAATTCTCGACCCATGGGCTCGCCGGCGCCCGCGTTGACTCGATTGCCGAGAAGACGCGTACCTCGAAACGGATGATCTATTATTATTTCGGCAGCAAGGAGGGGCTCTACCTTGCCGTCCTGGAACAGTCCTACCGCAAGATCCGCTCGCTGGAATCCGATCTGCATCTCTCCGACCTTGAACCGGAAGAGGCGCTGCGGACGCTGATCTCGACGACCTTCGACCACGACGAGGCCAATCCCGATTTTGTCCGCCTAGTCAGCATCGAGAACATCCATCACGCCGCACATATGCTTCGTTCGGAGGCGATCCGCGATCTCAACGTTTCGGTCATTGAAACCATCGCCGGCATATTGGAGCGCGGCTTCGACCAGGGCATCTTCCGGCGCAAGGCCGACCCGATCGACATCCATATGATGATCAGCGCTTTCTGCTTCTTCCGCGTGTCCAACCGTTATACGTTCGGGACGATCTTCAGGCGCAATCTCTCGGACGGCGATACCATCGAACGCCATCGCGGCATGATTGCCGACGCCGTCGTCAGCTATCTGAAAAGCTGAGGGCAGGAGGCTCCACCTCAACTGCGCAGCGATGGCACGGGCAGGGTGATTTCGAACTCGGCGCCGGTGCCGACCGTCGGCCGAAGGTGGATCGTGCCACCATGAGAACTCAGCATGGCGCGGATAGTACCGAGGCCCATGCCGGTGCCGCCCTGTTCGCGGCGGGTCGAGAAGAACGGTTGAAAGATGCGCTCGCGATTTGCCGCGGAAATACCGCCGCCGTCGTCCCGGACGAGAAAGACGGCTTTGCGGTCGTCGGCCGAGATGACGAACTCCAACAGCGTGGCGCCGTGCTGTAAGGCGTTTTCGGCGAGGTTGGCAAAGACAATGACGGCTGCTTCGTGCGGGAGCGCGATCGATGTTTCCGCATCTCCGGCCGCCGAAACATCAAGGGCGGGAAAACGTCCGCGCAGTGACGTTATGATGCCGGCGACACTGCTTCCGCCCTCGCTCACAGGCGTTTCCGCCTGCGCCAGTTCCCGCAGCCGCTTTGCAATAATGCGTCGAGCCGGACGACGTCCGCGAAAAGAGAGATACGAAGATCGCTGCGAGAATGACCGGCATGATCCAGAGGCCAGCGCCTTGTCGGATCACAGCAAAAGAAAACCGTTTGGCCGGCGTCGCAAGATATTTCCGGATACTCTCGCCAAGCCGCAAGGGAATGACGAGAGCGAAGCGGAAGAACACCAGAGGCAGAGCGGTAAGGCGGCGAGGCATCAGCCTGGCGCTGACGAGAGCAATCCACGTCAGTGCGCCGAAACAAAGGGCAAGGCCCGTGAGCGAGGGAATTTCCACAAGGGGCGCCGACGCCAGGACCAAAAAACCGAGCAGGAAAGCCGCCATCGGAAACTGAGGCCTCTTCCTGGCCGAAAACAGAATGCCGACGCAGACGGCGAGCGCAAAAAGGAAGAGGTTTATCCCCAGCGCCCGGCCAAAGATCAGAAAATCCGCAAGCGCCACCAGCGCAAGCAGGGCCACGGGACGGCCACCGCCGCGTTTGATCGGCATCGGCTCTGTCAAAATATCGGCTGTATCCATTGCTACTCTCTTGCAAAGGCCGGGTTGAGATCACGATGAGCCTCGTGTCCGATCTCGCGGCGGCAGGCGCGTTTTGAGACCCGTCCGTCAGCCACCAGCCGTCATTACGGAGGCGATCCGGTAAAGCGAAGGGTGCGGGACGGGGCGGGTTGCTGTTCTTGCTCATGGCAGGAAGATGGCGCGCCGGATTGCAGATTTTGTGCAAAAAGCGAGGAGCAATTCAGGAAATTGCCCTAAGCGCCGCGCGTCCGTTCAGACGCGCAGAGGACGCTGCCACATTAAGCAGCCGCCCGTAAACGCAAGGTCAGGACCTAGGTCAGGGCGTATGTCGGCGCCGCTCGTGTTCCGCACGCAAGGGCGAAGGAATTAAGAAGGACACTATCGGAATCGCTGTGCACGTCTGGCATTGTGCAGCAGCTCGCAGGCTGTCGCGAAGGGCCCGAAAAGCTTGAGCAGCATCGCTTGTTCCTCGGCATCTATATAGTGACGAGCGCAGAATTCCGTGACGGACCAGACTTTCATCAGATCGTCCGTTTCGATTTGCCTGGGTTCGATGTGTTCAGTCAACGGCGTGTCCTCCGAGCATCAAGACTACGCCCCCGAGGATTTTATAAGAACTAGCTAAAAAGGATTACGAGCAACTATATCTAAGGCGATGTCACGTTGTCAGTGGCTTAAGGTTGGCGATAATCAAGCAGGAATGAGCTCGCCGCCGATCAGCTACAAGAACTACCGCTTTCCACCGCAAATCATCGCCCATGCGGTGTGGCTGTACTTCCGGTTTCCATTGAGCCTGCGGCTGGTCGAAGGAAATGCTGTTGGAGCGGGGCATTGTCGGATCTTACGAAACGATCCGGCGATGGGGCCGGCGGGGCGGCTTATGCCAAGCAGTTGCGTAGAAAGAAGCCGTCGCAAAAGTATATCTGGCATTTGGACGAGGTGGTGGTGTCCATCGGCGGCCGGAAACATTGGCTTTAGCGCGCGGTTGACCAAGACGGCTACGTTCTCGACGAGATCGTCCAGGCCCGCCGCGATACCAAGGCTGCCAAGCGATTGCTGGTCAGGCCGCTGAAGAAGAAGGGCCTGTCGCCGAAGCGCATCGTCAGCGACAAACTGCGCGCTCATATGGAGCAGCAAGGCGCGATCGAATGCCCGGGCGTCGAACATCGCTCACACAAAGGCGTGAACAATCGTGCGGAAAATTCCCATCTGCCGCTCCGAAAACGAGAGCGGGTGATGCAGGGTTTCCGATTTGTCGAAGGCTTGCAACGTTTCATCTCGGTCTTCTCCGCAGGCAGAATCTTTTCGCCCCGCACCGTAAACGCTCAGCCCTGGACCCCCACATTCATCGAATTCGCGCAATGGCGCAGTGAAAAGCTGTGACCGCTGCAGCTGTCTGAGTTCAAGGGAAGCGCTTCATGCGTCCTCAGTCAAGCAACGTGACAATGCCCTCTCGGCAGCTCGCTCGCACACATTTCCCCCATGGCCAAGGAGCAAACCTAGACGGGGTCAACT
This sequence comes from Rhizobium sp. H4, assembly GCF_003013335.1. Taxonomy (NCBI): domain Bacteria; kingdom Pseudomonadati; phylum Pseudomonadota; class Alphaproteobacteria; order Hyphomicrobiales; family Rhizobiaceae; genus Rhizobium; species Rhizobium sp. H4. The sequence continues at coordinate 155,044 of NZ_PSOW01000008.1, forward strand.
ATCGTGAAGGAAACCGGCAGTGCTCGTCGTGACATTTGTTGCGGCTTTTTGCTGTACGTCCTCTTTGCCCGTGCGGTCACCTCCGCACACGACGGCATAAAGGCAGTCAAGTGAGGTACGTCGCAACCATTGCCGAGGCCACACTGCGCCCTAATTGCAAAGACTTGGCGAGAGCGACCGGTGCATCGATGTCTTCGAGTAACGCCAAAGATCACGGAGGCGGAATTGGAAAATGACCTCGGCCCCCGTCGCGTCTATTCGACCTCGCCATCCTCCCCTTCACGCATGCCTGCCTTCGCGAGTGTCCTCGCTGTTATTGCTATTCTGTATTTCGGCAAGGAAGTACTTCTTCCTCTAGCAATCGCAGTCCTGTTGACGTTCGCCTTGGCTCCCATTTCCTCTCGTCTTCGAAAGCTTGGCCTGCCTCGTATTCCGGCGGTCATCATCACTGTCGTGCTCGCTTTTCTTGTCCTCGTCCTGTTCGGGCTTGTCGTAGCGGGACACATTGCCGAAGTCGCCCAGAACCTTCCGGCCTACCAGGGCAACATCATTGCAAAAATCCGGTCTCTCCAGGAAAGTGGAACGGACAGCGGTATTGTGCGGCGCCTGACATCCGTCGTTGAAAGCGTCGGTCGTGAGCTCAGCAATGCGGAGGAGCGCCCAGTTGCTCCCGGTAACGCATCAAGACCAAGAGAGCCCGTGCTCGTCGAAATATTCGCGCCGAGCAGACCAATTGAAACGCTTACTAGCCTGATTGGTCCTCTGCTTGGCCCCATCGCCTCATTGGGTTTGATCATCGTCGTCGTAATATTCATGCTGTTAGAGCGGGAAGAGCTTCGCGATCGCTTTATTCGGCTCGTTGGCTATGGCGATCTGCATCGCACAACAGAAGCCATCCAGGAGGCGGGAAGCCGCGTCGCGCGGTATCTTCTTATGCAGTTGGTGGTGAACTGCGCTTACGGCGTTCCATTGGCGCTCGGACTGTGGGCGGTCGGCATACCAAATCCAGCGCTCTGGGGGATGCTGGCCATCGTCCTTCGATTTGTCCCCTATATCGGCCCTGTCATCGCGAGAGTTCTGCCGCTGTTCCTGGCCTTTGCAGTCGACCCTGGCTGGAGCCTTGTTCTCTGGGTTGCGGCCATTTTCGTCGTGCTGGAATTGACCAGCAACAATGTCATCGAGCCCTGGCTCTATGGTTCTCGTACCGGACTCTCTCCGCTGGCAATCATCGTCGCGGCGATTTTTTGGGCATGGCTGTGGGGCCCAGTCGGTCTTGTCCTGTCCACGCCATTGACGGTGTGTCTTGCAGTCCTGGGGCGGTACGTCCCGCAGTTCGAGTTCCTTGAGGTGGTTTTTGGTAGTGACCCGGTGCTCGATCCCAAGGAGCGGCTGTACCAGCGGCTCCTTGCCGGCGATCCGGACGAGGCGACCGATTACGCTGAGGAATTCCTTGAGGAGGATTATCTCGAGGACTACTACGGCAAGGTTGCCATTCCCGCCCTTCTACTGGCGGAGAAAGATAGGCGTCGAGGCGTGTTGACCGCGGAGCAGATGGAACAGGTGTTCGGGACCGCCATCACGCTGGTCTCGAACCTTGCGGAAATCGCGCAGGAAGAAGAACAAGAAGAAGAGGAAGAGGAAGAACAGAAGGAGAAGGAATCATCGGCAGGTCGGCCCAGCACCCTGCCGAAAGAAGGCAATGAAAATGAAAGCGAACTCCCTGACGGACGTGGCAAGACCGTCTTCTGCATCGGAGGCAGGGGTCCGCTCGACGACGCGTCGGCTGCGATGCTCGCCCAGGTTCTTCAGGTACAGGGAGCCGAGGTGGTCGCAGCGAGGCATTCTGACATCCCCAATCGGCGCGCCATGAGCCTCGTTCCGAAACAATCGAACGCCATCGTGGTTTGCTTCCTCAACGAGGACTCGGCACGGCACGCCAGCATACTTATTCGTCGGTTCAAGCGCATATACCCGGCCATTCGCGTCGGCGCGGTCCTTTGGGTGGAAAACCAGGAGGAACGGCAACCGCCTACGCCTCGGGAGGCGGATTTCGTTGCCACGACCTTGACCTCAGCTGCCTGCGAGGCACGCGCCGATGCACCAGCATCATTGGTGACCCCCGCGCGCAAGATTCGTACCAGGCGATCCTCGAAAAAGACAGGCATGACCGCCGCGCAGTCCGGGATTTAGCGGGAACCTCCTGGCGGCGTCAAGCGGCCGGTGAGAACAAGCTAATCATAAGAATAGCACATTCACCGGTGGAAGACTCGCAGCCGTCACGTTCTAGAAAACGATCTCATTGTCCTCCGCAGTGTTTAAGTCGCTGCCTGATTCTGTGGAGGTCGCCAATAGCGCTGTCGTCGAGCAAGACCAGATCGTCGTTCTCGAAGTGATGATTAATGAGGTCGACCGGCAATGGTGGGCTGATTACCGCAACGCACTTTGAGGGAGGCTTCGTCAGGAGAGATCGTTATATGGGATGCAAATCAAGAGGTTATGAGGAGCGGCTAACTGGGGGATCGCAGGGGCGCCAGCGCTGTGGCCCTCAAGGAACTTCGACCAACTTCAAGAGTTAGTCTGGTCCCCACACTCGAAACGGTAATCGGATTCGCCCATGGCTATGGAAAAAACACTCGATGACCTCTTCCTCGACACTCTCAAAGACATCTATTTTGCCGAAAAGCAAATCCTGAAAGCTCTGCCCAAGATGGCGCGCGCGGCGCAAGCGGAAGAAGGCAAGGCCGGTTTCCTGCAGCACCGCGATGAAACTCAAGGCCAGATCCAACGCCTAGAACAGGTGTTCGAGCTTCTCGGAAAGCCTGCCCGCGGTAAGACCTGCGAAGCCATCCAGGGGATTATCGCTGAAGGCGAAGAGATCATGGAAGAATACAAGGGAACCGCAGCGCTCGACGCCGGTCTCATCTCCTCGGCGCAGTCCGTCGAGCACTACGAGATCGCCCGCTACGGCACCCTGAAATCCTGGGCAAGGCAGCTGGGCCTCAACGACGCGATCCCGCTGCTGGATGCAAACCTTCAGGAAGAGATTGCCACCGACCAGAAGCTGACAGCGCTCGGTGAAGCCTCGGCAAATCCCAAGGGCTCGCAGAAGAAGGCCAGCTAAGCCTTGGTCCTCCTAATCAGGCCGCCTTTTGAAGGCGGCTTTTTCATTTGAGCATGCCTTCCCCCAACAGACGTTACGGAGGACTCCCCATGGCCAAGAAGACGACGGCTTCCAAAGCAAGCCCTAAACTGGCGACGGCCACAATCCACGACCAGACGCTCCATCGAGGTCAAGGCGGCGAACTCCATCAGTTCGCGGAGGACGGTCAACCCCTCCTGACGACCGCTCAGGGCGGACCTGTCGTCGACGATCAGAACACGCTGCGTCTCGGCGCCCGTGGTCCTGCCCTCATCGACGATTTTCACTTCCGAGAGAAGATCTTCCACTTCGACCACGAACGGATTCCCGAGCGCGTCGTCCATGCCCGCGGCTATGGAGCCCACGGGTTCTTCGAAACATATGAATCTTTAGCGAGCTATACGCGAGCCGACCTCTTCCAGCGGCACGGCGAGAAGACACCGGCCTTCGTCCGCTTTTCCACCGTCGCCGGCAACAAGGGCTCCGCCGATCTCGCGCGCGACGTTCGCGGCTTCGCCGTCAAGCTTTATACGCAGGAGGGCAACTGGGATCTCGTCGGCAACAACATTCCGGTATTCTTCATCCAGGACGCCGTCAAGTTTCCCGACATTATTCATGCCGCCAAGCAGGAGCCGGACCGGGCTTTCCCACAAGCGCAGACCGCCCATGACAATTTCTGGGACTTTATCAGCCTGACACCGGAAAGCATGCACATGGTCATGTGGATCATGTCGGACCGCACGATCCCCCGCTCCTTCCGCTTCATGGAAGGCTTCGGCGTGCATACCTTCCGGTTCGTGAATGCCAAGGACGAATCAACTTTCGTCAAGTTTCACTGGAAACCGAAGCTGGGTCTTCAGTCGGTGGCCTGGAACGAGGCGGTCAAGATCAACGGCGCCGATCCGGATTTCCATCGCCGTGACCTCTGGCAGTCGATCCAGTCAGGCAACTTTCCGGAATGGGAACTGTGCGTCCAGCTCTTCGACCAGGAGTTCGCCGACAGCTTCGATTTCGACGTGCTCGATCCGACCAAGATCATTCCCGAGGAAATTTTGCCGGTCCAGCCGATCGGCCGCCTTGTTCTCAACAAAATGCCCGACAACTTCTTCGCGGAAACCGAGCAGGTGGCGTTCATGACCCAGAACGTGCCGCCGGGGATCGACTTCAGCAACGATCCGCTGCTGCAGGGCCGCAACTTCTCTTATCTCGACACGCAGCTGAAGCGCCTCGGTGGTCCGAACTTCACCCATCTGCCGATCAACGCCCCGAAGTGTCCGTTCCACAACTTCCAGCAGGACGGCCACATGGCAATGCGCAACCCGGTCGGTCGAACCAATTACCAACCGAATTCGCGCAACGGGGGGCCGCGGGAGTCGCCGGTCCAAGGCTTTCGGCACTTCGCGTCTGAGGAACGGGGTCCGAAGGTCCGGCTTCGTCCCGAAAGCTTTGCCGATCACTATAGCCAGGCACGGCAATTCTATATCAGCCAGACGCCGCCGGAACAGCGGCACATCGCCATGGCCCTGACATTCGAACTCAGCAAGGTTGAGATGCCGGTCATCCGTGAACGCATGGTGGCTCATCTCCTCAACATCGACGAGACGTTGGCAACAACCGTTGCCCAGAAGCTCGGCTTCCAATCCATGCCGAAGCCTGCGGATGCGGCGATGCCGACCCGTCAGGATCTCGAGCCTTCGCCGGCCCTCAGCATCGTTGAGCGCGGCCCCAAGCGATTCGAAGGGCGCAAGCTGGGCATTTTGATCACCGACGGTGTGGACGCATCGCTTTTGAACGGTCTGACCACGGCGATCGCTAAAGAAAAAGCCGTATGCGAGCTGATAGCACCAAAGGTCGGTGGCGTGACGGCCTCCGATGGTACCTGGATCGAGGCCCACCATATGATCGACGGTGGTCCATCGGTCCTCTTTGATGCGGTTGCGTTGTTGACCTCTCCGGCAGCAATGGGTGACCTTGTCAACGAAGCTGCCGCGCGCGACTTTGTCGCCGACGCCTTCCAGCATTGCAAATTCATCGGCTACGACCAGTCGGCACTGCCTCTCCTGGAAAAGGCCGGCGTCGCCAATGCGCTCGATGAGGGTGTCCTTGCCCTGTCAGGCGAGGAAGGCCTTTCCACTTTCGTGGCGGAGCTTGGCAAGCTGCGCGTCTGGGGTCGCGAGCCTTCCGTGAAACTCGGCAAGGCGACCTTACCATCTGCATGATCGACAGATTGAGGGGCGCGGAGACGCCGCGCACCTCAACAACGTCCAAGCCCGCGAATACGGAGTGGGAGGCCGAGAACTGATGTGTAAGCTGTGCCCGCGGCTGGGCGAACAATGCCAGCTATTTTAACGGCGCTAGCGCAATGCGGGGCACGGTATCCGTGCCACCCTCGAGTCGTTCCCGCCTTTGTCGCGCAAATTTTCTGCTGCCGCTGTTAAACCGGCATCCGAAACAGGAATGCGGTATGGTTGTCGTCGGAGTGGACCTCAAGCCTACCGCCATGGCTTCGAGCAATCTCGTATGAGATGAACAGACCAAGGCCAAGCCCCTGCTTCTCCGCAGAGCTTGTGACCCGGAAGAAGGGCTCGAACAGGTGGTCCTTTACGTGCTTGGGGATCGGTTTGCCCTCATTCGCAACCGTTATCAGGATTTCATTCAGGGCCGATGCCGCGACGACCGTCACCGGCCGGTCGGGGGCCCCATGCGCCAATGCGTTACCCAGCAGGTTGGATACCAGCTGAGCGACCCGGCCGCCGTCACAACGTACCTCGATCCCGATATCAAGCGAGCTCTGGATGTCTCGGCCGGGATGTGCGGTATGTAATTCGTGGACAACCTGCTCAAGCACGGCCCGCAAGTCGGTCGGGTTCGGATTGATAGCGATGCCTTGCCCAGCTCTGCAGCGCGCAAGGTCGAGCATGTCCCGGATCAGGCTGGACATGCGCTCGGTACTTTGGCTCATCATCGTCAGAACGCGCCGTGCCTTGTCGGTCTGAGGTTCCCGCGACAGAATGTTGAGCCCTCCTGAAATCGACGCGAGCGGATTGCGCAGATCATGGCCCAGGATTGCGACAAACTGCTCCCTTAAGCGAGCCACCTCCTTTTCCGCAAGCAGCCCTTGCTCAAGCTGGAGCCGCTCGGCAATACCTGCATCGATACGCTCTTCCAGAGTTCTGTTCAGGTCCGCGAGCTCTCGGCGGGCTCGGTCGGCGGCGTTCTTCGCGTCCACCAGGTCGCGCTCGTATCGCCGTCGATCCGCCGCCTGAAACAGGGTTATGCGCGTAAACTGAACACCTCCGTCGCTCGATCGGCGTTCGGCCGCATTGGCCAGAACAGGCAGCTTCCGCCCGTCCGGACCGACGAGGTCCAGTGCGACTTCATTGAAGTACCCCTGCATTCGCAACAAAGGAGCAAAGTGTGTCTCGTAGAAAATCTTGCCCGGCACGTTCAGCAGATCGTAAAACCGCTTGCCGAGGAGCTCAAAACTCTGCGTACCCAACCATCCTGCAAGCGTTCGATTGACTTTTACGATCACGCCGTCAGCTGCGAGGGAGACGTAGCCACACGGGGCATTCTCGTAGAGGTCGTCCAGATCCTCCATGGTGCCCTCCAGCCCTCCTTGAGGCCCAGCCTTACACAAAGGCTTTGATCGCGGAAATAACCTGAGCAGGCGCGCTCAAGTTCGGACAATGCCCTGTTGCGTTGATCACGATCATTTCCCCGTTCGGCAGATGGTCCCGCACATACTCCCCCACCCCCTGCTGGGCGATGACATCCTGCTTGCTTTGGATCACAAGCGCCCGTGCCTGGCAGCGTGGAAGGTCCGCTCTATTGTCGGACAGAAAGGTGACGCGCGCAAACGCCTTGGCAATATCCGGGTCGGTACGGCAAAAACTGTTCACAAGCTCTTCGCTGAGCTCGGGGCGATCAGGGTTGCCCATGATTACGGGGCCCATGGCGGCAGACCATCCCATGTGATTATCGTCCAGGAACTCAAGCAGCTCCTCAATCTGTTCCCGCGTGAAGCCACCCTCATATCCTTCTTCGTTGATATAGCGGGGCGATGGTCCAATCAGGACAAGCTCGCTGAACAGATCAGGTGCGTCGATTGAGGCGAGAATGCCGATCATCGCGCTGACGGAATGTGCAACGAATACGCCACCTGTGATATCCAGTGCCTGACCTATCTGGACGATATCAGCCGCGTAGCCTGCAAGGCTGGAATACTTGGCATTCTCATAGGCGCCGAGGTCGGACTTGCCGCACCCGACATGGTCGAAGAGGACGACCTTGTAGTCCTGTTCAAAGGCCGGCGTGACATGCCGCCACATGTTCTGGTCGCAGCCGAAGCCGTGAGCAAAGACCATGGCACGCCGTCCTTCACCCCGCACGGTGACATTGTTCCTTGCGATGACCGACATAATCCCTCCGACTTGGGTACAAGCGCGTGGGCTTCCTGCCACCACACGCAGTGGAACATAGGAACATTATCGGCAGCGTCGAGTGCCTTAACCCTTTGGCCGAAACTCGGTGGTCTGTCCGTATCCCCAAGGTAGAATGATAATGCGAAGCACCGGAATCAGCATGCGGTCGCCTGTTCATACCACGTGGAACCGATGTGACGTTGTCTGCAGCTTAACGGTTGAGGGATAATGGGCGAGGATGAGCTCGCCGACGATCAGCTACAAGAACCACCGCTTTCCACCGCAAATCATCACCCATGCGGTGTGGCTGTACTTCCAGTTTCCATGAGCCTGCGGCTGGTCGAAGGAAATGCTGTTGGAGCGGGGCATTGTCGGATCTTACGAAACGATCCGGCGATGGGGCCGGCGGGGCGGCTTATGCCAAGCAGTTGCGTAGAAAGAAGCCGTCGCAAAAGTATATCTGGCATTTGGACGAGGTGGTGGTGTCCATCGGCGGCCGGAAACATTGGCTTTGGCGCGCCGTTGACCAAGACGGCTACGTTCGGGCGCAGCGGAAAGCAGTGACCGCAGCAACTGTCTGAGTTCAAGAGAAGCGCTTCATGCGTCCTCAAACAACGTGACAACGCCCTCTCCAAGAAGGATATATGAGGAACGCGGATGCGAAAACGCCCGCCGATCGTGCGGCGGGCGTCTTGTCTCATTGATGCTTCAGATTAAACACCGACGCCGTCGGGATGAGCGTCCGTGCCGAGGATATTGAGCGTTACCTTGGCAGTGTCCGTATGGCCTTCGCCGTCGGAGATCTTGTAGTAGCGGAGAACTTCCGTGTAGGTCACGCCTGCATCCAGATCGGCCGTCAGGTCGTAGGTGAACGTGCCGTCCGACTTGACATGGAACATGCCATACGTGCCGGCAACGTCGGTTACGGCGTCGGCAGCGGCGCCTACCTTGGTGCTCAGGAACTCGCGCAGGAACATCTTGCCGTTGTCGCCAGCAATGTCGTTGTCCAGAACGTTGCCTCCGATGGGCTGGCCTTCGGTGAAGTCGTAGGTGTCATCGACCGCGACCGGCTTGATCTGGGTCACGCCCTGAATGTTCAGGGTGAACAGGCCCATGTCGGTGTGACCGGCGCCGTCGGAGATCTTGTAGGAAACCTTTTCGACCAGCGTCTCACCGTTGGCGAAACCGATCTTGGCAGCATCGCTCAGCACATAAGTGTAGCTGCCGTCGGCCTTGACGAAGAACGTGCCGTAGTCGCCCTGGATTTCGGTGATCTGACCGGCCCGCTTGGCGCCGACCGTCTGCTGGTCGAAGGCGCGCAGGAATAGGTTGCCGTTGTCGGAGGAATCGTTGGACAGAAGATTTCCGGAAATTACGTCGGTTTCTGCAAAAGTTGCACTATCATCAGTTGCGTGAATCAGGGAAGCCATTAGTTTCTCCTAAAATTGTTTTTCAGTGGGTCATTTTGACCTTTGCGAGCGGCTTCTTTAACAACTTATTAACAATGCAAGTCAATGGGGTATTTAACGCAAGGTTAACATTCATCCATAACGTGCGTTGACGCTTAAGAAGCGACCAATACGTTACCTCCTTCAATCAAATTTGAAGCAATTTGGACCAATTTACACCCGGTAAACTTGAAAGAACCTCCCTCGTGACTATGCTGCGGCGGCGCTCTTCTGACGCTGCTTCTATGCCGGCTGCACACCATTGCAATCCGTGACGCCGGCACCTACCTTGTGGCCGCAGTCGATCTGACCGGACACCCAAGCGGTGCCGACACGTGAATGAACGCAACAGGATCGGCGGCTGCGCCATCCGGGCGGGCCATGGGCAATCCCAGCAGCAAGCTGATTTAGCCGGCAGCCGTCAGAGGATTTCTTTGAACCACGACATGGCGACTGCGGTTGCGGTCGTTGATCGGCCGGCGCAGGGGTCGCGATCCTGTCCCAAACTGCTGGAGCGTGAAGGGATTTCCCTTCTTAGCCGCCATGAATGCAGGCCTGATTGCCTGATAAACGCGGCTGACGGAGGAGCGGCCTGCCATCCAGACAAGGAGCCAGACAAGGAGAATGCGAATGCAGGTACTCGTCAGAGACAACAACATCGATCAAGCCCTGAGGGCGTTGAAGAAGAAAATGCAGCGCGAAGGGCTGTTCCGCGAAATGAAGGAACGGCGCGCCTATGAGAAGCCGTCCGAACGCCGCGTCAGAGAAAAGGCCCAGGCGATCAGCCGGCAGCGCAAGGCCGCACGCAAGAAGATGCAGCGGGAAGGACTGCTGGCCGGGCGTAAGCAGACGGCAGCGCGTTGATAGCTTTCCCGAAAGGATAGACAATGGACGAATTGAATAGTCTTGTCGTTTCAGAAGAACGCCTCGAGGATTGCCGTGATGTGGTCGAGCCGGATCTGCAGGACCTGATCCAGCGTGCGCTGACATCGGGCTTTTCACGGGAGGAAATCCTGATAGCCGTTAGTGAACTGGTCGCAGAAGACTTCGCAACGGTCACGGGAACTCCAAGCGTGCATTGAGGAACGAATGGTGACGGGGCAGGAGGATCTCTTTGGGCAGGCCGGCGACCGCTTTCCGGAGGGATTCCGATATTCGCCGGATGTCGTTCCCCCGGATCTGCAGCGCTCCATTCTCGAAGCGGTACCCGCCCTGCCGTTCAAAGCCTTCGACTTCCATGGGTTCGAAGGCAAGCGCAGGACGGTTTCCTTCGGCTGGAAATATGACTTCGACAGTCAGAGCATCAGGAAAATAGAGCCGATACCGTCATTGCTGCTACCTATTCGTGAGATCGCGGCAGGTTTCGCGGGAATAGAGGCGGAGGCGCTCGAGCATGCTCTCGTGACCGAATACGCACCCGGGGCTCCGATCGGCTGGCACAGGGACAAATTGGTGTTCGGCCGTGTCATTGGCATTTCCCTGCTTTCGTCCTGCACCTTCAGGCTGAGACGTCGGAATGGCGACAAATGGCAAAGGCAATCGCTCGTGCTTGATCCCGGCTCAGCCTATCTTCTGGCCGGCGCGTCAAGAAAGCTCTGGGAACATTCCATCCCGCCCGTCGACCGTCTGCGCTATTCGGTTACCTTCCGGGAGTTGGCTCGGTAAGTCGCGGGAACATCGACGTCAGCAGATGGTTACTCCGTCTTTTGCACAGATGGAGGTAATAATGGTCGAGCATGACGATGTGACGCGCGTGTGGGAGTTGATCGACAGGATCGGCTTCTGCATGCTGACGACCCGCAACGGCGACGACCTGCGCGCCCGACCGATGTCAGCCTATAGCGCACAGCTTGAGAATGCGGTCTATTTTCTAACCGATCTCGCCAGCCACAAGGACGATGAGATCGCCCGCTGGCCCAACGTGTGCCTCGCCTTCGCCGACAGCAAGGGACAGAAATATGTCTCCGTATCGGGAACGGCCGAGGTGCAGAACGATCGCGAGAAGATCCGGGAATTATGGGCGACGCCGGCAAAGGCATGGTGGGACAACCCTGACGACCCTTCCATCCGTATTCTCAAGATTACCCCGTCTTCGGCCGAATATTGGGACAGCCCGGGCACAATCATCAGCTACATCAAAATGGCGGCCGCAGCGGTCTCCAACAGCAAACCGGACATGGGCGATAACGTCGCGGTCAATCTCTAACGCCGGCAACTTCGTTCAAGCCGGGTTAGCTGACGCCTTGACGAAATCGATGAAGGCGCGGAGCGGTGCGGGCACCAGGCGCCGTCCGGGATAATAGAGAAACGGCCCGGAAAAGCGCTGCCACCAGGGTTCGAGAATCGGCTCGAGAACACCATTGTCAAAATACGGGCGCAGCCAGTCTTCGAAAATGCTGATCACGCCCGTGCCCGCTATGGCGGCGTCGACAGACAGATCGGTCGCCCCGCCGACTTTGACGATCAGTGGTCCTGATGGTTCGACCCGCACCACTTCGCCGTCCCGCTCATATTCCCAGGGCGTCGTCAGCGCACCGCTGTCAAAACGGCCCAGCAGGCAGGCATGATCGAGAAGTTCGCTCGGATGTTGCGGCCGGCCATGACGGTCGAGATAGTCGGGGGATGCGGCAGTGGCAAAGCGCTGCTGGCGCGGCCCGATCGGAATCGCGATCATATCCTGCTCCAGCCGCTCGTCATAGCGGATGCCGGCATCGCATCCGGCAGCAAGCACGTCGACGAAACTCTCCTCGGCGACGATCTCGAGGCGAATATCGGGATAGGCGGCGAGGAATGGCGGAACGATAGCTGGCAGCACGAGGCGCGCCGCACTGACCGGCACATTGAGCCGCAGCGAACCGGCTGGCCTGTCGCGAAATCGGTTGACTACATCGAGCGCGGCCTCCACCTCCGTCAAAGCAGGGCCAAGCCGTTCCAGCAGGCCTTTGCCCGCTTCGGTTGGAACGACGCTTCGCGTGGTGCGGTTGAGCAGTCTGACCCCGAGCTCAGCCTCGAGGCGACGCACCGCCTCGCTCAAGAAGGAGGCGCTGCTGCCGCTGGCCCGCGCCGCCTCGCGAAAACCTCCGGCTCGCGCCACGGCGACAAAGGCATTGAGATCGTTCAAATCTGCTTTCACTGTTCGCCACTCCGCACGGCTCGTACGGATTGTACCCGGTTTTCACACGATCCGCCAAGGCGTAGTCTTGGCGGCATCTCTTGAAAGGAGTGAGATCATGTCAATTATCGATCAGGCCGGCAGCTTCAATCTCGGCGACCGCAACGTCAAGCGACTTGGCTATGGCGCCATGCAGCTCGCCGGGCCAGGCGTGTTCGGCCCGCCCAGGGATCATGGCGCCGCGCTTGCGGTGCTGCGCGAGGCGGTCGCCAGCGGTGTGAACCACATCGACACCAGCGATTTCTACGGTCCGCACGTCACCAACCAGATCATCCGCGAAGCCCTCCACCCCTATCGCGATGATCTCGTCATCGTCACCAAGATCGGCGCCAGGCGCGGCACGGACGGATCCTGGATTCCGGCTTTCTCGCGCCATGAGCTGACGCAGGCAGTGCACGACAATCTTCGCAACCTCGGTCTTGACGTGCTTGACGTCGTCAACCTCAGGATCATGTTCGACGTGCATGGCCCGGCCGAAGGGTCGATAGAAGCGCCGCTGACGGTGCTTGCCGATCTCCAACGACAGGGCTTGGTTCGCCACGTGGGCTTAAGCAATGCCACATCGAAGCAGATCGCCGAAGGGCGCGGAATCACCGAGATCGTCTGCGTGCAGAATCAGTACAATCTGGCACATCGGGCAGACGATCGCCTGATCGACGAACTCGCCCGCGAGGGCACCGCCTATGTGCCCTTCTTCCCGCTCGGGGGCTTTACGCCGCTGCAGTCCTCGGCGCTCTCCAATGTCGCCGCACGCCTCGATGCGACACCCATGCAGGTGGCACTCGCCTGGCTGCTGCGTCGCGCGCCCAACATCCTGCTGATCCCCGGCACCTCCTCCGTCGGCCATCTTAGGGAGAACCTCGCGGCCGCCGGGCTCGTGCTGCCGGATGAAGCCATCGAGGAATTGAACCGGATGGCCGATATCGCTGCCTGACGGCATGTGAAGCGTGCCGGCGGCCGGCACACGTGCTGCGCTTGGCCTATTATAACAGGAAATCCAGGGCCATCGGGTCCCTGGACTTTCTGCTGCGTCAGCCGACCTGTCGCGCCATGCCTTCAATAGCGCTCCGGCACTTGCATTTCAGGCGGAACAGGCGCCCTGTTGTAATCGGCATGGCGGATGCGATCCGGCAACTCGATTTCCGGTTTAGGAACATCCTCGTAAGGGATCTGGTCGAGAAGATGGGCGATGCAGTTCAGTCGGGCCCGTTTTTTGTCTACGGCCTGCACCACCCACCAAGGCGCTTCCTTGGTGTGCGTGCGCGCCAGCATTTCTTCCTTGGCCTTGGTATATTCCTCCCAATGGACACGGCTTTCCATATCCATCGGTGAAAGCTTCCACTGCTTCAGCGGATCGTGGATGCGCATCTTGAAGCGGAATTCCTGCTCCTCGTCGGTGATCGAGAACCAGTATTTGATCAGCACGATGCCGGAGCGGACCAGCATTCGTTCGAATTCCGGCACCGAGCGGAAGAACTCCTCGAGTTCATCGGGGGTGCAGAACCCCATCACCCGCTCGACGCCGGCACGGTTGTACCAGCTGCGGTCGAAGAGCACGATCTCGCCGGCTGTGGGAAGGTGCGGAACGTAACGCTGAAAATACCATTGATGGCGCTCCCGCTCGGTCGGGGCCGGCAGTGCGACGGTGCGGCAGACGCGCGGATTGAGTCTCTGGGTGACGCGCTTGATCGCGCCGCCCTTGCCGGCTGAATCCCTGCCCTCGAAAAGCACCACCACTTTCAGTTTCTTGTGCTGGACCCAATCCTGCAGCCGCACCAGCTCGTGCTGCAGCCGGAAGAGTTCGCGGAAATAGATCTTTCGCTCGAGCGTCTGCTCGGCCGGTTCTGACATTCCCTCGGCGACCAGATCGTCCAGCCGGTCCTCCTCCATCTGCATTTCCAGCTCCTCATCGAAGCTGTCGGCGATTTCGGCCTTCATCCGGTTGAGCTGGTCCTGATGTGATTGAGACATGGGGTTTCCTTCCTGCTTTTGTTGACAGGAGCATGTCAGTGCGAAGCTTATATGACGACCACTGATCGAACTGAAACGGTTACCCGCGTCTGTCGTTCCAAGCGCCCCTTACAACTGCCCCGCCCGATACCGGTCGACAAGGTTGCGGCAGGCACGGAGTGTCAGGGCCATGACGGTGAGCGTCGTGCCGGCGATGCCGCTGCCGGGGAAGGCGCTGGCGTCGGTAACAATGAGGTTCGGCGTATCCCAGACCTGGTTGTAGGGGTTAAGCACCGACGCCTCCGGGCTTTCGCCCATGCGCGCACCACCGGTTTCATGGATCGCCGCGCCCATGCACATCGTCTTGCGGAACCATGTACGGAACATGAAGCGGCTGAAGGCATCGGCATCGGGGAAGGCACCCTTGCCCATCTCCCTAAGGCCGGTCGGAGAGCCGATGAATTCGAGCGCGCCGCCGACTTCGCTCACCATGGCGATCAGCGTCTCCTCCTGCCGGCGAAGCAGCGCCTGCTCCTCCGCCTGCATGACGCAGCGAATATGCGGCACGGGAATGTTCCAGGCGTCCTTGCGCCTGACATCCAGGGTGATGCGATTGTCGGCATAGGGCAGCATGCGGCCGAAGCCGAAGAAGGCGAGACGCGCATCGGTGTCGCCGGAAACAGGTGCCCGGCCGACGCTGCCCTGGTAATCGAAATCGCCGCGGGCGGCATCGCCCTCGCCGAAGCGGGGGATGAAGATCCCGCCCGACGGGTTGTAGAACGGGTCGGCCGGAGCGGATTCGTCCGACGCCCAGCCCTTCGCCTTCGAAAAGGACCCGAAGGCGAGGCAGGGCAGTTGATCCATGAAATAGCGGCCGAGCGCGCCAGAGCTGTTGCCGAGCCCGTCAGGATGGCGGGCCGACGCGGAATTCAAGAGCAGCCGCACGCTCTCGATCGGCGAGGCCGACAGCACCACCGTCGCGGCGCGGGCGGTCGATATCTCCCCCGTATTGCGATCGATGAATTCCGCGCCGGTGGCGCGGCCGGTGGTCTCGTCGGTGGTGATGCGGCGAACGACGGCGTCGTAGCGGATCGTCAGCCGGCCAGTGGCCCTGGCGTCCCTGAGCGGGCGCGGCATGCGTTCGGCATCCGGCGCAATGTAGCGCCAGGAGACGACTCGCCTCTCCGGCCAGCGGCTTTCAACCGCTTGCTTGAAGATCTGTTCGGCGGGCGTCAGGCTTGCCGGTTTTGCGTAGATGCCGTCCGGCAGGGTGGGCACATCGTCCTTGTTGCCGTAGAGCCCGAGATAGGTCTCCACTTCGTCGTAGAAAGGCATGAGCTCGTCATAGGAGACCGGCCAGTCGACGCCCTTTCCCGTGCGCGACCGGATCTTGAAATCGTCATCCGTCCAGCGCAGCAGCACGCGGCCGAAACTGTGCAGACGCCCGCCGCCCTGGCGGCCGCGGATCCAGAGAAAGGGCTCGCCCTTCGGCGTCGTATAGGGGTTCTTGCGGTCGTTGACGAAGAAGTGGCTGAAGCGCTCGGTGAAAAAGGCCGCGCGCGCCTGGATCGGCTGGCCCTTGATCGTGGCGCGGGCGCGCTCCCAGATATTGATGCTGCTCGCCGGCGCCTTCTTGCGCGCCGGGTCGAAATCCGCAGGCCCGACGGCGGGGCCGGCTTCGAGCAACAGCACCGACAGTCCTTGCGCCGTCAGTTCTTTGACCGCGACGGAACCCGCCGCGCCGGAGCCGATCACCAGCGCATCATAGACGATCTCAGACATGTCTTTCCAATTCCTGTCCTGAAGCGATTGCTCAAAACGGCGCAGAGCGCTTCGGCAATTGCGAGAAAACAAAGGGACGGCCCATCAGAGCCGCGATCCGTCGGCGCCGAAGAGCGACGCCTTGGCGATATCGAGCCCGGGAGCCACGGCGTCGCCCGGCTGCAGGGTGACGTCACCCATCAGCCTGAGGGAGAGGCTTTGATCGGCCCAATCGAACCAGACGACCGCATCGGATCCCATCGGCTCGACGACGGAAACGCGGCCGGGAATGGTGGGCAGGCCGGCTGCCGCCCCGTCGAGCACGAGATGCTCAGGGCGAAAGCCGAGCGTTGCCGGTCCTTCCGCCACAGCTGCTTGAAAGGAATAACCGGAGAGATCGACGGCGAGCCCCTTGCTCCGAAACACCGGCGCGCTGTCGCCGCGCTCGATCCGGCCCTCGACGAAGTTCATCGCCGGCGCGCCGATGAAACCGGCGACGAAGAGGTTGGCCGGGCGGCGATAGATATCAGCCGGCGAGGCAAGCTGCTGGATGACGCCGTCGCGCATGATGGCGATGCGGTCGGCAAGGGTGAGGGCCTCGACTTGATCGTGGGTCACGTAGATCATCGTGTTGCCGAGGCGCTGATGCAGCTTCTTGATCTCGACGCGCAATTCGTTGCGCAGCTTGGCGTCGAGGTTCGAAAGCGGTTCATCGAAAAGGAAGACATCCACTTCGCGCACGAGCGCCCGGCCGATGGCGACGCGCTGGCGTTGGCCGCCGGAAAGCTCGGCCGGCCGCCGGTCGAGCAGCGTGTCGAGGTGAAGGAGAGCGGCGGTGCGGGCGACACGGGCCTCGATCTCGGCTTTCGGCAGGCCGGCGACGCGAAGCCCGAAGGAAAGGTTCTTGCGGACCGACATGCGCGGGTAGAGCGCATAAGACTGGAAGACCATGCCGATGCCACGGTCCTTGGGCTCCTCCCAGCTGACGTTCCGACCGGATATCCAGATCTCGCCTGATGTAATGTCCTGAAGGCCGGCAATGGCGTTCAGCAGCGTGGACTTGCCGCAGCCGGAAGGGCCGAGCAGCACCAGGAATTCCTGCGGGGCAATATCGATCGACATTTTCTCGATCACCGTATGGTGGCCATAGGCGATCTTAAGATCCTTGATGGAGACGGCGGATTGCATGGAAGCGTTACCCCTTGACTGCGCCGGCGGCGATGCCGCGCACGAACCAGCGGCCGGACAGGAAATAAATGGCAAGCGGAACGATGGCGGTCAGGATCGTCGCCGCCATGTTCACATTGTAGGTGCGCTCGCCCATTGTCGTGTTGACGATATTGTTGAGCTGGACGGTCATCGGCAGATTGTCGCGCCCGGCGAAGACGAGACCGAGCAGGAAGTCGTTCCAGATGCCGGTGAACTGCAGCATCGAGACCACGACGATCATCGGCACGGCGATCGGCAGCATGATCTCGAAAAAGATCCGCCAGAAACCGGCGCCGTCGACGCGCGCCGCCTTGCAGAGCTCCTCCGGCACGCTGACGAAATAGTTGCGGAAAAGCAGCGTCACCAGCGGCAGGCCGAAGATGACATGGACGAGAATGATGCCGGCGAGCGAATTGTAGAGGCCGATACTCGCCATGGCGCGGACCATTGGATAGAGGAAGATCTGGTAGGGGATGAGACCGCCGGCCATCAGCAGGCCGAAGAGCAGATTTGCCCCGCGCGGCCGCCAGAGCGACAGCGCATAGCCGTTGACGGCGCCGATGAAAACCGAGAGCGCGACCGCGGGAAGGGTGATTGCCACCGAATTCCAGAAGCCGCTGCGAATGCCGACGCAGACGGTTCCCATGCAGGCGCCCGACCAGGCGGTCGCCCAGGCGGAGACATCGATCCTGGCCGGCAGAGCGAAGATCTGCCCGAGCCGGATCTCGTCCATGGATTTCAGCGAGGTGGCGACCATTGTGTAGAGCGGCAGAAGGAAGAAAAGTGCTGCCACGACCAGGAAGGCATAAAGGCCGATGCGCCCGGCGGTGAGCCGTGCCGGCTTCGGGCCGTTCGGATGAGGACCGGCCATCAGGCGGCTCCCTTCACTCTTGCGCGCATGTGCATCACATAGCGGAAAGGGGCGACCGCGATGATGACGCCGAGCACAAGCACCGTCGCGCCGGCTGTGGCAAGCCCGAGATTCTGGCGCCCGAACAGATTGTCCATGATGAATTTCGCCGGCACCTCAGTCGCATTGCCGGGGCCGCCATTGGTCATGGCGACGACGATGTCGTAGGTCTTGATCACGCCCATGGCGAGCAGCATGCCGGCCGCCGCCAGCGCCGGCCCGAGCTGTGGCAGGATGATCGAGACGTAGATCCGCCAGACCGGAATGCCGTCGATGCGCGCCGCCTTCCATTGTTCGGCCTCGATGCCGCGCATGCCGGCAAGCGCAATGACCATGACCAGTCCCGCGCCCTGCCAGATGCCGGCGAGTACCAGCGCGTAGATCGCCATGTCGCGATTGACCACCCAGTCGAGAACGAAGCTTTCCCAGCCGAGCGACCGCACGCTCGCCTGGATGCCGAGCGTCGGATTGAGCATCCATTGCCAGATCAGCCCGGTCACCACGAAGGACATGGCGTAGGGATAGAGAAATATGGTCCTGAAGGCGCTTTCGAAGCGGATCTTGCGGTCCAGCGCCGCAGCCAGCAGAAAGCCGAGCAGCAGGCAGCCGGCGACGTAGAGGATGCCGAAGGTCAGCACGTTCTGCAGCGATGCGAGCCATTTGGCGGAAGAGAAGAGTTTCGAATATTGCGCAAGGCCGACATAGGTCGAGGACGGAAAAAGCGTCGAATTGGTGAAGGATAGCCTGATCGACCAGGCCATGGTGCCGATGAAGACCACGACTGCGACGAACCATGTCGGCAGCAGCGCGATGGTCGCGGAGAGATTGGGCTTGCGTTTGATGGACATCGGCCAGCTCGTTGACGGATGAAAAGCAGGGCTCGCGCCGCTGCGCGAAGGCAGCGGCCGGGCAGCCGCGGCGTCGGGATCGGGCCGACGCCACGCGCGCTATCCTACTCGAAGATGGCGAAGAAGTTTTCAGCCGCAGCGGCTGCGTCATCCGAGCCGCCGCTCCAGTATTCGTCGACGTAGTCGTCGAGCGCGCCGACCTGCTGGGGCGTCAGCACAATTGCCTGGTCGGGCACGATCGCGCCCGAAGCCATCAGCTCCGCACCCTTCTGGGCACAGACATCGAGCTTCGACTTGTCGACGTCGGTGCGCATCGGCACGGAGCCCTTTTTCAGCGCGAACTCGACCTGAACGGCCGGGTCCATGACGACCTCGGCGAGCAGTTTCTGCGCCTTGTCGGTGTCCGCATTGCCGGTCTTCGGGAACCACAGGGAGTCGGCGATGTAGACCATGCCCTTCGATTCCGGCGCGATCATGCAGCCATAATCCTTGCCAGGCTCCTTGCCGGCGACGGTGAATTCGCCCTTGGCCCAGTCGCCCATGAACTGCACGCCGGCCTTGGCGGTGATCAGCATGGCTGTCGCATCGTTCCAATTGCGACCGGCAGCACCGGCATCGACATATGCGCGCAGCTTGCCGAGGATTTCCAGGGTCTTCTTCACGCCCTCGACCGATGCCTCGCTTTTGTCCTTGTCGATATAAATCTTCAGGAAGCCGTCGATCCCGACCTGCGAGAGCAGGATCATGTTGAAGACCTTGGTCTGCTGCCACGGCTGCCCGCCCCAGGCGACCGGAATAATGCCGGCAGCCTTCAGCTTGTCGAGGTCAGTGAAGAATTCTTCCCAGCTCTTGGGCTCCTCGGCGATCCCGGCCTTGTCGAAGGCTTCCTTGGAATAGAAGACCCAGCTTTCGCCATGGGCGCCGGTCGGCGCGAGATAGACCTTGCCGTCATAGGAAATGAGATCGGTGATCGATTTCGGCAGGGCGTCGGCCCATTTGCCGGCGGCGGCGACATCGTCGATCGAGTTGAACAGACCCTGGCCGACGAAATCCGCAGCCGCAAGGCCGATGACGCCTTGCTTGGCGCCAGGCGCATCGCCGGCGACGATCCGGTTCTGGAAGGCGGCATCGGCCGCGCCGAAACCGGCGATGGACGAATCCTTCCAGACGCCGCCGCGCTTTTCGAATTCGCTTCTGATGACATTGAGGGCCGCTGCTTCGCCGCCCGACGTCCAGGACGACATGATCTCGATCGTCGCCTTGTCCTCGGCCTGTGCCGAAGCGCAGAGGCCGGCAACTGCCACGCCGGCAAGAAAAAGCTTCATCATGGTCTTCATAGTTCCACCTCTTGAAAATGCCCTCTTTGCGGGGCGTTCGTCGTCTTCGGAATGATTGTCAGCGATAGATCGGCAGGAGCGCCTGCCGGACGAGCGTCAGCCCATTGGCGATGTCGCGGACGGGATCCGGCGCGGCATCGAGTTCGAGGATCGCCCAGCCTTCATAGGCGCGGTCGCGCAACAGCCGGATCCAGGCTGGCCAGTCGACCCGCCCGAGGCCGAAACCGCAGAAATAGGGGCGGTGGCGATCGTGAATGTGCTTGTCGATCTGGGTGTCGGCGGGCATTGGGCCGATCGCATCCTTCCAATGAGCGATGATCATCCGCTCATGATGACGATCGACGAGCTGGACGGGATCGGAGCCTGCGACGATGATATGGGCCGTGTCCGGGCACATATGCACATAAGCGGGGTCGGTCAGAAGCATCATCAGATCGACGTCGCGCGCGCCGGCAAAAATCGAATGGGCCTCGGTATGCAGCGCCAGCCGCACGCCCCTGGCATAGAGGGTCGCGCCGAGACTGTTCAGAAAGTCGGCAATCGCCTTTGCGCGGTCGAAATTATAAAACTGCACCGGCTGGGCGCCAAGCGTCTGGCGAAGCGGGGCGCCGATCACCATGATCTCGCTGCCACAGGCTTTGAGGAAGTCGGCATAGCGCTCCGCCTTGTCGATCAGCGCACGCTGGGCCTCGGGGTCGGTGAAATCGCCCGCCGCCTCCAGTTCCGCGAAGAAGCCGCTGCAGAGCGTCAGGCCGCGCTTCGCCAGTTCGGTCGCGAAGGCGTCGACGGAGCCATAGGTCTTGATCGCATCCTGCCAGTTGAAGGGCGAGAAGGTCAGCTCGACGCCGGTGACGCCGGAGGCCTGGACGCTGTCGAGGATCTTGTCCCAGAAGGCGCGCGGTTCGGCGCGCGCATAGGCGACGATCGCATCATCGCTATCGACGCCCCAGAAGCCAGGATGAAAGAACGTCACGAGATCGACGCCGAAGCGCAGCCGGTCGGCAGTAGCCATATCTATCCCATTTCTCGAGGCACGACTTTCTGGAGTGCGGAACAGCAGTTCCGCATCTCATAAGCCATGGTTTTTCAACGCATTAAGAAATGGCAATCGTTTGCCATTGGGAGATGATAGCCAAGCTGGTTTTTTTGGCAAGCGATTTTTGGCAAACGTTTGCTATAAGCCACCGCCTATCTTAGAGTTGCAGATCGAAGCATCCCGGAGAGAGAAATAAACGTGAATAAAAACAAGGATGTAGTTGGAGAGGAGCAGTCAACGGCATTGATGGCCGATGTGGCGCGACTCGCCGGTGTTGCGATATCGACGGTCAGCCGCGCGCTCGCCAACCCCGGACGGGTCAACGAGAAGACACGTGTCAGGATCAATGCGGCGGCCAAACAACTCGGCTATACGCCC
Source organism: Rhizobium sp. H4 (assembly GCF_003013335.1). NCBI lineage: Bacteria > Pseudomonadati > Pseudomonadota > Alphaproteobacteria > Hyphomicrobiales > Rhizobiaceae > Rhizobium > Rhizobium sp. H4. Next base: position 176,656 of record NZ_PSOW01000008.1, read on the forward strand.
AATGCGATGGCGCGTGGTCTCAGGGTCGGCAGATCCAATACGATCATGATCATCCTGCCCGGATCACCCTATTATGGCGCTTCGCAGATTATTCCGCAGGTCCTGCAGAGCATCAACAAATCCCTGATCCAGCGGGGGTATAATTTGATGATCGCCAATCTTGACCGCGAGGCGATCTCCGAACGGCACATCCTCGATCTTGCCTTCGGCGGAACGGTTCGGGGAGCCATCATCTTCTCATCGAAACTTCCGGAAGTCGACGGGCGTTCGCCCGCGGATTCGGGGCTGCCGATCGTCTCGATGCTGTTCGACATGAGCGATGCAGGATTGCCGAGCGTCGTGACCAATGACCGGGAGGCGATACGGGACGCGACGACGGAATTGGTCCGTTCCGGTCATCGGCGCTTCCTCTATATCGCCGGCCCCGCAGGCAACTATCACGACGTCGAGCGTTACGGTGGCGTGCTCGAGGCGCTGCGGGCAGGGGGGCTTTCCGAGGAAGCCGTGTCGAGATCCGGCGGCGATCTGGAATATCAACATGGCTTCGAGATCGGTATCCGCGCGGTCGATGATTTCATGAAGCTCGCGGCAAGGCCGACAGCCGTCATCGCGACGAGCGACGACATGGCGATCTCATTCATGAGCCGCATTCAGCGCGCCGGCTTGAGCGTTCCCGACGACCTCTCCATCGTCTCCTTCGACGGCTCTCCCGTCTGCGAATTCTGCTCGCCGCCGCTCTCGACGATCGAGCAGCCGGTGGAGGAAATGGGGCGCGCTGCCGTAGAACTTCTGCTTAACGCCCTCGGGCAGACGCAAAATGCGGTGGCGATGCGCACCGTCATCCGCAGCAAACTTATCCTGCGGGAGAGCATCGCCGCTCCGAAGGCTTGACGATGCCGGAACTGCTTTATTGAATTCATTCACGACAAATACAGCGAGGACGCCTTAATTAGCGTCAGGTATTACCTCTGCTAAGGAGAGCTGATGGCATCGCCATTCAAACTCGATGATGAGCTGAAGGGCCGCGTCCAACAACTGGCCGAGATCCGCCGCCGTTCGTCCCACTGGATCATGCGTGAAGCCATCGCGCAATATGTCGAGCGCGAGGAGAAGCGCGAGGCGCGGCGGCAGGAGACGCTTGACGCCTGGAATGAATTTGAAGCGACGGGGTTGCACGTCACCGGCGTCGAGGTCGGAAAGTGGCTTTCGACCTGGGGAACTGACGACGAGTTGTCCGCCCCGGAATGCCACAAGTAATCTTCTCCCCGGCCGCAATCCGCGGCCTCGAGTGCTCTGGGAGTTCCTACGCCTAGGCGGACAGGCGAAACCTTTCTAGGCGTGCGCCGATTGCACTCCATCAAAACTTCGTCTGACCCCATCAGTCGGCGCATCGTGCTACGAAATCACAACACCGGGCGACATGCAGTTCAGGCTTGCGCGCGGTGGAATTTGAAATTCCGAGCACGCACATGGACCTCTCGAAGATCAAGACGCTGATCGACTTTGTCGGACGATCGAACATTACCGAGCTGACCGTGACGGAAAAGGACGTGACGGTTCGGATTTTCCGCACGTCGCCGGCAGAGGCAGGCGTTGCCGCGCCCCCGCAAAAGCCGGAATCGACGATTAGCCTTGTCTCCGATGCGCGTTCGAGCGTCGAGAAAACCTCCCATGCGGTGAAGGCGCCCGTCTTTGGCGTCCTGCACCGGGCGCCGGCGCCCGGCGAGCCGCCATTCGTCGCGATCGGCGACGCGGTGGAGGAGGGGCAGACCCTGTTCATCGTCGAGGCGATGAAAGTCTTCAATACGATCGCCGCGCCGCGATCCGGGCGCATCACGCACTTGACCGATATCGACAATGGCGAGGTCGAGACCGGCGACCTGCTGGCGGAGATCGCCTGATGCCGGAAACATCGGAACAATCCGCTGCTTCAGGACGCCGTTTCGACACGGTCCTCATCGCCAATCGCGGCGAGATCGCCGCCCGGATAGAGCGCGCCTGCCGCGAACTCGGCCTGAAGACCGTCGCCATCTGCTCCGAGGCGGACCGGCAAGCGCCCTACATCAAGACCGCGGACCATTTTCTCTGCATCGGCCCTTCGGCTGCGGGCAGGAGCTATCTCAATCGGGATGCCATTCTTCTGGCCGCACGCCTGACCGGCGCGGGCGCCATCCATCCCGGTTATGGTTTTCTGTCGGAGAACGCCGCCTTCGCCGGCGCCGTCGAAAAGGCCGGGCTGACCTTCATCGGGCCGACCGCTTCATCGATCGCGACCATGGGCGACAAGATCGCGGCGAAGCGGGCAATGATGGCGGCCGGCGTCCCCTGCGTTCCCGGTCCCGATAGCGCACTGCCCGACGACCCGGCCGCAATCGAGCGCATCGCGCTGGAGATCGGCTATCCCGTCATCGTCAAGGCGTCGGGGGGCGGCGGCGGACGCGGCATGCGCGTCGTGCCGAAGCCCGATCAGCTGCATGAAGCCATAGCGCTGACCCGGGAAGAGGCGCGCAAGGCCTTCGGCTCGCCCTCCCTCTATATGGAAAAGTTCCTCCAGCATCCGCGCCACATCGAGATCCAGGTTCTTTGCGACGATCACGGTAATGCCGTGTGGCTGGGCCATCGCGACTGCTCGATGCAGCGCCGCCATCAGAAGGTGGTGGAGGAAGCACCGGCGCCGGGGATCGCGCCTGAAATCATCCAGCCGGTCGGCATGGCTTGCGTGCAGGCCTGCCGCCAGATCGGCTATCGCGGCGTCGGCACCTTCGAATTCCTCTATGAGGACGGCGCTTTCTATTTCATCGAAATGAACACGCGGCTTCAGGTCGAACATCCCGTCACCGAGGTGACGAGCGGGGTCGATATTGTCCAGGCGCAGATAAAGGCGGCACAGGGCGAGGTTCTGGATCTCGCCCAGAGCGATGTCACCTGCGAGGGCCACTCTTTCGAATGCCGCATCAACGCCGAGGATCCCGACACTTTCCTGCCCTCGGCAGGCGTCATCACCCGTCTGGCTTTGCCGCAGGGGCCGGGCATCCGCGTCGATACGCATATTCATCCCGGCTACAGGGTCTCGCCCTATTACGACTCGCTGATCGCCAAGCTGATCGTCCACGCACCGACGCGGGCAAAAGCAATGGCCAGAATGTGCGAGGCGCTTGCCGGCACCGAGATCGAGGGCATCGCCACCAATATCCCTTTCCTGCGCGCGCTCTTCGAGGACCACGCATTCGCGCGCGGTGAGACCGATATCCACTATCTCGAGCACTGGCTGAAGCTGCGGAGGACGGCGGCATGAGCGCCATCGACTTCAGCGATCCCGTAACCATTGCATTTCTCACCGATGCTCTGACGGCCGCCGGCGTGGAGGGGTTGGAAATCTCCGGACCGGATAGACAGCTCCGCATCGTCATCTCAGGGGAGGGCGGCGCCCGGATCAACTCGCAGGCAGCAACACCCCGCGCTCCGGGCTCCCCACCTGTTGTCGTGAAGGCGCCGCTGGCGGGGCATTTCTGCGCCGAACATCCGGCCGCCGCCACGCCGCAAACTCTGCCGCGCTCGGTATCCGATGCCGATCTCCTCGGCTTCATCAGGGTAAGGCATGTGCTGCTTCCCCTTCGCGCCGGCCGTTCCGGTGTCTTGACCAGGCTGCTCGCCGAGCCCGGCGCCCTGGTCGGCTTCGGTGACCCTCTGTTCCAAATCGAGCTGCCATCATGATCGCCACGACGAACAGACATGCATCGCAACGCGAAATCGTTCCGGCCACCCAAAGCCGGGCGCGGGTTTCCTCGATCGGCGCCAGATCCTTCCTGCTCGAAGCGCCGGGCGATTTCGATCTTGCCGCGCAGCGACGGATCTGGGCCCTGTCCCGGACCGTCAAAGGCTGGGCGGATCTTGCCGAGGATATTCCCGGAATGACCAACCTGCTGGTGATCTTCAAGGAGACGCCCGAGGATCCCGAGGCGGTGGTCGCCCGGCTGCTGGAGGCATGGGAGAATGCGCAGAGCATCGATCTCAACGGCAAGACCATCGAAATTCCCGTCCAGTACGGCGGCGAACATGCGAGTGATCTTCCCGCTCTTTGCGATCTCTCGGGCTTAAGCGACCGCGAGGTCGTCCGCATCCATCATGAAGCGACCTACCGTGTCTTCGCGTTGGGCAGCGCGCCCGGCTTCGGCTATCTGCATGGCCTCGATCCGCGTATCTACATGCCGCGAAAGACCGTGCCGTCGCTGACGATGTCGAAAGGCTGCGTGACGATCGGCGGCATGCAGACCGGCGTCGCCATGCTGACCGGCCCCAATGGCTGGAATTCTATCGGCTTTGCGACGCTTGAGATGTTCGACCCGACCGCGCCGACCCCTGCCATGATGGCGCCCGGAGACACCGTGCGGTTCCTGCCGGCAAGGATCGAGCTATGATCGAGATCTTGGAAACCGGGCCCTTCAACACGGTGCAGGATCTGGGACGCCCCGGCTATCGCGACATCGGCGTGTCGGCGAGCGGCGCGATGGATCCGCTTGCGGTCAGGATCGGCAATATTCTCGTCGGCAATGACGAGAATGCGGCGGTGATCGAGGTCCAGACCTTCCCGTTCAGCCTGCGTTTCGAGCGGCGCACCGTCTTTGCCGTGACCGGAGCCGACGGCCATCCTCACCTCGCCGGATCGGAACTCATTCCCTGGTGCGCCTATTCCGCAGAACCCGGACAGGCTCTCGAACTGAAGCAGCCCCCGCGGCTGGCGCGCGCCTATATTTCGGTCGGCGGCGGGCTGGATATTCCAGTTGTCATGGGGTCGCGCAGCACGTCGCTGCGCGGCGGCTTCGGCGGCAATGCCGGCCGGCCGCTGGTGAAAGGCGATCGGATCGCGGTCGGCGAGGACGCGGAGATTGCCATGCTGCCGGCCACGGGCCTCGCCGTCGTCGAGCCGGCCGTGGCACTGCGCGACGTCTTCCCGGCGCCCGTCGACGACACCTTGCCGATCCGTGCCCTGCCTGCCGGCGAGCACGATCTTTTCGCCGGCGACGGCGAAGCCTTCTGGGGCCAGACCTGGCGGATTTCCTCGCGCAGCGACCGCACGGGCTACCGTCTGTCCGGCGAGCCGATCACGCCGACCGCCTCCATCGAGATGCGCTCCCACGGCGTCGTGCCCGGCGTCATCCAAGTTCCGCCCGGCGGCGAACCCATCGTGCAGATGAGCGATGCGAATACCGCCGGCGGCTATCCGAAGGTCGCCGGCGTGATCGAATGCGACCTCTGGCGGCTCGGGCAGGCCCGCATCGGCGCCCGCCTGAAATTCATCCGGTCGACGCATGCGGAGGCGCGCGCAGTCGAACAGGCCGTCTCCCGCTATGTCGAGGATGTCAGGCTGACATCCGGGATGGTCAAGCGCGCCCTGAAGGCGATGGCCTAAGGGAAGCGAAAGGAGGAACTGATGAAGATCGATCTGAATTCCGACATGGGCGAGGGATTTGGTCCCTACCGGCTGTGCGACGACGAAGCGATGATGAAAATCGTCTCCTCGGCCAACATCGCCTGCGGTTTCCACGGCGGCGACCCCGATACGATGGGGCGGATGGTGCGGCTGGCAAAACAGAATGGCGTCGGCATCGGCGCCCATCCCGGCTTGCCCGACCGGCTGGGCTTCGGCCGGCGCGAGATGCCTTTTCAGGCGGACGAGCTTCGTCAACAGATGCTCTACCAGCTCGGCGCGCTGATGGCGATCGCCAAAGCCGAGCGGGTCGCCGTCTCCCATATCAGTTTCCACGCCGCCATGGGCAGTATGGTCAACCGCGACCCTGTCCTTTCCGACCTGATGATGGATGCGATCGCCACCGTCGACGCCAATCTCGTCGTCTTCGTCACATCAGGCAGCGAGATCGAGCGAGCCGCCAAACGCGCGAGCCTGAAGACGCTGGCGCTTTTCCTCGCGGACCGGGCCTATGACGCCGGCGGCAGGCTTGTCACGCGCGGGCTGCCCGGGGCAGTCATCAAGGACGAAGCGGCGGTACGCGCCCGTGTGCGAAAATTCCTCCTCGACGGCAGCATCGAGACCATCGACGGCGGCGTGATCACCATGCCGGCGCGCTCCATCCTCGTCCACAGCGACACCCCGGGCGCCCTCGAGCTTGCCGGCATCGTGCGCCGTGAAATCGAAGCCACCGGTGCCACCCTCGCACCTGCCGCCGAACTCGCCGACTGACGCAATTCCGATCGCCTGCGGGCGGTCTCTCGTTTCAATCCCTCATCGAAGGACCATGCCGATGTCCGTGATCGCCGACCGTCTGAAAAACGTCTCCATTTCAGCATCCGCCGCCATGACCCAGCGCGCCCGGGAATTGGCCGCCAAAGGAATCAAGGTCGTCAGCCTCTCTTCCGGCGAGCCGGATTTCCCCACCCCGGCGCATGCAATCGAAGCGGCCCATGCGGCAGCCCTTGCCGGCGATACGAAATATCCGCCGATGGACGGCACGCCGGCGCTGAAGGCCGCCATCATCAGGAAATTCAAGCGTGACAACAATCTCGACTACGATGCCAGCCAGATCGTCGTCTCGGGCGGCGGCAAGCAGGTGATCTTCAACGCCATGCTGGCGACCTGCAATCCGGGCGACGAGGTCGTCATTCCCACACCCTCCTGGGTCAGCTATGCCGATATCGTCAAATTTGCCGGCGGTGTGCCGGTCGCCGTTCCCTGCCATGAGCAGGCAGGCTTCAAGCTGCGCCCGGAGGACCTTGAAGCGGCGATCACGCCGCGGACCAAATGGCTCTTCCTGAATTTCCCGAACAATCCGACCGGCGCCGCCTGCTCCCGGGCGGAGATGGCCGCCATCGCCGAGGTCATGCTGCGCCATCCCAATGTCTGGATCATGACCGACGACATCTATGAGCACCTGGTCTATGACGACTTCCAGTTCTGCACGATCGCGGAGGTCGAGCCGAGGCTTTACGATCGCGTCCTGACGATGAACGGCGTCTCCAAGGCTTATGCGATGACCGGCTGGCGGCTCGGTTTTTGCGCCGGACCGAAAGAGCTGATCTCCGCCGTCAGCAACGTCAACGGCCAGAATGGCGGCGGCATCGCGACACTCACCCAGGCGGCCGCAACCGCAGCGCTGGACGGGCCGCAGGATCTGCTGAAGGAGCGGGCTGCGATCTACAAGACGCGACGCGACTTCGTTCTCGACAAATTATCCGAGGTAGAAGGCTTGCGCTGCCACCGGCCCGAAGGCGCCTTCTACATCTATCCCAACATATCAGGGCTGATCGGCAAGACCAGCAAGGGTGGGCGCAAGATCGAGACCGACGTCGATTTCGTCATGGCGCTCGTCGAGGAGCATCATGTCGCAACTGTGCAAGGTGCTGCTTACGGAATGAGCCCCTTCTTCCGCATCTCCTACGCGACAAGCCTGGAAAAACTCGGCGAGGGCTGCGCGCGGATCGCCCAGTTCTGCAAGGACATGCGCTGACCGGCGCGCCCCCTCAGGCTTTAAGCCGCGCCGTCAGCTCAAGAAGGATATCCCGGACGGCAAGGGCCGGTTCCGACAAGGGATTCTGATCGGAAACGCAAAGCGACAGGGTTTCTTCGATCCGCGGCGAAACGAGCCGGCAGATCAGCGGCTCGCTCGATTCCGAGACGATGCGATCGGCAATCGCCTTCGGCATGATCGTCGCGCCGAGGCCGCTGCCGACCGCGCGGGCGAGCGTTCGGACGATCTCAACTTCCGCCACGACCTTCAAATTGGTGCGCGTGCGGGTGAAAGCGGTATCGACCGCGCGACGGACGAAATTATAGGCCGGTGGCAGGAGCAGCGGTATGCCGTCGAGAGCGTTGACCGCAACGGGTTTCGTATCCGCTTCGATGGCAAAGTCGCGATGGGCGACCAGGAAAAACTCTTCGCTGAGGATCGGTTCGAACCGCACGCCCTTGATCGGCCCGGTTCCATGCAGAAGCGCCATTTCCAGCCGGCCGTTCATGATCATCTGGCTATAGGTCTGGCCGACGCTTTCTGTCAGGTGCAGCAGAATGCCGGGATGCCGTTTCCGCGTTTCCGCCAGCAGATCGACGGAGAGCGTCGCCGCGCTGCTGAACGGCACAAGGCCGACCGAGACGCGCCCGGCAAGCGAATTGCCGGCGGCGGAAGCATCGGCCTGTGCCTGCTCCATCTGCCGAAGGATGATCTGGGCATGGCGATATACCGCGTGTCCGGCATCGGTCATGCTGACGCCCTGCTGGCTGCGGATCAGCAGCTTGTGGCCGAAATGCTCTTCAAGTGCTGCAAGCTGCTGGCTGAGCGCCGGCTGGGCGATGTGCAAAAGATCCGCCGCTCGTGTGATGCTGCCGCTATCGACGATCACGATGAAGGATTTGAGGCGTCTGATGTCCATGGGGATCGGGGTACCATTCTGATCTGCGGATGGCATGTTTGCAGAGGCGCATTGCTTTTGCAACGCGATGCGGTCCGAGGCAAGGCCGAGAGAGAGTACCGGCATCGCCGCATTCTCTTCTTCGGCAGACCGCACCTGCTCCATAACCGTTGCTTATTGCTCCAGAGATAATCGGTCTTAGGCAAGGGGTTAAAGCTTCGCTACTGTCTTAATCAACCACAAGGGAACGACAATGCCATTCTCCGACTACAAGACCGCACTGGTGACCGGCGCATCCTCCGGGATCGGCGCAGCCGTGGTTGAGCGGCTTCGCCGGGAGAAGATCGAAGTCCATGCCGTTGCCCGCAGTGCCCAGGCGCTGCAGCAGCTGGCCGAGCGTACGGGCTGCATTGCCCACGCCATCGATGTGACCGACCGGCCGGCGATTGCCGAGCTCGCGGGCCAAGTGGAATTCGACATTCTCGTCAACAATGCCGGCGTCGACCGGCCGAAGAAGTTCCTGGAAGCCGATGAGGGCGATATCGATCTCATCGTCGACGTCAATCTGAGGGCGGTTCTGCATATCTGCCGCCTCGTCGTGCCGGGCATGGTGGCGCGAGACCGCGGCCACGTGATCAACATCTCGTCGATCGCCGGCGCCTATAATTTCGGCGGCAACTCGTCCTATCACGCCACCAAGGCGGGGGTGAGCATGCTGTCCAACCAGCTGCGCATCGACGCTTTCGGCAAGCGGGTGCGGGTCACGGAAATCTGCCCCGGCCGGGTCGCCACCGATATCTTCCATCACGTTCACGGCGATGATCCCAGCATCCGCGAGCGGTTCATCGACGGGTTCGAACTGCCGCAGGCAACCGATATCGCCGACGCCATTGCCTTTGCTATCGCCGCCCCTGTCGCCGTCAATATCGGACATATGGAGATCACCCCGACGCTGCAGGTCATGGGCGGTCTGCAGACGGCGAAGCCGCAGCCGAAGACGGATCCATCAGGGGAGCCAACTCCGTGAGCGGTTTCGACCTTTCAGCGATCCTCGGAAATCCTGAATATGCGGCGATGCTGCTGCATGGCATCCAGATGACCTTCATCATCTATGCCGGGTCCTGGACGCTGGCGATGGCGCTCGCACTGCTGTTGCTCGGTATACGCCTGTCGCCCTTTCGCTTCGGCGATCCGTTGGTCGCCGCTTACGTTTCCTATCACAGGAACGTCCCGACGCTGGTGCAGCTGATGCTGTGGTATTTCGGGATCTTCACCCTGATGCCGAACGGGATCGCGACATGGCTCGCCAGCCATAATGCCGAGGCGATCTTCGCGGTGATCGGGCTCGGGCTCTGCCAGGCGGCCTATTTCAGCGAAGATCTTCGTTCGGGCGTGCGCTCGGTCAGCGACGGCCAGATGCAGGCCGCCCGTGCGCTCGGCCACGGTTACGTCTCGGCGATGCGCTTCGTCATCATGCCGCAGGGCGTGCGCAACGCGCTGCCGCCGCTTATCAATCACAGCGTCTCCCTGTTCAAGAACAGCAGTCTCGCCGTCGTCATCGGCGCGTCGGAGCTGACACATGCCGTCAAGGAAGTCGAAAACCTGAGCTTCCGCACCTTCGAAATCTACCTGATCGGCACGGTTCTCTACCTGTTCTTCTCGCTCGTGATCATGAGCATCGGCGCCTATCTGTCGATGCGCGCAGATCCCGCCTGGAGGGCGCGCGCATGATCCAGGACATGATCGCCATCGTTCGCGACTACTGGCTGCTGCTCCTGATCGGCCAATATCCGAACGGACCCCTCGGCGGGCTCGCCAATACGCTGATCCTGTCGGCGCTGAGCATCGCTCTCGCCTTTCCGATTAGCATCCTGTTTGCAATGGCGCGGCTTTCCAAGTCGCCGCTGCTGCGCTGGCCGGTCACGGCCCTTGTCTATTTCACCCGTGGCGTGCCGCTCTTGATGCTCATTTTGTGGAGCTATTTCCTGGTTCCGCTGCTCACCGGCGCCGACGTGCCGAGCTTCGTTACCATGCTGACGACGCTCGTGGTCTATCAGAGCGCCTTCCTCAGCGAAGTCGTCCGAGCCGGCATTGTCGCCCTCGGGCCGGGCCAGATGGATGCGGCGCGCGCGCTCGGCCACGGCTATATGGGCGCGATGCGCTACATCATCCTGCCGCAGGCGCTCTACAACATGATCCCGAGCATCATCTCCACCTTCGTCTCGACGATCAAGGACACGACGCTCGGCTATGTGATCAACGTGCCTGATCTGACCTTTGCGGCAAGCCAGGTCAACAACCAGCTGCTGACGCAACCCTTCCAGGTCTTCCTCATCCTGGCGATCGTCTACTTCATCATCTGCTGGACGCTGACCTACTTCGCCAATCGCCTCGAGCGGCGCATCACGCGGCGGCGTGCGGGACTTCTCAACGTCCCCGCCGCTGCCCTGGCCGCACCGTCGAAAATCGTATCGGAGCAGCTATGACCATGTCCGTTTCAACGCAGGAATCGCAGACGATCCGGCTGTCCCAGGTCTGCAAGAGCTACGGCGACTACCCGGTCCTGAAGGATATCGACGCGCAAGTCGCGCGCGGCGAGGTCGTGGTCATCTGCGGACCCTCCGGTTCGGGAAAATCGACGTTGATCCGCACGATCAATCGCCTCGAGGAGATCAATAGCGGATCGATCACGCTCGAAGGGCAAAACATTCATGCCTCGATGCGGGCAAGGGAACTCAACGCGATGCGCAGCCGGATTGGCTTCGTATTCCAGAACTTCAACCTGTTTCCGCATCTTTCGGTCGCCGAAAACGTCTCGATGTCGCCGATCCGGGTGAAGGGTGTGGCGCCCGAGATCGCGCATGAAAAGGCCCTCAAGCTCCTCGATCGGGTCGGCCTTGCCGACAAGGCCCGCGCCTATCCGGGTCAGCTGTCGGGCGGCCAGCAGCAGCGGGTGGCGATCGCCCGCGCGCTTGCCATGGAGCCGCCGGTGATGCTGTTCGACGAACCGACGAGCGCGCTCGATCCCGAGATGGTCGGCGAAGTGCTCGCCGTCATGAAGAGCCTGGCCGCCGAAGGCATGACCATGCTCTGCGTTACCCACGAAATGGGCTTTGCACGCGAGGTCGCGGACCGGATCTGGTTCATCGATGCCGGCCAGATCATCGAAACGGCGACCCCAAAGGAATTCTTCAGCAATCCGCGCCATCCCCGGGCTCAGCGTTTCCTCGCTGATCTCAGGCACTGATACCAACGACCAAAAACAAAGGAGAACAGCAATGAACTGGAAATACCTAAGCCTCACCGTCGCATTTGCCGGCATCGCGGCCGCCATGCCGGCAAAGGCCGATCAGCTCGACACCATTATGTCGGCCAAAACCTTGCGCTGCGCGACGTTCGCCGACGTTCCGCCATTTGCCTCGCCGGATCCGAAGACCCGTGAGATGGCCGGTTTCGACGTCGACCTCTGCGGCGCTATCGCCAAGGAATTGGGCGTCAAGGCTGAAATCAAGCCGGTCTCGGTCGAGGCGCGCGTACCCGAGGTCAAGCTCGGCCGCGTCGATATTACCGTCGCCAACCTTGCCTATACGCTGAGCCGCGCCGAACAGATCCAGTTCAGCGATCCCTATTATCTCGCCAAGGAAATGCTGATCGTGCCGGCCGACGATGCCGGCAAGACGAAGGCCGATTATGCCGGCCAACGCATCGCCTCGACCAAGGGCTCGACATCGGAGATGTCGATCAAGCTCAACAAATCCGACCCGCTGACCTTCCAGGATACCGCCTCGGCCTATCTCGCCGTCCAGCAGGGCAAAGCGCGCGGCATGGTCGCCAACACCATGACGACGACCAAGTTCGTCAATGAATCGAAGAGCAAGGGCAAGGAAATGCGGATGATCGAGGAGCCGATGCTCTACCAGCCGATCGGCATCGGCATGGCCAAGGATCAGCCGAAGCTGACGGCCAAGATCAACGAAATCCTGCACAAGCTCGACGAATCTGGCGAGATCAACAAGATCTGGGACAAGTGGCTCGGCCCGAACACCGAGTACAAGATGACCCGCACCGATAAGGTCGTGCCGCTCTCCGAGCTGAAATTCGACCCGATCCCGTAGACCGACCGGTCTCGGAACCTCCCGAAGACATTCAACCGAGATAAGACGGCGGGATTTGCCCGCCGTCTACCAACGATGTGAGGCACCCATGATTCATATAAAAGACATCGCTGAACGGCCCAGCAAAGCTGACATCGAGGCCGTTTCGAAATTTTCGCCGGCGACCATCCACGAAGCCCAGGGGCGCCGCGGCGCGCTCTCCTCCCGCCTCAAGCCGGTCGACTACCGCATGAAACTCTGCGGCCCGGCCTTCACGGTCAAATGCGCGCCGCGCGACAACATCATGCTGCAGCTCGCCATCAACTATGCCAAGCCCGGCGATATCATCGTCGTGTCGGCGGGCGAGTACGAGGAGGCCGGATCCTTCGGCGATGTGCTTGCCAATGCCTGCCTTGCCAAGGGCATCGGCGGTCTCGTCACCGACACCGGCGTGCGCGACACGCTGCAGTTGCGAGAACTCGGTTTCCCCGTCTTCTCGCTCAGCGTCTGCATCAAGGGCACGGTGAAGGAAACCATTGCGGCGGTGAACGATCCGATCATCGTCGGCGGCGAAACCATCAACCCCGGCGACATCATCGTCGGCGATGCCGACGGCCTGGTGGTCGTGCGCAGGCAGGAAGCGCAGGAAGCAGCGAGGCTTTCGCAGGCTCGCGAGGATGCCGAAGCCGGCTATATCGCCGCCTACAAGGCGGGCAAATCGGTCATCGAGGTCAGCAATCTGGCGCCGGTGCTGACAGCCAAGGGCCTTCTCGTCGATATCTGAGACGACACACGGATGACCTCTTTCCAAGCCCGCGCCGGCTTCCGGTCGCGGACTTTAGTCGCGGCGAACGCCGCGATGGGGCATCTCAGATATTCTCCGGTGTCACGATTTCAAAGGTAATGGTCCGCTGAATCGTGGCACCCGACGCACCCTGCGTGATCGTCTCGATCATCGTCTCGACCAGAGCGGCGGACGTCTGCTCCAGCGGATGACAGAGAGCTGCGGTGATCATCCCCTCTGAAAGGCCCTTTCGCGTCTCCGGGCCAATGTCCCGGCAGACGAGGCGGATGCTCCGGCGCCGTTCCTGAGGAACTTCCCTCAGTGCCCGCAAGACCCCGGAGATGCCGCCGCCGACAATCAGAATGCCGGTGAGATCATCCGTCGTCGCCAAGAGTTCCTTGACCATCCGGTAGGCTTCGTTCGGCTCTTCATGCGTAGGGCGGCTGTCCTCGATCGTCAGGTGCGGCGCATGCTCGCGCATATAGGAGCGGAAGCTTGCATCGGAGACATCCTGACACTGATAGCGGTGATTGCCGATGAAGACGGCAATGCGCCCCTGTCCGTGGGTCATATTCGAGATCAGCCATGCCGCCGTCCGCCCCATTTTCCAATTGTCGGCCCCGACATAAGCGGCCCGTTCCCGGGCGGATTGGTCGGTAATATAAGCGATGACCGGCTTACCCTTCTCGTGCAACTCGCGGATGGCCTGGGCGATCACCGGGTGATCGGCGGCGACCACTGCGACGGCGTCGCAATTTGCGCCGAGAGCCCTGAGCCGGCCGGCAATATTTTCCGGGGTCAGGAGATCGACAAAGTCGACCAGGGGATCGATGACCTCATCGCGCCTGGCGCGGCACGCCTCGACGATCTTCTTGCCGAAGAGCTGGTAGAGCTCGCGGCTGGATTGCTGCAGCAGAAAACCAAGCCGGTATTTCGGCGCCGACTTGCGCAGCCGGTCCTCGATTGCGCCTGCGCCGTAAAAGCCGATCCGCTCCGCGGCGGCCTGGACGCGCTGCACGGTCGTGCCTTTGACGGAGGCGGTGCCGGCCAGAATCCGATTGACGGTCGCAATGGAGACATCGGCCTCCTTGGCAAGATCGGAGATGGTCGGCCGCCGCATATATTCCCCTTCCATCGTCGTAGTGTTCGTATCATTATGAACGATACTCTATGACACTTTATGCATGTTTAGTATGATTTCACATTTCGAGAATTTCAAGCGGTGATATGTTTCTCCTCACGGTCACGCCAGGAAGGCGGGCCATGGGAGGAGATTGAGATGAGCAAATTCCGCCGCCTTGCGGCAACCGTATCGGCTGCCGCGATCATCACCTGCACTGCCACGGCCGTGATGGCCGCCAACATCTTCGTTGTCGGCGGCAAGCCGGACGATCCGTTCTGGTCGATCGTCAAGCGTGGCGCCGAGGATGCCGGCAAGGTCGCAGAAGCCCAGGGCGGCAAGGTCGTCTGGCTCGGCCCGCAGAATTACGACAATCTCGGCGTCGATGCGGCCGAGCTGATCCGCCAGGCCATCGACCAGGGCGCCGATGCGATCGTCGGTCCGGACTGGGTGCCGGAGGCGATGGACCCTGCCTTCAAAGCGGTCGTCGACAAGAAAATTCCGCTGGTCATCTATAATGCCGGCGGCATCGAAGCCGCCGATCGCCTGGGTGCGATGAACTATGTCGGCTCCAACGACTATCTCTCCGGCAAGGCAGCGGGCACCTACTTCGCCAAGCATGACCTGAAGAACGCCGTCTGCCTCAACACGCTGCCTGGTGCGGCAAACATCGAAGCTTTCTGCAAAGGCATGATCGATGGCGTCACCGAAGGAGGCGGCACCGGTTCGTCGCTGCCGCTGCCTGCCACGTCATTCGGTTCGGCGACCGCCGTGGCGCAGGCGCTGAAGGCGCATCTTCTGCAGCACCCGGAGATCAAGGCCGTCTTCGCGATCGGCAATGTCGACACCAACTCGGCGGTCAACGGTGTGGCCCAGGCCGGTAAGCAGGGGCAGGTGAAGGTCTGCGGCATGAACATGGACGAAACCGTTCTGAACAACATCAAGAGCGGCAGCCAGCTTTGTGCGATCGATCAGCAGGGTTACCTGCAGGGTTATCTCGCGGTCTCGATCCTGAACAGCAATGTCAACTACGGCCTCACCGTGCCGACCCGGGAGATCCTCACCGGTCCCGGCGTCATCGACTCCTCGAACGTCGACGCCACCTTGGCAGGCGTGAAGGCCGGCGCCCGGTAAAGGGGATCGGCCGAACGTGGTGAAGCTGCCTGCCCCTCACGCGGGCAGCTTCCATTCTTTCAGAAGCGCCGGCCGCTACCGGTCATTCGGCTTATTGATGGTGTCAAATGAACGCGAGAAACGATGTCCTCGCCTCCCCGGTTCCCTGGGGCGGCCATGCCAAAGCGACCATCGGTCAGCTTTCCCGGCGCCCTGAAGCGGGCTCGTTGCTGGGCCTGATTGCGGTTTTCGTCTTCTTCGCCCTGCTGGGCGGCAAGGTCTTCCTGTCCGCTGCGGGCTATGCGAGCTGGCTCAACGTCGCCGCCGAGATCGGCATCGTCGCGCTGCCGATCGGGCTTCTGATGATCGCAGGCGAAATGGACCTCTCGATCGGCGCGGTGATCCCGGCATCCTCACTGACGGTGGCGATCGTTTCCGGCCATTACGGCCTTCCCGAAATCGTCGGGATTTCCGCCGGCCTCGGCGTCGGGCTCCTCGTCGGACTTTTCAACGGTTATCTCGTCAACCGGACCCGTGTCCCGTCCTTGATCGTCACCATCGGCTCGATGTTCGCCGTCATGGGCCTGACGCTGGGCTTTACCGTGCTGATCGCCGGCAGCACCGGCGTGTCGCTGGTGCCAAGCCCGGCGGTCAAAGCGATCCTCGGCGATTTCATCGGTGGCATGTTCCAGGTGACGATCTTCTGGTGGGTGCTGTTTGCGGCAGCGTTTTTCTGCCTGCTGCACATCTCGCCCGTCGGCAACTGGATCTTTGCCCTCGGCGGCGACAAGGTCTCGGCCCGCAACGCCGGCATTCCGACGGAACGACTGACCATCGCCCTCTATATGCTGTCGGGTTTTTCCGCCGCTTTCGTCGGCGTCAGCCAGGTGCTCGTCTACCAGAGCGCTCAGGTGCTCGGCGGACAATCCTTCATCTTCAATTCGATCATGTGCGTGGTCATCGGCGGCGTGCTTCTGACCGGAGGCGCCGGATCGGTGGTGGGCATCGTCTTCGGCACGCTCACCTTCGCGATCGTCAATCAGGGCATCTATTTCACCGGCATAGACCCGAATCTCGGCAGCGTCATCATCGGCGCGCTCCTGCTGCTCGCCGTGATGATGAACGACAAGTTCCGGCTGATGGCGATGTCCTATGCAGCGAAAAAGAAGAAGTGAGAGCGAAGAGATGAACGGCTTTTCTATGGGACAGTTTGTACGCCGCCCGGAATTCGGCGCCGTCTTGAGCTTCGTCGCGGTGATTGTCTTCTATGTCGCCTTCGGTGGAGTCAGCCTCGGCGCGCTCTTCGGCGCGGCAAGCTGGGTCAATTTCGCCGCCAATCTCGGTATCGTCGCCCTGCCTGTCGGCCTTCTGATGATATCAGGCGAACTCGATATCTCGATCGGCGCGATGATCCCGGCAGGCTCGATGACGATCGCCATTCTCTCGGGCTATTACGAGCTGCCGATCGTCATCGGCATGCTCGGCGTGCTCGCCATCGGTGTCCTCGTGGGCCTGGTCAACGGCCTCCTGGCGGTGCGCACCAGCGTGCCTTCGCTGATCATCACACTCGGCACGCTGGTTGCGGTGCAGGGGCTCGTGCTTGCAGGTTCCGTCATCCTGACGGGGGCCGCTTCGGTTCCGCTCAACGCGCCGGCCTGGGCCAAGACGGTGTTCGGCGATCTCATCCAAGGCAAATTCCAGGTGATCATCCTGTGGTGGCTGGCGCTGACCCTGATCTTTGGTTTTGTGCTGCACGCGACGCGCTACGGCAACTGGATCGTCGCCATGGGCGGAGACGAAGTCAGCGCGCGCAATGCCGGCATCCCGACCGACCGGCTGCGGATCGTTCTCTTCATTCTCTCGAGCACGGCCGCCTCTTTCGTCGGAATGTGCGGCGCCATCCTGTTCAATTCCGCGCAGGTCTCAGGCGGCATGAACTACATCTTCAATACGATCGTCTCGATCGTGGTGGGCGGCGTGCTGCTCACGGGCGGCTTCGGTTCGGTCGCCGGGATCTTTCTCGGCGCGCTGACCTTCGCCGTCGTCAGCCAGGGCATCTACTTCACCGACATCGACCGTAATTGGTCCAACCTGATTATCGGCGTGATGCTGATGGCCGCCGTTCTGATGAACAACACGTTCCGGCAGATGGCCTTGAGCTTCGTGCCGAAGAAAAGGAAGTGAGCGTCAAACTATGTCCGAAAATATTCCGATCCTTGAACTCCAGAATGTCGACAAGAGCTTCGGCCCGATCGACGTGCTGCACGACATCTCGCTCAAGGTCCGTGCAGGCGAGGTGCTCTGCCTGCTCGGTGATAACGGCGCCGGCAAATCGACGCTGATCAAGACGCTTGCGGGTGTCCACAAGCCGACGCGCGGCGCCATTCTGATGGATGGCAATCCGGTCGAATTCAGCGGGCCGCGCGATGCGCAGGAAAAGGGCATCTCGGCAGTGCATCAATTCGGCGGCACATTTCCGCTGATGTCGATCGGCCGATCCTTCTTCGTCGGCGTCGAGCCGACTAAGGGCTGGGGTCCGTTCAAGGTCTATGACCGCAGGAAAGCCAATGAGATTGCCGTCAAGGCCGTGCAGGATTTCGGCATCACCCGGATCGACGATGGCGACCGCCTTGTCGGCGGGCTTTCCGGCGGCGAACGCCAGTCGCTCGCCATTGCCCGGGCCGTGCATTTCGGCGCGCGCGTGCTGATCCTTGACGAACCGACGGCCGCTCTCGGCGTGAAGCAGGCAGCGCATGTGCTCCGGATCGTCAATGAAGCAACGCGGCGGGGTCTGGCGGTGATCTTCATCACCCACCAGGTCATGCATGCCATGGCGGTGGGCGATCACTTCGCCGTTCTCATCCGCGGCGCAATCGCCGCCGATTTCCGCCGGGGCGAGAAGACCCGCGAGGAGATTACTGACCTGATGGCCGGCGGCGAGACCATGGCAGGCCTCGAAGCTCAAATCGATACTTACATGGCAAGCCATGAGGGACACCCGCCGCCAGCCGAGTAACCGCCGACGGCACCACAAACGACACAGCGCAAACACAGCGTCCGGCAGCGTCAGAAAGACCGCCGCCAGGAAAGGAAAATCATGTCTGGAATTCGGAGGTCAAAATGAAGATCGCAATCGACCCCTTCATGCATCGGCATCTCTCGCTCGAGGAATTGCCGGGAAAGGTCAAGGAACTCGGCTACGACTGGATCGAACTCTCGCCGCGCGGCGATTTCCTCGAATGGTTCAAGGCGCCGCGCGTCTTTCCCGAGCGGATCAAGTCGTTAAAGCGCTCGCTGAAGGAGGCGGATGTCGGCATCGCCTCGCTGCTGCCGATGTACCGCTGGGCCTCCAACGACGAGACCGAACGCAAGGCCGCCGTCAAGCACTGGAAGCGCGCCATCGAGATCGCCGTCGAGCTGGAAGTCGATACGATGAATTCCGAGTTCGGCCGCGGCCCACATCCGGACAGGGGATCCTGCTACTGCTGCCATACAGGCTCGATGATCGAGGCATGTGAAGATGCCTGGTGGCGCTCGATGGAGGAACTGGTGCCGCTCTTCGAGCGCGAGGGCATCCAGCTCAATGTCGAACCGCATCCCGAAGACTGGTGCGAAACGCTGCAGCCGGCGCTCGACATCATCCGCACTGTCAATTCGAAGAGCGTCAAGTTCCTCTATTGCGCCCCGCATACGTTCTATTTCGGCGACGACACCAAGGCGATGCTGCGTGAGGCGAAGGACGTGCTGGCACATGTCCATGTCGGCGACACCTTCAACCACAAGGCCTCATCCGGCCTTCGTTATATCCTCAACCCGCCCGGCACCAATGCCCGGGTGCACCAGCACCTCAATATCGGCCAGGGCGAGGTTCCCTGGGAGGAGTTCTTCGGCACGCTCGCCGAGATCGGTTTCGACGGCATCATGACCGCCTGCGTCTTTGCCTGGGAGGACAAGGCCGATCAGAGCGGCACCTTCATGCGCGCGGAAATGCAGCGTTACATCGATAAGCACTGGGGGGCGAAATGACCCTTCAGGTTGGCGTCATCGGCACCGGCATGATCGGTCAGGATCATATCCGCCGCCTGACGAACGTCGTTTCCGGTGTCGAAATCGTCGGTGTCACCGACATCGACCAGATCCGCGCCGCCGCTGCCGCCCCTGCGGGGGCGGAGGTGTTCGCCACCCCTTCGGCACTGATCTCTTCGGAAAAAGTGCAGGCCGTGATCATCTCTTCCTGGGGGCCGGCGCATGAGGAGCAGCTGCTTGCCTGCATTGCCACCGGCAAGCCGGTGTTCTGCGAAAAGCCGCTGGTGACCTCCGAGGCGGCAGCGCTCCGCGTGATGGAGGCGGAAATGGCCTTCGGCAGGCGGCTCGTCCAGGTGGGTTTCATGCGCCGTTTCGATGCCGATTATCGCCGCCTGAAGGCGGTCATCGACGGCGGGAGACTCGGCGCGCCGCTCATGTTTCATTCCGTGCATCGCAATGCCTCGGTTCCCGAAGGGCTCTACACCTCCGAGATGCCGCTGAACGACACGCTGGTCCACGATGCCGATATTTCCCGCTGGCTCCTGTCGGATGAAGTCACCGGCGTGGAGGTGCGTGCGCCGCGCCGCTCCTCGCGCGGCGGGGAATTGCGCGACCCGGTTTTCGTCCTCCTGCACATGGCCTCGGGTGCGCTTGTTGACGTCGAGATTTCGGTGAACATCGCCTATGGTTATGACATCCGCGGCGAGATCAGCTGCGAGGCGGGCGTCGCCGCGCTGCCGAACCGCCCGGCAACCGTGATCTCGGATTCGCACGGTATTCGCCAGGCGATCCCCGAGGATTGGCGCGAGCGCTTCGTTGAAGCTTACGACCAGGAATTCCGTGAATGGATCGCCGCCGCCTCTGAGGGAACGGCCGGCGGTCCTTCCACCTGGGATGGGTACGCGGCCACGCTGGTGGCCGATGCCGCTCTCAGAGCCGTGACTAGCGGCGGCCTCGAACCCGTCAACATGATACCGAAACCCACGCTTTACGCCCCACCGACCGCCAAGGCGGCGGAATGATGCGGCAGGCCATTTCAGGAGCAATGATCGGATGATCAACGGAGAAAGATCCATCGAGCGCCCCTTGCGCTGGGGCATGGTCGGCGGCGGCCGCACCGGGCAGGTGGGCTACAAGCATCGAACCGGCGCCCAGCGGGACGGCACCTACCGGCTCGTCTGCGGCGCCTTCGACCTCGAAGCCGAGCGTGGGCGTGACTTCGGCACGAAGATCGGCGTCTCAGCCGACAGATGCTATGGCCACTACAAGGAGCTGATCGCCGGGGAGGCCCGGCGCGAGGACGGCGTCGAGGTCGTCTCGATCGCCACGCCGAACTTCACCCATTACGAGATCACCAAGTCGTGCCTGGAAGCCGGGCTGCACGTGATCTGCGAAAAGCCGCTGTTCTTCACCGTCACCGAATGCGATGAGATCGCGAAGCTCGCGGAAGAGAAGAACCTGATCGTGGGCGTCACCTATGGCTTCACCGGCCATCCGCTGGTTCATCAGATGGCGGCTATGGTCAAGAAGGACATGCTCGGGGAAATCCGCATCGTCGACATGCAATATACCCACGGCTTCAATTCGGGCGACGACGCCGGCGCCGGCGAGGCGGTGAAATGGCGCACCAATCCGAAGACCGCCGGCCCGACCTTCGTTCTCGGCGATATCGGCACCCACCTCTATTATCTCTCCGAAGTGGTGCTGCCGCATCTGAAGATCGAAAAACTGCTCTGCGACCGCAAAGCCTTTATTCCGACCCGCGCGCCGCTCGAAGACCACGCAACCGTTCTCATGCATTACGACAACGGCGCCCGCGGCCGTCTCTGGGTGTCGTCGGTCAATGCCGGCAACATGGGGTCGCAGCGCTACCGTTTCGTCGGCTCCAAGGCTTCGATCGAATGGTCGGATGCCCAGCCCGACCAGCTGATTTACGAAGTCCAGGGCGAGCCGACCCGCACCCTGCACCACGGCATGCCCTATCTCGAAGAGGAAAGCCTCGCGGCCGACCGCATGGGCGCACTGCACACCGAAGGCCTCGGCGACAGCTGGGCGAACATCTACCTCTGGATCGCCCAGGCGATCGACGCAAAGCGCCGCGGCGACGAAGCTTTCCTCAGGAGCCACCATTATCCCGGCATCGAAGCCGGCACCGAAGGCGTGCGCTGGCTGGAAAACTGCGTCCGCTCGGCTGATGCGGGTGCCGCCTGGGTCGACTTCAAATAGTTCCCTCCGGGGGCGCGCCGGGATCTCCTCCACCCCTCACAAGGCGCGCCCTCATTTTTCATAAGGAAAGATCGAGACGATGAAACTCTCCATTTGCACCGACGTGATGGGCAACCTGTCATTTACTGATATGCTCGACAAATGCGTTGAACTCGGCGTCGAGGGCATCGAAATGACCGGCGGCGGCTGGTCGCGCGCCCCGCATTTCCGTGCTGACGAACTACTTGAAGACAAGGGGCTTTTGAAAACCAGGCTCAGGGAAATCGAAGCGCGTGGTCTTGAAATCGCGGCGCTGAACTGCTCGGCAAACCCGCTCGATCCTGGCGATATGGGCAAGCGCCACCGCAAGGAAATGGAACAGACGATCCGTCTTGCCGGCGAGATCGGCGTCAAGACCATCGTGACGATGTCCGGACTTCCGGAAGCCGTGCCCGGTGACATGGTGCCGAACTGGCTGGTCTACACCAAGAGCTGGCCGGACGAGATGCCGGAACGCGACCGCTACCAGTGGGAAGACCGCGCCTTCCCGCTCTGGCACGATCTGGTCAAGCTCGCCAAGGAAGTCGGCGTCGAGAGATACGCGCTTGAAAACTTCTCGGCGATGCTGGTCTGGAACCCGGAAACCCTGTTCCGCCTGCGCAACGAGGTCGGGCCGTCCGTCGGCATGAACCTCGATCCCAGCCATCTGTTCTGGAAGGGCGCCGATCCGATTGCTTCGGCACGCGCGCTGGGTAACGCGATCCATCATTGCCACGGCAAGGACACCCGCATCGAGCGTGGTCTCGCCGACGTCAATGGCCTGCTGGAACTGAAGGACGTCACCGACGTCGCCAACCGAAGCTGGAATTATGTCGCCGTCGGCGCCGGCCATGACCTGCAGTGGTGGAAGGAGTTCTTCTCGGTCGTGCGGATGGTCGGTTACAACGGCTGGGTCAGCCTCGAGATGGAAGACTTCACCATGTCGACCGAGGCCGGCATCCAATCCTCCATCGATGCGCTGCAAGCAACGATCAGCCGCTGACGGGGCAGGGGCGGGCGACTTTCGCCCGCCCTCCGCGTTCAAAGATCAGCCTGGACACTATTATGGACACATGTTCTATAAAGCGGACAGACTTGAGCGGAGCGCGCCATGCACCTTTCCATGTGGACCTACCCCTGGGATATCCAGGACCAGGAGCTTGATGCGATTGCCGCCGAGTTTCGCAACCGGGCAGGCCTCAACACGATCAGCATGGCGACCTCCTATCATGCGGGCCGCTTCCTCCAGCCGCGCAGCCCGCGGCAGAAGGCCTATTTTCCCGAGGACGGCACGGTCTACTTTCGGCCGGACGAGAGCCTGTGGCAGGACAAGCTGATCCGGCCGCTGATGGCGGCGAATGTGACCGAGCGCGGCGACATGCTGGAGGCACTGACCCAGGACCGCGACGTCACGGGTCTCAAGGTCTCCTGCTGGACGGTCTGCCTCCACAATAGCCGTCTCGGCATGCTGCATCCCGATCACGTGACGCGCAACGCCTTCGGCAATGCCAACTATTACAATCTCTGCCCCTCCAGCCCGGCGGCGCGCGCCTATGCCGTCACCCTCGTGCGCGACATCACCACGAATTACCGGCCGGATATGGTCGAACTCGAAAGCCCGAACTTCATGGGCTTCGCGCATGAATACCATCATGAGAAGGACGGCGTCGGCCTGAATGCAGAAGACGATTTCCTGCTGTCGCTCTGCTTCTGCGACCATTGCATGACGCGCGCGGCAAGGGCCGGCGTGCCGGTCGAAGGCGCGCGCCGAACGGTTGCGCGTTTCATCGCCGAACTCTGCGAACGTGATGTGCCGGAACGGCAGTTCCCGGAATTTCCGGCAGCCGGCATCGATGCCTTCGGCGACCACCCCGATCTTCATGCCTATCTCGCTTGGCGCAGCGAACCGGTGACCAGCCTGATCGGCGAGATCAAGGCGGCGGCCGATCCGGCGAGCCGGATCGTACTGATCGACCTGAAGGACGGCTGGCTTGGCGGCGTCGATCTCTCAGCCGTCGGCAAGCTCTGCGACGGGGCGATCCTCTGCTGCTACGACATGGAGCCGAATGCGATCGGCGATGTCATCCGCACCGGTCGGGCCGCACTTGGATCGGAAAAATTCCTCGGCGTCGGCCTGCGCGTCTTCTATCCCGAGGTCGGTGAAGCCGCGATCCTGGCGGCCCGCGCCAAGGCCGCCGTCGATGCCGGCGCCGACGGCGTGAACTTCTACAATTACGGCCTCATCCCGGCAAAGCGTCTCGACTGGGTCAAGGCGGCGGTCGCCGCGATCAGCTAAGCGGCAATCGGTTCGGCGACCTGGATCAGACAATCGCCGGCCTGGCTGTCGCAATGCAGCCGGTGGGAAATGACGATGCCGTCCTCGGCAAAGCGCAGCTCTTCCTCCAACTGCCCCAGGCGTTCCAGATCGTGATACCATCCGGCCAGACCGCCGGCCGAAACGGTGGCGCCAAGGACTGCGGCGGGCTCGAACCAGCCTCTACGGTCGGCATAGATGCCCTGGCTGTGCCGGGAGAGCGACAGCAGCTGCAGCGACCCCGGCTCGGCGAGCGGCGTGCGAGAAAGGACCGGACGCCCGACGATGCCGAGCGCCACGAGCAGCCGGTCGATCGCCGCCGCCGTGAAGGCCATCGTCGCGGGCGTCACGGTTCCGCCGCCGCCGAACTCGCCGGAAAGACCGATGATGCCGGCCCGTGCCCCAGCCCCCATCGATGTCGGCGCCGCCGGGCCATTGTCGGCGATGAAGGCATGCGATGCGCCGATCGCCCGCATCAGCGAGACGGAACGCTCGAAGCGGGTGGCGTCGGCCTGCCGCTCGATCAGGGTGCAGGGCAGGTGCGCCATCGACGTGCCGCCTGAATGCAGGTCGAAGACGACGTCGTGGCGCGGGAAGAGTTCGTGTTCGAGGAAATGCGCCAGGCGCGCCGTCGGCGGCCCCATGGGATCGCCGGGAAAGGCCCGGTTGAGGTTGCCGCCGTCGAAGGGCGAGCAGCGTTTGGCTGCCATCACCGCCGGCAGGTTCGCCATCGGCAGGATGGTGATGGCGCCGCGGATTTCAGCGGCGTCGAGCAGGCGCATCAGCCGACCGAGCTGCAGTTCGCCCTCATATTCGTCGCCGTGATTGCCGGCCATCAGCAGCAAAGATGGCCCTTCGCCATTTTTGAGGCGAAGGATCGGAATGCGGATCTGATAGTAGGGCGAACGGTCGATCGAATAGGGAATGGCGAGATGACCGGTCTGGCGGCCCTCGCGCGAAAAGTCGATCGGATTGACGAGACCACTATGCATGATGTCTCCAGTTCAAGCGCTTGCCCTCGATCAGAGGGCGGCGACCGCGGTCATTTCGACGCGCAGGTCCGGATCGGCAAGGCGGGCTTCGGTGCAGGCGCGGGCCGGTGGGTTTTCGATGTCGATCCAGCTGTCATAAACGCCGTTCATCGCCTCGAAATCGGTAATCGCCGGCAGGAAGACGTTGACAGCGAGGAGACGCGAGCGATCGGTGCCGGCTTCCTGCAAAAGGGCGTCGATCTTGCCGAGCACATCGCGGGTCTGCTCCTCGATATCGGCCTTGCGGTTTTCCGCAACCTGACCGGCAATATAGACGAGACCGCCGTAGCTGACGGCCTGGCTCATACGCGAGCCCTTCTGATAACGCTGGATCATGCAGGTTTTCCTTTTCTTGGTTTAACGAGGGAGTTCAGCCGAAGCTGGTCAGATAGGCTGCCGTCACCGAATGATCCGGATCGAGGCCATAAAGGATCGCATGCCGGTCAAGGCAGGTGCAGGGATGTGAGATGCCGAACTCGATGACGTCGCCCACGGCGACGTCGCTGTCATCGGCAAGCGCCATGAAGGCGTGCTGATCATTGAGCCGGAAAACCCTCGCGCCCTCGAGGTCGGCGAGGTGCACGCCATTGCGATAAAGCGCTAAGGGCCGCGGCAAGTCCTGGTCCATCGCCACATCGCGCATGCCCATGCCTGAGATCGCAAGCCCTGGCTCCGGCCGCGACAGGACCTCGGCCCAGATCCTGAGCGCCGGACGGAAACCTGCCGCCGCGGAAACGATTTCGCCGCCGATGCGAAAGCCGCCGCGCGCATCGAGACCGGCAAGGCCACGTTCATAGACGCCATGATCGTGAAAGAAGATCGCACCGCTGCGCAGCACCAGTCGGCAGGCGGGATCGGCTGCGACAACCGCTGAAAGTCGCGCAACCACGATATCGAAAAACGCCGAACCGCCTGCTGTAACGAGAAGCGGCCGCTCTCTTCCAATGCGGGCGCGGATCTTCGGCAGGAAATCTGATGTCATCGCCATCAGCGCGTCGATGCGAAGCATCGTCTCTTCCGGATCGGCGGTCGCCGCCGCGCCCTCATAGGCGGCGATGCCGCTCAGCCGGAAGGCCGGCGTCTCCACGGCAAGGATCGCATCGAGAATCGCCGCGCCAGCATCAGCGCTGCGAAGGCCGGCGCGGCCGGCGCCGAATTCCACCATCAGGCCGAGCGGTGGCAGATCTCCACGTTCCAACCAGGCGGAGGCAAGCGCCTCGACCAACGCTGTCGAATCCACGAAGACGTGAACTTCCGCGTCGGAATAGTCCGAAAGCAGGGCCGCGAGCCGGCGGGCGGCGGCGGCCCCGCCGATCTCGTTGGCAAGGATCATGCGGCGCTGTCCTGCCTTGAGCAGCACGGCGGCCTGGCGAATGTCGGCGACCGTCGTGCCCCAGGCGCCGGCCGAAAGAAGCATGTCAGCCAGCGCTGTCGACATCGGCGTTTTGGCGTGCGGTGCGATTTCGGCGCTATTGCTCTTCACGTAGGCCATCATTAGCCCGACATTGCCGGCGAAGGCCTGACGGTCGAGCGAGAGCAGCGGCAGCGCCATCTTGCCGTCATATGGTTTCCACCCCTGCTGGCCGATGGCAGCAGGCGAAAGAGGCGGATGGCCCGGGGGAAAGCCGCGCGTCCGCTCGTCGATCAGGATGTTTTCGTTCGCGGCATGAAGGTCAGACATGGGAAGCTCTCCCGATCTCGGCCGGATCAGCCAAACCAAGGCGATAGGTTTCGTTGGCGGTGGCAAAGAACAAAGCGCGCTGCTCGTCGAGGGAGAGCTCGGCGGCGACCGTGCGGAACACCTGATAGACCTCGTCGAAAGAAGCATGCAGGCCGGCGACCGGAAAATCGCTCGCAAACATCGCACGTTCAGGGCCGAAACAATCGAGGCAATGTGCAATCACCGGCCGCAGGCTTTCAAGCGTCCACGCATGGTCATAGGCGACGAGGTCGGAGATCTTCAGGCGCAAATTCGGCTCGCCGCCGAGCGCCCGCAGGCCGCGGCGCCAGAGCGCCATGCCGTCCTCCGTCCGGTCGATGGGGCTGCCGCCGTGGTTGAGGACGAAAAGCGTTTGCGGAAAGGCCCGCACCAGGTCGAGCGCCTCGGCCATCTGCCAGGGATAGAGCATCAGGTCGAAGACCAGCCCGAGCCGCGTGGCATGGGCAAGCCCAGCGCGCCAGGCGGGATCGCCCATGCGATCCGGACGCGATGCAAAACGCTTCGCCGCATCGGGATGCCAGCTCAGAATATCGCGGATGCCGACGACGTTTGGGTTTTCCGCTTCCGCTTCGAGCAGGCGCGGGGCATCCGGGCCGTCGAGAGGAACGCCGGCGATATAACGGTGCGCCACGCCGGAGCTGCGGTCGAGGCCATCCAGCCAGCGGCTCTCTTCCAGCGGGTAGGCAGCCGACCAGCCGGCCTCCACATGCACCGTCGCAACGACGTTCTGTCGCGCGGCATCGGCGCGATAATCGTCGATGCCGTAATCACGCAGGATCGGCGCGAGACCAGCCGGCGCGTTCTGAAGCCAGGGATGGCGCTGCAGGCTGAGGTCCCAGAGGTGGTGGTGTGGGTCGATCACCGGCCCGCCGTAGCGCTCCGTCATCTGCGCGCCTCGCGGCCGGACACCAGCAGCAGGGCGAGGATCAGCGTGCCGAACATGATCGAGCGCCAGCCGGGCGAAGCGTTGACGACGGTGATCAGCGCCGTCGTGGTGACGAGCAGGATCGCCCCCGGGATAGTGCCGGCATAGGTGCCGCGGCCGCCGAGAATCGACGTGCCGCCGAGCACGACGGCGGCAATCGACGTCAGCAGATAGGGATCGCCGATGCCGACATAACCTTGCCGGTTCATGCCGAGCACCAGAATGCCGGCAAGCCCGGCGAAGAAACCGGACAGGGTATGGACGATGAGCGTATTGCGGGTGACGCTGATTCCTGAAAGCCGGGCGGCGAGCGGGTTTACCCCGAGCGCCAGGAACCGGGCGCCGATCGGCATGCGGTGGACAAGCAGCAGGACGACGATCGAGACGGCGAGCCAAAGCAGAATGCCCGAGGGAATGCCGAACGGCCGCGCCTGGCCGAGCAGAATGACCGCCGGGTTGGTGACGGTGACGGCGCTGCCGCCGGCGACGATGACGAGCAGACCCTGCAGGAAAGTCGCCATGGCAAGCGTCATGATGATCGGCGGCACGCGAAGATAAGCCGCTCCCGCTCCGTTCATCAGGCCGATGACCGTGGCGATGGCAAGGGCTACGGCGATACCGGCAAGGCCAGTCGGATCCCAGGCAGGCGAGATCAGCGGCAGCAGGATAGCCGTGACTGTGATAACAGCGCCGACCGAAAGATCGATGCCGCCCATCAGGATGACGAGCGTCTGACCGGCCGCGACGATGCCGATCACCGCGGCGAGTTCAAGGAGGTACCGCAGGTGGCCATAGGCGCCGAAACCGCGCAATGTGAAGCTTGCAACGATCCAGACGAGGGCGACCAGAAGGAAGGTCAGCAGCGGCGGATTGCGAAACGCGGATCGGATGATGTTCATCGCCTTGCCCTCCAAACCCCAAGAAGCTCCGGAACGGCGACCGCGCCGACGATGATCAAGCCTTGCGCGACATATTGGGCGACCGGCGGGAAGCCCATGAAGAACATCACGTTGATCATCACCGAGAGCAGCAGGCTGCCGCAGATCGCGCCACGCATCGTGCCCTTGCCGCCGAGGAAGCCGACGCCGCCGAGCACGGCGGCGGCGATCGAGTTCAGCGTGAAGGGCGTGCCGATGACGGGATCGCCCGAGCCGGTCTGTGCGGCGACAAAGAGGCCGGTCAGCGCCGCAAGCAGACCGGAGAGTGCGAAGGCTGTGACCTT
This sequence comes from Rhizobium sp. H4, assembly GCF_003013335.1. Lineage (NCBI taxonomy): Bacteria > Pseudomonadati > Pseudomonadota > Alphaproteobacteria > Hyphomicrobiales > Rhizobiaceae > Rhizobium > Rhizobium sp. H4. The sequence continues at coordinate 205,610 of NZ_PSOW01000008.1, forward strand.
CACCCGCTCGACCGGGACACCGGAGCGAAATGCGCCGACCGGGTTGTCGCCGGCCGCATAGATGCCGAGGCCGAGCGGCGTGGCGAGAAAGGCTTTCCAAAGCACCAGGATCACCACCAGCAGCAGGAAGGCGACGGGCGTGTGGCCGGCAAGCACCGTCGACAGCCAGTCGGGAATGAAGCCGCCCGGCCGCGGCAGCAGGATGAGCGCGACGCCGCTGATGATGAAGGAGCCGGCCAGCGTGACGATGATCGCCGGCAGCCTCAGATACGTGACGATGGCGCCGATGACGGCGCCGATCGAAAGGCCGGCGAGCGCGACCGCGACAATGCCGCCCGGCACGCCGAGCACCCCTTGCATCGTCGTCGCCGCGATCACCGCGCCGAGGCTGACCAGCGGGCCGATCGCCAGCGTGATGCCGCCGTTCAGCATGAGCAGCGCCTGTGCCATGGTGACGAGGGCGAGCGGGAACCAGTTTTGCGTGAACTTGGAAAATCCGCCGATGGTCAGGATGCCGGGAAAGAGCACCGCGTAGAGGATGAGAAAGCCGGCGACGACCAGATAGAGGCCGGCAAGGCCGCGGTTGCGGCGGAGCTGGATCGAACCGTAGAGCCGGGATGACGAAATCGTGCTCATGCCGCCTCTCCCCGCGGCGTAGCCGCAATACCCATGGCCGCACCGACGATCGCGCCTTCGCTGATCGCATCCTGCGATAGTGTTGCCGCGACGCGGCCCTCGCGCAGAACCACGACGCGGTCGCAGAGATGGACGAGTTCCGGCGTATCCGAACTGACGAGAATGACGAGCCGCCCCTCGGCGGCGAAGGCGCGCAGCATCAGGTAGATTTCCCGCTTGGTCTCGATGTCGACACCGCGGGTCGGATCGTTGAGAAGCAGAATGGAGGGATCGAGCGGCAGCCATTTGGCAAGCGCCACCTTCTGCTGGTTGCCGCCGGAAAGCGCCTGCACCGGGCGGGTCGTATCGCCCTTGATCGTCAGCCGGCGGGCGAGATTGGCGACCAGGCCGCTTTCCGCCGTCAGGTCGCGCAGCCCCTTGCGGGCGAGCCGTCCGAGCGAGGGCAGGATGAGATTGGCGGCAATGGAATGCGGCAGCACCAGTCCCTCATGTTTGCGGTCGGCCGGCACATAGACGATGCCCGCCGCATTCGCCGCACCAACATCGGCGGGCAGGCCGGGCTTACCTGATACTTCCGCCCGGGCGGCAGACGCGGGAATCGCGCCATAGAGGCCGAGCAGCAGGTCTTCCTGCCCTTGTCCCACCAGCCCGCCGATGCCGACGATCTCGCCGGCGCGGGCGGAGAAAGCGACATCACGCACCATGCCGGCCGAAAAACCTTCGACGCTGATGCACATCGCACCGGGTGCCGCGGCCGGGCGCGGCGGGAACAGGTCGCCGGTCTCACGGCCGACCATCAGGCGCACCAGACCCTCGCCGTCGATGCCGGACAGCGATTGATCCGCCGTGACGACGCCATCCTTCAGCACGGTGACATGCGAGCAGAGCGCCTGCACCTCGTTGAGGCGGTGGGAGATATAAAGAAGCGCCGTGCCGCGCGCGCTCAGAGTCTCGATCAGCCGGGCCAGGATGCCGGCTTCGTGCGCCGAGAGCGACGAGGTCGGCTCGTCCAGGATCAGCACGCGCGGCTTGCGGAACAGCGCCTTGGCGATTTCCACCATCTGGCGGCGGCCGAGGGCGAGATCGGCGACCGGCATGTCGAGCGGCTCGGTCAGTCCGACCATGTCGCAGACCTCTCGTACGCCGCGATGCAGCGCTCGATAGTCGATGAGGCCGAACCGGCGCGGAAAGGCGCCGGTCCCGATGTTTTCGGCAATCGACAGGCTGGCCGTCAGGCTCAGCTCCTGTTGAACCACGGCGATGCCGGCGGCGCGCGCCGCCGCCGGGCTGAAACGCCCGACAGGCCTGCCGTCGATGAGGATGGCGCTGCTGTCCGGCTGGAGGGCGCCGGACAGCAGATTGATCAACGTCGACTTGCCGGCGCCGTTTTCGCCGAGCAGGGCGTGAACCCTGCCCGGCAGAAGAGCGATATCAACGCCCTTCAGGACCGGATTGCCGAAAAATCCCTTGAACACCTGCCGGGCTTCCAGCAGGGGCCTTTTTTCCGTCATGACGGCATCCCTCAATCCGGATTACTTGGTGGCAAGCAGCTTGTCGAACAGCGCCTTGTCGTAATCCGAGTAGATATAGCCGTCAGCCGGGAACTTGTCGGCCCGGGCGAGGTAGCTGCCGATGGTGCTGTCGTCGATGACGGGCAGCGGCACCTTGACGAAGGAGGGCACGTCCTTGCCTTGCAGCGCCTGCACGGCGGTATAGACGGAAAGCGCACCGAGCCAGTTCGGCTGCATCGTCGCCCAGCCCTTCAGGCCCTTCTCCTTCCAGAGTTCCAGGAACTGCCGGGCATTTTCGCCTGTCGTCGGTACCTGGTCGCGGCCCTGGCGCTCGAAGGCAAGGACGGACCCGGCCGACAGCGCGCCGCCGAGCGACAGCACGCCGTCGATTTCGGGATTGGCAAACAGCAGGCTGGTCATCGCTTCCTGTGCCGGCGCGACGTTATATTCGGTGTTGGTCTCGGTGATCACCTGCAGACCCGGATTGGCATCGAGCACCGGCTGGGCGCCCTTGCGGCGGTCGTCGCTGACCGAAATGCCGGCCGGGCCGTTCATGATGATGATCTTGCCCTTGCCGCCGAGCTGGCTGACCATCCATTTGGCCGCGGTCGCGCCCCATTCGTTGGAATCGGTGTTGATCTTCGCCGTCACCTTGTCGGTGTTCACAAGGCTGTCGAAATTGACGACGGCGATACCCTTGTCGCAGGCATCGGAAATGACGCGATCGAGCGCGTTGGAGGAGCCGGCGATGACGACGATGGCGTCGATATTCGCGTCGATCATCGACTGGATATGCTGGATCTGCGTCTGGGCGTTGCCCTGCGCGTCGGTGATCATCAGGTCCTTGACGAGGCCCGCCTTCTTCAGCTCCTCCACTTCGGCCGTGATGGTCCCTTCGGTCTGCTTCATCCAGGTCGGCACCGAATAGATGTTCGCCCAGCCGATCGTGTAGGGCGCCTTCCTGTCTCCCTTGATGCAATTGGCGGCGGCTGAGGCCGTGCCGGCCGAAAAGGCAAGCAGGGTGGCTGCGGCGGCAGCGCCGGCGAGAAGGCGGCGGCGCAGTGAAACGGAAATGCTTTCTTCAAAATTCTTCATGTCGATCCCCTTTTTGCGGCAGCGCTGGCGGCTTGCCATTTGTAATTGTCCGCTATATTGTACATATGATCTTTATACCGGACGAGCCGATCTTATGCCGATTTTTTTACCCCGCAAGAGGGGGTGCGAAGATTCATTTGCGAAGCATGACGCGATCGATTGACAGTCGCGGCAGACGGCTTGAAAAGCTTGGCCGGACAAGAACAGAGCCCGACAAGCACGGGGCCCAAGAAGAACGGATTGACAGTGATGGATGCAGTTCAGGACGAAGCAGCCGGCAAGCGCGCCCGAGGGCTCGACCGCGCCTTCGAGATCCTCGATTTTCTGCGCCAGAAGCGGCAGGCCTTGAAGCCGAATGAAATCGCCGCGCAGATCGGTGCGCCGCGCTCATCGGTGTACGAACTCGTCAACCTGCTGCTGAGCAATGGCATTCTCGAATTCACCGGCGGCGAGGGGCGCGTCTATCTCGGCCGCAAGCTTTATTTCCTCGGCGCCGCCTATGAGAACCATTTCGATTTTACCCGCGAATGCGAGGCGACGCTGGAACGGCTTGCCGACGAGACACGGGAGACGGCGCAGTTCTGCATGCTGGATGGCAACAGATACACAGTCGTACGCATGCGCGAAGGCGCGCGGCCCTTCCGCATTTCGACCGATGTCGGCCAATCGGTGCCGATTCCGTGGACGGCGTCGGGCCGCCTGCTGGTTGCGCATCTGTCGGATCAGGACATCCTGAATTTCATTCCGCCGCAGGATTTCCGCCTGCCGGGCGGCGAATGGCTCGAGCCTCAGACCTTCATCGCCGAGGTGCGCCAGGCCGAGCGTGAAGGTCTCTTTACCTTCAACAGCATCGTCGACAGTTTCACTCATTGTTTTGCCGTGCCGGTGCGCGGCGAGGAAGGCCATGCCGCAGCAACGCTCTGCCTCGTCACGCCCCGCGACGACGGCATCGCCAACCGGGACCGCTATCTCGACTGCCTGAAGAAGGCCGCCGCCGGCCTGGAACATGCCCCGGCCCGGCCAAGACGGGGCTGACGCCTTGCATATCAAGGCATATCTGCCGGCACGGACATTCGTCGACAAGCCGGTGCGTCCGCAGGCGTTCAGCGACAGCCGCTAAAACGCCGCCCACCCGCCTGACACAGCCACGCAGCGACCGAGCGCAAGACGCCATCTTGCGGGGGCGCCGATCTCCGATTTCCAGATTCACACCGATCTCGCAAAACTATTCACTCTTCTCCCGCAATTTGGAAATGAAGTTTCTCTATAAAATCTATGGAGAACGTACTCTAACGTCCTGATAGCCAAACTGACCTTGGCCCCGAAACGACGGAGCCGTTGGCGGCAAACGGAGAGGACGCGAAATGACACGGAAAATCAGGCTTGGAGCATTTCTTCCTGGCGGCGGACAGCATGTTGCATCCTGGCGCCACCCCGACCAGCCGGCCGATGGCGCCACCAGTTTCGAATTTCACAAAAAGCTCGCTTTGACAGCCGAGCGCGGCCTCTTCGATGCCTATTTCCTGGCAGACGGACTGGCGGTCGGTTTCGGCGGCGCGCGTGAAGGCGGCAACGCCCGCGTGGCCGGCTTTGAACCTGTCACATTGTTCTCCGCGCTCGCACCCCTGACCACACATCTCGGCTTCATCGCGACGTCGTCGACCACCTACGAGGAGCCTTATACCACTGCCCGGAAATTTGCTTCGCTCGACCTGATCTCGGACGGCCGCGCCGGCTGGAACGTCGTCACCACGACAGGCGACCTCACGGCGCAGAACTTCAACCGCGACACCCAGCTTCCGCATGCCGAGCGCTATCGCCGCGCCGCCGAGCACGTCGACGTCGTCCGCAAACTCTGGGAAAGCTTCGAGGACGACGCCTTCATCCGCGACAAGGAGACCGGCGTGTTCTACGACCCGGCGAAGTTGCACGACACCGATCATCGCGGCGAACACTTCAGCGTGCGCGGCCCGCTCAACGTATCGCGCTCGCCGCAGGGCCATCCCGTGATCGTGCAGGCCGGGCAGTCCGAAGATGGACGCGGTCTTGCCGCGGCGACGGCCGAAGTCATCTTCACCGCCCATCAGCACATCGAAACCGCCCAGGAATTCTACCGGGATATCAAGGCACGCGCCCGCGGCCTCGGCCGTAACCCTGATCACATCCTGGTCATGCCCGGCGTTTCCGCCTTCGTCGGCAGAACCGAAGCGGAGGCGCGGGAGAAATACGACCGTCTGACGTCGCTCATCGTCGAAGAGGACGGGATCGGCCTCCTCAACGGCCTGACCGGCGGCACGCTCGACCTGCACGGCTATGATCTCGACGGACCGCTGCCGCCGGCGCCGCCGACCGAGGGCATGAAGAGCCGCCAGGCCCTTATCCGCCAGATCGCCGACGAAAACAACTTCACCATCCGCCAGCTCTATCAGTGGATCGCATCGGCCCGCGGTCACTACACCATCGTCGGCACGGCCGAACAGATCGCCGACACGCTGCAGACATGGTTCGAGAACGAAGCGGCCGACGGCTTCAACATTCTGCCGCCCTGGCTGCCGACCGCGCTCGACGACTTCGTCGATCTGGTCATCCCGGAACTGCAGCGCCGCGGCCTGTTCCGCACAGCTTATGAAGGCAAGACGCTGCGGGAGAACCTCGGCCTGCCTTTCCCGGCCAATCGGTGGGCTGCCGGCCGTGCAGCTCTCCAGGCAGCAGAGTGAGGAGCGATCCATGGCTTATGAAATCAATCAGGCTCTCCCAAGAAGCTTCGGCCGCCTGAAGAGCGGCGAAAGCATTGCGCCGACTTTCGCGTCGCATGTGCGCGGTGTGCTCGCATCGCTTCTGCCGCGCTACAGTCTGCTCATCGCCTTCCTCGTGCTCTGGCAGGTGTCGAGCACCAGGGGCTGGATCAATCCCGCCATCTTCCCGCCGTTGAACGTGATCCTGTCGGCGCTCTGGACCAACCTTGCCAATGGCGCACTGCTCGATGACATCGCCATCAGCCTGCAGCGATCCGGCACCGCCTTTGCTTTCGCCGTCGTGGTCGGCATTCCGCTCGGCCTGTTCATGGGTCAGTTTCGGGCGGTCGAACAGGCGCTCGATCCGATCCTGCAGCTCTTCCGCCAGACCTCGGCGCTGGCGCTCTATCCGGTCTTCATCTTGCTGCTTGGCCTCGGCGAAACGTCGAAGATCTTCGTGATCTTCTGGGCGACGCTGTTCCCGGTGCTGCTCGCCACGATCGGCGGCGTCAAGGAGGTGGACAAGAAGCTCATCGAGATGGCGCGGACCTATGGCGCCGGGTCGCTGACCATCTTCCGCCGCGTCATCCTGCCGGCCTCCGTTCCTGCGATCTTCGTCGGCCTGCGTCTCTCGGCGACGACCGCACTTCTGCTGCTGATCGCCGCCGAGATGATCGGCGCCAACAAGGGCATCGGATTCCAGGTCATGAACGCCCAGTACAATTTCCAGATCCCGCTGATGTTTGCGGCGATCCTGCTGCTCGCCTTCCTCGGGCTTGCCGCCAATGCCCTGCTCGTTCTCCTGCAGCGCCGCCTCTGCCGCTGGTCGCAGCCGAACGCCTGATCTTTTCCTCCGATTTTCCTCTTCCGAAAGGACTTTCCATGACCTTCCATCCCCGCAACGTTCTCCTGCCGGCCGTGATCGCGCTCGGTCTTGCCACGCCGGCCGCCGCCACCGACACGGTGAAACTGCGCTACCTCGCGAGCCAAGGCGGCCTTGCCGCCCATGAACTCGCCGAAGAGCTCGGCTATTTCAAAGACACCGGCATCACCTTTGAGAATGTCGGCTATGCCCAGGGCGGCCCGGCCTCTCTCATCGCTCTCGCATCCGGGGACGTCGAGATCGGCAGCGCCGCCACCTCCGCCGTGCTGAATTCGATCATCGGCGGCAATGATTTCGTCGCCGCCTATCCGTCGAACGGCATCAATGACGAAGTGCAGTCGACCTTCTACGTGCTGGAAGACAGCCCGATCAAAAGCATCAAGGACATTGCCGGCAAGAGCATCGCCGTCAACACGCTCGGCGCCCATCTCGATTATACCATCCGCGAAGCCCTGCATTCCGTTGGCCTGCCGAGTGATTCCGCCAACCAGGTCGTCGTTCCTGGGCCGCAGCTCGAGCAGGTGCTGCGCTCCAAGCAGGTCGATATTGCCGCCTTCGGCTATTGGCAGACGACCTTCGAGGGTGCGGCGCTGAAGAACGGCGGCCTGCGCGCGGTCTTCGACGATACCGACGTGCTCGGCGACATCGCCGGCGGCTTCGTGGTCCTGCGCCGTGATTTCATTCAGCAGCATCCCGAGGCTGCGAAGATCTTCGTCGAGCAATCGGCCCGTGCCCTCGATTATGCCCGCGAACATCCCGAGGAGACCAAGAAGATCCTGGCCAAGGCACTCAGCGAGCGGGGCGAGAACCCTGATATCGCGCAGTATTTCCGGGGCTACGGCGTGCGCGCCGGCGGCCTGCCAGTCGAGCGCGACATCCAGTTCTGGATCGACGTCCTGGTTCGCGAAGGCAAGCTGAAGCAGGGCCAGCTCGCGGCCAAGGACATCATCTTCACCGCCGACGCCAAGCCGGCAAGCAACTGAGGAACTGCAATGAGCCTCGCCCAGGACATTCGCCGCGGAGAGGTGACGATCCGTCACCTCTCAAAATCCTACAAGCTGAACGGCAGCCATCTGCAGGTTCTGAAAGATATCAACCTCCACATCCGCTCCGGTGAAAGCCTCGCCATCGTCGGCGCCAGCGGATCGGGCAAGACGACCTTGCTCCGGGTTCTGGCCGGTCTCGAAGAGTCCGATACCGGTGAGGTAATCGTCGACGGCAAGACAATCCGCGGCGTCGGCGCGGAACGCGCCGTCATCTTCCAGGAGCCGCGCCTTCTTCCCTGGCTCGACGTCCTCGGCAACGTCGCCTTCGGGCTGGAAACGAGAGGTCTCACCCGCGAGCAGGCGAGGGCGCGTGCGCGCCATTACGTCAAGCTCGTCGGCCTGCAGCAATTCGAGGCGGCCTATCCAAGGCAACTGTCCGGCGGCATGGCACAGCGCGTCGGCATCGCCCGGGCGCTTGCCGTCCAGCCGGAAATCCTGCTGCTCGACGAACCGCTCGGCGCGCTCGATGCGATGACCAAGATCGGCATGCAGCAGGAGCTCGCCCGCATCTGGCGCGATGAGGATGTGACGACCATTCTCGTCACGCACGATCTCGAGGAGGCGATCTATCTCGCCGACCGGATTCTGATCCTGCCTCGGGAAAAGGGAGGCGAGCCGCGCCTGATCGACATCGATCTACCGCGACCCCGCGACCGCAGCGCCCCGGAATTCGTCCGGCACCGCGAGGAGTTGCTCAACCTGTTCGGGCTGCATTGAAGGCTGCGCCGCAGCCTTCGCGGGGCTATGCGATCCAGGGATCGATGAGTTCGATCCCGAACCCCTCGAAATCCCTGGTGTTGCGCGTGGCGAGAGTGAGATCGTGAGCAACCGCGGTTGCAGCGATCAGTCCATCTATCGACGACAGGCCGCGGCCGTTCCGCTTCGCGGGCCCCATAAGGTCACCCCAGGCTAAGGCAACCGGCTCGTCCATCGGAATGATGCGGCCCTCGAAGCGTTGCGGCAGGTCCCGGGCAAGCCATTCGGCCAGCGCGTCGCGTTTCCGTCCGCTGTCCATCAGGGCAACACCGCGCCGGATCTCCGCGACAGACACGATGCTGATGAAGGAGCGATCCTCATCCAGCTTATCCAGCCAAGCCAAGACGCGCATGTCGGGGTTCGGCTTCGTCACCTCCAACAGCACGTTGGTGTCCAGCAGAAGCCTCACAGTTCGGGATCACGCGGTTCGTCGCGTTTATGCTCGAGATCCAGATCGGCGCCACGCAGCGGCGAACTCATCAGGAATTCGGCAAGCGTACCCTTGCGCGCAGTCTTGCGCTGCCACTCCTCGGCGGAGACGACGACGACGCTCGGCTTGCCGTTCCGGGTAATCGTTTGCGGCGCGGATTGCGCGCGTTCGATAACCTCGGAAAGCTTTGCCTTTGCGCTGGCGACGGTCCAGCTTTCATTGCCTTGCCGTGACGGCCGCATTGCTCAACTCTATGACCAGAATGACCATAGTGACTATATAAGCCCAGGCCGGAGGAGTGGCAAGCGGCGTAGCTATCACGGTTTGCGTCTCGCTCCTGCGGTCAGATAGGGCCGCCGGTCCAGTTCCGCGGATCTCAACGAACTGCGTAGCCGCAGAAGATCCTTGCGGGCGATCAGGCCGCACAGCCTGCCTGAGGCCGGATCGACGATCGGGATACGGCCATTGTCCGTCGACAGCATCAGGTCTGCAATGAAGGCGACGATATCATCAGGATGTCCGACGGGGACGGAATTATCCGTTACGGTTTCGCCAAGCGCCTGGGCCGCGAGGTCGGGCTTGCCCTGCCAGAGCAGGGCATCGGCTCGCGAGACGATGCCGGCGAGCTTGCCCGCAGCATCGACCAGCGGATAGATCCGGTGCGTCTTCTGCTGCGAGGCGAAGAAATCGCAGGCTTCTCCGACCGTCATGGTAACGGGAAGCGTATCGACCTCGGTGATCATGATTTCCCTTGCCCGGGAAAGCTCGAGCGGATCGACGCCGTATTCGCGGGTGATGTGCTGCCCGCGGCGCGCGATCTTCTCGGTGAGGATCGAGCGGCGCAGCAGCAGCACCGTGACGGCATAGGCGACCACGGTTGCGGCGAGCAGGGGAACGAGCGTGCTGACGTCGCCGGTGATCTCCATCGCGAAGAAGGTTCCCGTCAGCGGCGCGCGCATTGTTCCGCCCATCATCGCCGCCATGCCGAGCAGTGCAAAGAAGCCGGGATCATTGCCAGGCATAATCAGCCCGACCAGCCATCCGAGCGCGCCGCCGAAGATGAGAAGGGGGGCGAGCACGCCGCCTGAGGTTCCCGACGAGAGGGCAAACAGCCAGATGACGGTTTTCACCAAGAGGATCGACATGACTGCCGGCGCGAGCAGCCGGTTGTTGAGCAGGCCATCGATAATGTCGTAACCGACGCCCATGGCCCGCGGCTCGATCAGGCCGCCGAGACCGATGACGAGACCGCCGAGCATCGGCCACCACATCCAGTGGATCGGCAGCGCCTCGAACAGATCCTCGATCTTATAGAGCAGCGTCGTCAACAACCCCGATTGCAGCCCCGATATGATGCCCAGCGCCGCACAGGCGAAAATCCCCCACCACGGCAAATCAACCTGAAAATGGGTCGGGAACAGCGGGCCTGTGCCGAAGAGCAGCGGGCGCCAGCAGATCGACACACAGGCGGCAACGGCGACGGGAATGAAGCTGCGCGGTTTCCATTCGAACAACAGCAGTTCGACCGCCAGCATGACCGCGGCGATCGGCGAGCCGAAGATCGCCGTCATGCCGGCGGCGGCACCCGCGACGAGCAGCGTCTTGCGCTCCGCCGCACTCATGTGAAAGAACTGGGCAAAGAGCGAGCCGATCGCCCCACCGGTCATGATGATCGGCCCCTCGGCGCCGAACGGGCCGCCGGTTCCGATCGAGATTGCCGAGGACAGCGGCTTCAGGACCGCGACCTTCGGCGACATCCGGCTGCCGCCGATCAGGATGGCTTCGATCGCCTCGGGAATGCCGTGGCCGCGGATTTTTTCTGACCCGAAGCGGGCCATCAGGCCGATGACCAGCCCGCCGAGCGGCGGCACCAGCACCATCCACAGAGACCGCGGCACTGATGCCAGCGAGTTAGGCTGAATGCCGATCTGCCCGAACCAGATGACATTCGTCACCAGCGCGATCAGGCTGACGAGACACCAGGCCGCAAACGCACCTGATGTCCCAATAATGATGGACATTCCGATCAGCAGGAGCACCCGCCTGTCGGTGGTGAAATCGCCGGCCTCGCGCCGGGAAAGACCGCCGGTAAAATCATGCGGGCGGTTGCTTGGTTGCTGCTGCGCCATGGAAGCCTCTGGTACGCGGAAATGGGTCTGCTCATGTGGCGTCATTATATCGTGATACGATATAAATCAATGGACGAAAGCGAGAAGACGAAAATCTGTCGGAAGATGCCTCACTTGACCGGCTGGCGGCCGTGCATCTATTCGAGATCGGCAATAGCGCACGCATGGATCGCCTCCTGCGAACCAAGCGGCAGAGGAGAATGACTGTGAAGAAAATCCCGCCGCCGCTGAGACAGGAGGATTACGAGGCGCTCGCCGATCTCAGATTTGCGCTTCGCCAGTTCATGGACTTCAGCGCTTCGGCCGCTCAGTCGGAAGGATTGCCCGTGCAGCAGCATCAGGCGCTGCTGGCAATCAAGGGACAGCGCGGCGGCGAAGCCATGACCATCGGCATGCTGGCCGAGCGGCTGATCATCGCGCCGCACACGGCGACCGAACTCGTCGGACGGCTTTCGGACGCAGGGCTGGTCGAGCGCCATGCCGATCCTACTGACAGGCGTCGCCAGACGATCCTCCTGACAGAGAAGGCGGATAAGCTTCTGATGAGGCTGAGCGCCGTCCATCTTTCAGAAATCAGGGTGATGGCGCCGAAGTTGATCGAGCTTCTGCTCGAGCTTCAGAAGACGGCAAAATGAACCGCCGCCTTGCTCGGCAGCTCACCCTCAGGCGTTTTCGGCGACCAGCGGCTGAATGACGGGCTGACCGCGCCGATCGCGCAATACCTCGACATCTACACCGTAAGTATGCGCGATGAGCGACGGCGTGACGATCGATTGCGGATGACCGCTCGCCTTCATCGTTCCCTCAGCGATCACCAGCAGATTGTCGGCATATTGGCAGGCCAGATTGAGATCGTGCAGCACGACCATGGTGACCCAGCCATTGGCGCGCGTTTCCCGGCGCACCAGATCGAGCAGCGCGATCTGATGCTTCAGATCGAGCGCGCTGACGGGCTCGTCCAGCAGCATGACTTTCGGCGCGCGCATCAGCACCTGCGAAAACAGCGCCATCTGCCTTTGTCCGCCGCTGAGCGACGCGATGTCGCGGCCGGCAAGATGGGCGATGCCGGCCTGCGAAAGCCGCGTCATCGCCATGTCGAGCGTCTCGTCATCGATGTGCAGCGACAGCCGGCCAAGCCGCCCGAGCACCACGACTTCGAGAACGGTGAGCGCAATATCGGCGGCGGTGTCCTGCGGCATATAGGCGAAGCTTTCGCGCCAGGACTTCAGCGTCCGCGCGCTCGTGCGTCCGGCGGAGAGGCTGTTGCCGCCAAGCGTGAGCCTGCCCTCGGCGAGCGGCAAGTCGCCGAAGAGCGCCCGCAGAAGCGTGGTCTTGCCTGTGCCGTTGGGGCCGATGACAGCGTGGATCTTGCCGGCCTCCAGGCTGGTATCGATACCGGAGACAATCCTTTGCCCGCCGCGTTCGATGGCGATGTTTTCAAGGCGGATCATGCGCCAGATCTCTTCGGCGCGAAGATCAACCACAGCAGGAACGGTACGCCGACAATGGCGGTGACGATGCCGACGGGAAACAGCGCGCCGGGGATGATCGACTTCGACACGACGGAGGCGGCCGACAGCATCAGCGCGCCGCTGACGACGGACATCGGCAGGAAGAAGCGCTGATCCTCGCCGACCGTCATGCGGGCGATGTGCGGGGCAACGAGGCCGATGAAGCCGATCACGCCGACGAAACTCGTGGCGGTCGCCGTCATCACCGCGACGATGACGAGGACTTTCATGCGCAAGAGCCGGACGTTGACGCCGAGGCTTGCGGCCCGCATCTCCCCCATGCGCAAGGCCGCGAGTTTCCAGGAATCCGCCATCAGCATAGCGCAACAGACGAGGGTGACAGCCGCGGTCAGGCCAAGCGTCGGCCAGGTCGCTTTGGTCAGGCTGCCGAACAGCCAGAACAATATCTGCTGCGACAGCTCCGGCGAGGACAGAAATTGGATGAGCGACAGCAGCGACTGGAACAAGAACAGCAGAGCGATGCCGCCGAGAATGATGGTTTCCGCCGTCATGCGGCGCATCGATGCCAGCGTGAAGAGAAAGAGCGCCGCCAACATGGAAAAGACGAAAGCGCCGAGCGGCACGGCGATCATCGCATCGAGGCCGAAATCGCCGAGCGCCAACACCAGCGCCGCCCCGAACCCCGCCGCAGCCGCCATGCCGAGGGTATAGGGGCTTGCCATCGGATTGTTGAGAAGCGTCTGCATCTGCGCGCCTCCGGCCCCGAGTGCTGCGCCGACGGCAAGCGCCATCAGCGCCATGGGCAGGCGCAGGCCGCGAACGATGGCGTCAGTCATGGCCGCGCGCTCGCCGAGACCTGTGAGCGAACGCACCACTTCCACTGGCGACAGCAGCGACGGGCCTGTCGCGATATCGAGAACGAGGCAAACCACCATCAGAGCCACGAAAATCAGAAGACTGCGCCAGCGCCTGCGTTCGCGCAGGCGGTGCGCGCCGATCGCTTCGGCATTGCGGGCGGTCACTGTCATCCAAACACCCATTTCAACGGAAAACGAGCGCCATGGAACATGGCGCTCGCAAAGAAGGACCGACCAGGATCAACCCTTGACGGCGATGGCGAAAGTGCCTTCGGGAACCACCGGCAGATACTTCTTGTAATAGCCGAGGTAGTTGGCAACCGGATCGACATCCTTGAACTGCTCGGGATAGAGCTGCTTGGCGATGTATTGCACCATCGCAAAATCAGAGATCGTGCGGGAGGCGCCTTGATAGACGCCGAAGAGATGGGCGTCCTTGACGGCGGGCAGTTCGCTCCAGCCCTGGCGGGTTTCGAAAGCCTTGAGCTTTTCGCGGGCTTCGTCGGCCTTGACACCCTGTCCCATCGGGAGAGCGGTCTCGCTCTTGTTGTTCTCGCGGCCGGAAATGAAGATGGCATCCGGCTTGGACGCCAGCACCTGCTCCGGATTGATCGGACCCCACCACTCCACGAAGGGCGCTGCAATATTGTCGCCGCCGGCGGCCGTCGACATGGCGCCCCACATGTTCTTGCCGTAGGTGAAGGAATATTCCGCCGGTCCCTTGTTGCCGAATTCGACATAGACCTTCGGCTTCGGCTTGCCCGACGCGGCGACGCGGACGGCGATGTCCTTCAGCGCGCCGGCGTAGAAATCGGCGATTTCCTTGCCGCGTGCATCCTGGCCGGTCAGCTGCCCGAACAGCACGGTCGAGGCGACATGGCGCTCGATGGTCTGAGCGTTGTAATCGACGACGACGACCGGAATGCCTTGCTCTTCCAAGCGATGGGCGTCCTGGCCGAGCGCCTGATACTGCCAGTCGGCAAGGATAACCAGGTCGGGATTGAGGCTCAGCACTTTCTCGATGGAAAAGGTCTGCGCTTCCACTTCGCCGACATCGGCGATGTCGCCGAGCGAGGGGCGGTGGGCAAGGTGCATCTTCCAGTTCGCGGGAACCCAGCCCTCCCATGCCTCGCGTGAAATCCCGACGACGGAAACATAGGCCTTCTCGCCGCCGACGGCCATGTAATCTTCGAAATAGAAGCCGAGAACGACGCGCTTGGCCGGAAGGTCGACCTTCACCTGGCGGCCGATCACATCGGTGATCGTTTTCTGCTCTGCCATGGCAGAGGACGCGGAGAAAACAGCGGAAATAGAAATAAACGAGGCAGCCAGCCAGCCGGCCACGGATCTAAAATTCATGACAACCTTCCAACAGTTAAATACGAGGCCGGGTTATAAAAGATGATCAAACAAATCAAGTTATTTATCGACAGGCTCTCTCACCGGCAAAGCCTAGGTTTCGGCGGTAGGAATAACGGCGCACCTCATCCCGATCGATCGGAGACAGCGGACGCATGACGACCGCCGCCACTCTCTGCGGCTTCAGCGCAAAAGCGTCTTGCCCAAGCGATGGATATGGGCAGCACCGATGCCGCAGCAGCCGCCGATAATCGTCGCGCCGGCTTCGGCCCAGGAGCAGGCAAAACGCGAATAGACATCGCCGTTCAGATCGTCGCGGGTCTCGTGCAGGCCTTCATTGGCGGCCGATGCGCCCTGTTCGCCTTCGAAGGCATTGGCATAGACGCCGATTTCGATCGGGGCGTCCGCCTTGCGGAACACCCGCGCTGCCGTCTCCACAGCTGCCCGCATGACCTCGGGCTTGCTGCAGTTGAACAGGAAGGCCTCTGCACCCGATGACACCGCCCAGGACGCCGCCGCCTCGACGCTTTCGCCGGAACGAAGCTTCGGCTCGCCGCTTTTGATATCCGCTTCATCATCCGCCAGCGTGAAGGAAATCCAGAAGGGTTTGCCCGATGCCGCCACCGCCTCGCGGACGGCCTCGCCCTCGGCGATCAGACTCAGCGTCTCGCCGAGCCATATGTCGACGAAGGGGGCGAGGTTTTCGACCAGCACCTTGAGGTAATCCTGCACCCGCGCAGGCTGAAAATTCCGCGGCTCGTAAGAGCCGAAGATCGGCGGCAGCGAACCGGCGACCAGCACCTTGCGACCAGTAACGGAATCGGCCGCCTCGCGCGCTAAGCGACCGGCAAGACGGATCAGCGCTGCACCCTCCTTCCGAAACCGGTCCTCGCCGATATGGAAGGGCACCAGCGCATAGCTGTTGGTCGTGACGACCTCAGAGCCGGCATCGATGAACTCCTTATGCACCTCGCGAACGATATCCGGCGAATTGATCAGCGCCAGCGCCGACCATTCGGGCTGCTTCAATTCGGCGCCGAGCCGCAACAGCTCGCGGCTCATGCCGCCATCGAGGATTCGTATCGTGCTCATGAAGAGATCTCCATTCAGGCTGTCGCGCCGTTGCCGGCGGCGGGCTTTAAAAACAAAGTGAGAAACGTCCGTCCGCCTAACGCCGCACCGGCACCTGCGCTTCGAGACCTCGAAAGACGCGGGCGATGACGGCGGTCAGGGCCAGATAGAAGAGGGTGACGACAAGCAGCGGCTCATAGACCAGCAGCGTGTCCTGGCGAACCTTGTTGGCCACGGCATAGAGATCCATCACCGTAACCGTGAAGGCAAGCGGCGTCGCCTTCAGCTGCATGACGATCTCTCCGGCGATCGTCGGCAGCGCAATGCGGATGGCGCGCGGCAGCCAGATGCGGCGGGTCAGTTTCCACGGCGACAGGCCGAAGGCTCGCCCGGCTTCGAGCTCACCCTTGGGAACGGCAAGCAGCGCGCCGCGCAGCACCTCTGCCTCGTAAGCCGCATAATTCAGCGTGAAGCTGACCGCGGCGAAGAAGAAGCCTTCGCGCAGGATCGGCCAGAACAGGGTCTGGCGGATGCCGGGGACCATCGGCAGCAGCGAGCCGACGCCGTAATAGAGAAGCCACAGTTGGATCAGCAGCGGCGTGCCACGGAAGAAGGTGCAGTAGCCGCGGGCAAGCAGCCGCGTCAGCCTGCCGCCGCTGACCTGCGCGAAGGCCAGACCGATGGCGATGATGAAACCGAACGTCACTGAGATGACCAGCAGCGACACCGTCTGCCAGGCGCCGGTCAGAAGCAGCGGCCAATAGGAAGAGATCCAGGTGAAACTCATAGGGCGCGGCTTCCTCAGGCGAGACGCGGCTGTCCGCGCCGGACCCGTCCTTCGATCAGCTTGAAAGCGACGTTGGAGACGAGCGTGATGGCGAGGTAGAGAAGGGCGGAAGCGAGGAAAAACACGAAGTAGTGTTTGGTGCTCGCCCCGGCGAGGCGGGTGGCGAGCGCCAGTTCCTGGTAGCCGACGACCGCCACCAGCGCGCTGTCCTTGGTGACCGACATCCACAGATTGGCCATCCCCGGCAGCGCGTTCGGCAACAGCGCCGGCAGCAAGACGCGGCGAAATCGCAGCGCCGGCCCCATGCCGAAAGCTTTGGCGGCTTCGATCTGGCCGGCGGGAATGGAAAGGATCGCGCCGCGCAGCACTTCCGTCATATAGGCGCCCTGCACGAAGCCGAGCACGGCGACGGCCGCGACAAAACCGTTCACTTCGATCGGCGGCAGTTCCAACGCCGCCAGCAGCCGGTTGAGGCCGTCGGTGCCGGCATAATAGAGCCCGACGATCAGGATCAGCTCGGGAACAGCGCGAATGACAGTGGTGTAGAGATCGAGCACCAGGCGGAGCGCGCGATTGCCCGAGAGCTTTCCAAACGCGCCGCCGGTGCCGAGCAAAATTCCGACTGCGAAGGCGCAAGCCGAGATGGCGACCGTGGAGACCGCGCCTGCCAAAAGAACGCCGCCCCATCCCGGAGGATAGGGAGACAGCAGATCCAGAATGCCTTGTTGCGCGGTCGCCATTTTTTGCAGTGCTTACTTCGCGCCGTAGATGTCGAAATCGAAGTATTTCTTGGTGATGGCGTCATACTGGCCGTTGGCGCGAACCGCAGCGATTGCCGCATTCAGCTTGGCTTTCAGCTCCGTATCTTCCTTGCGCAACCCGCCCGAAACGCCGGCTCCGAGAATTTCCTTGTCGTCGGCGACATCTCCCATCTTGGCGCAGCAATCCTTGCCGCCGTCGCTCTTCAGGAAGGCGTCGAGCGCCAAGGAATCGCCGAAGACGTAGTCGATACGGCCGGAGGCGAGATCCTGGAAAGCCTCGTCGAGCGTCTGATAGGTCTTTTCGTCGGCAGCCTCGGCAAAGTATTTCTTGTAATATTCGGACTGGATCGTCGACACCTGGATGCCGATGGTCTTGCCCTTCACATCCTCGGCAGTGGCGCCCGGCTTCTGGTCCTTGGGACCGATCAGCGTGCTCGGGGTGTTGTAGTACTTGTCGGTGAAGTCGATCACCTTCGAGCGTTCCGCCGTGTTCGACATCGATGACCAGATCACGTCGAATTTCTTGCTCTCAAGAGCCGGAATGAGACCATCCCAGGAAATGTCGACGATTGAGCACTTCTCCTTCATCTCCGCACAAACGGCGTTCATCAGGTCGATTTCCCAGCCGTGCCACTCACCCGAGGCGTCCTTGGCGAAGAACGGCGGATAGGATTCATTCATGACGCCAAAGCGGACTTCGGCCTGTGCGGCAACCGCAGAAAGCGCAAGTGCCGCGCCGGCAAAAAGCGTGGGGAGCAGTTTCATTCGCAGGTATCTCCTGGTTCGTGTGTTGTCGATGATGGCTGATGTGGATCAATGGGCGCTGAGACGGGTGAATTCCCGGCAGCGGGCGCTGACCGGCGCCCCGAAAACTTGCTCCGGCGACCCTTCCTCCTCGATCCGTCCTTGATGCAGGAAGAGGACGCGGCTCGAAACATCCCGGGCGAAACGCATTTCATGCGTGACGATCAGCATGGTTCGGCCTTCTTCGGCGAGATCGCGGATGACCTTGAGGACCTCACCGACCAGCTCCGGATCGAGCGCCGATGTCGGCTCGTCGAAAAGCATGACGGCGGGATCGACGCAGAGCGCCCGCGCAATTGCCGCGCGCTGCTGCTGACCGCCGGAGAGAAAGGCGGGATAGGCGTCGCGCTTGTCGAAGAGCCCGACCTTGTGGAGCAGAGATTCCGCCTTTTCGATCGCCTCGCGCTTTGAAATGCCCATGACATGCACCGGCGCCTCGATGACGTTTTCCAGCACGGTGCGATGCGCCCAGAGATTGAAACTCTGAAACACCATCCCCAGTCCGGTCCGCAGCCGTTCGATCTGCCGCCAGCTGTGCGGCTGCAGCCGCCCGCCGCGGCCGGCCTTCAGCGCGACTTCCTCGCCGTTGACGGCGATGCGGCCGCGATCCGGCGTTTCCAGGAAATTGATGCATCGGAGAAACGTGCTCTTGCCGGAGCCCGACGAACCGATGATCGAAATCACGTCCGACTTGTGGGCGTCAGTCGAGATACCTTTCAGAACCTGTTGCGAGCCGAAGCTTTTATGGAGATCTTCGACGCGAAGAGCAGGAGAGGGCTGATCCGACATGCATGGTTCCGGCTGAATTCAATCTACGAAGGATAATGATAAAAGAACGCGGTTTTTTCGCGCAATTTCCATCTCTTTTGCATATTATGAGCAAAATAATCTTTTCAACGCCGTGAATACGGCGCGATGCCGCTGCGGCAGGGATGGGACTGGACCATGGAGCAACTGGATCGTTTTGACCGCGACATTCTCGATATCGTCCAACGCGATTGCCAGTTGAAGGCTGAAACCATCGCCGAACGGGTCGGCCTTTCGGTCTCCGCCGTGCAGCGGCGGTTGAAGCGGCTGCGCGAGGAGGGGATCATCAAAGCGGAGGTGGCTATACTCGATCGCAAGGCGACGGCGACATCGATGGTCTTCATCGTCGGCATGGAGATCGAGCGCGACAATTACGACGCGCTGGCGAAATTCCGCCTTTGGGCGGAGAAGCAGGATCATATTCAGCAAGTCTATTACGTCACAGGCGCCGTCGATCTGATCGCGATCGTCACCGCCCGCGACGTCGAGCATTATGACGACATCGCCGCCCTGATCATGGCCGACAATCCGCAGATCCGCCGCATGCACACCAATGTCGTGCTGCGCGACGTCAAGCTCGGCCTGTTCGTGCCGCTGGAATAGCGATCGCGCCCCCGGGCAAGCGACTGGACTCATATAGGACAAAGGGCATAATTCCGGGCGCAGATCCTTGGGAGGAATGACCGTTGACGCTACGACATCAGATCATCGCATTGGCGATCGTCCCCCTCGTCATCTCGATCCTCGCGATCACCACCTTCATCACCTGGCAATCGGCAAATCTCGCCAAGAACAGCATCGAGACGTTCGAGCAGAACATGCTGAAGACGAGGGAAGCCGAGATCCTCAATCTGACCAATCTTGCCCTATCGGCCATCCAGACGATCTACGACAAGGCCGGCCCCGACGACGAAGCCGCCAAACAGCAGGTGGCTAGTATTCTGACCTCGCTCGACTACGGCAAGGACGGCTATTTCTTCGTCTACGATTATGACGGAAACAATATCGTTCATCCGCGCCAGAGCTTCCGGCATGGGCAAAACTGGCTCGACCTTACCGATCCCGATGGCGACAAGGTGATAGCCGAGCTGATCGCCACGGCAAAGGCGGGCGGCGGCCTGCACCAGTACAAATGGCAGAAACCTTCCACTGGACAGATCGCCGACAAGCTCTCCTTCGTCGTCAGTCTCGACAAATGGCACTGGGTGGTGGGAACCGGCGTTTATCTGGACGACGTCTTTGCCCAGAGTGCCGCCGCCAACAAGGTGATGCGCGCCAACATAAGACGGACTTTCATCATCGTCGCGCTGATCGCCGTGCCCGCAGTGCTCGTCGTTTTCACCACCTGCATGCTGCTGACCTTCCACGAACGCCGCATGGCCGACAGCCGGCTCAAGGAGCTGACGCAGCGGGTCATCGACACCCAGGAAGAGGAGCGCACCCGGCTGGCGCGCGAGCTGCATGACGGCATCTCCCAAAATCTTCTCGGCGTGCGCTATGCGATGGATCTCGCCGGCCGCAAGGTCAGGACCAATGTCGACGAGGCGGCACTGACCATCGAGCGCGGCGTCGAGGCGCTGAACGGCGCCATCAAGGAAATCCGGCTGCTCTCGCATGATCTGCGCCCGCGCGTGCTCGACGATCTCGGCCTGACGGCGGCGCTGGAGGCACTGTGTCATCACTTTGCCGAACGGACGGGGATCGAGACGACGATCGACGCCTCGGGCTTTGCCGGCATGCTGAAGGCGGAAGCCAGCACCGCCCTTTATCGCGTCGCCCAGGAAGCCTTCAACAATGTCGAACGGCATTCGGGCGCCTCGAAGCTTTCGGTCAAGCTCTGGAGCGACGGCGGCCGCGCCCGAATGACCATCTCCGACAACGGCACCGGCTTCGATGGCGCTAGGGATGGCACGTCCGGCGGCTCGGGCCTCGGCCTGCGCAACATGCAGGAGCGGATGGCGCACTTCCGGGGCCTGCTTCTCATCAACAGCAGCGAGGCCGGCACGACGCTGACGGCGATGATGCCGAGATCGGCCAATCTTGCCCCTGGCAAGCAGGCGCAAGCCGCATGACGGAACGCCCGAAAATCAAGGTACTCCTGATCGACAACCATCCGCTGGTGCTGGACGGATTGAAAGCCGTGCTCGAGACATTCGATCATATCGAGGTCGCCGGCACCGCCGGGCTAGCGCAAGCCGGGCTCGATATCGCCCGGCAGATCCAGCCGCAGGTGGTGCTGATGGACATCAACATGCCGAAGCTCAGCGGCATCGATGCGATCGAACTGTTCAGGAGCGAACTTCCGCAGACCCGCGTCGTGATGCTCTCCATGCATGACAGCCGGGAATATATCTCCTCCTCGGTCATGCGCGGCGCCGCCGGTTATGTTCTGAAAGACGTCTCCACAGAGGAGATCGTCGCGGCGATCGAAACCGTCTCGGATGGCGGCACCTATTTCTCCTCCGGCGTCTTCGACGCGCTGATGGGGGAACGGGCGGAGGAGGGGAGCGACCCCTTGACGCCGCGCGAACGCGATATCCTCGGGCTGATCGTTGCCGGCCGGAGCAACCGCGAGATCGCCGAAGTGCTCGGGATAAGCTCTGCCACGGCAGAAACCCATCGCAAGAACCTCAAAAAGAAACTTGGCATCGCCACCACCGCAGGCCTGATCCGCTACGCGCTCGATCACGGCATCGCCTCGAAAATCGACGCAAATTCGCGCCTACCCACTTCTGGGTAGAGCCCGGTATTTCAGCTCTGCGCCCATCTTGTGAGGACAAAACCGACGCCCTAGGACTCCATTCGCGGCTTGCCAAGCGCCAGCCGTTGGGAGGAATTCACATGCGTTACATCAGCTTCCGATCCGCCGGAAAAGCTCGAGCGACCCGAACCGGGCCTGCTGCCGGCGCCGGTGACAGACCTGCCTTCCACGCCGACAACTGGAACATGGCGACCGCAGACCGCGGCGCCTGAAAGGTACTCCGACATGGAAAAACCACGTAGCAAGGCAGCGCTATGGCTGCTGATCATTCCGTACATAGGTCTGCTCTGGCCGCCATTCTACAATCTTCGTGAGCCGTCGCTTTTCGGCTTCCCCTTCTTCTACTGGTATCAGCTTCTCTGGGTGCCGATCACTGCGACGCTGACCTGGATCGCCTATCGGAGCGTTCGCCATGACGACTGACATCAACGGCACGGCGCTCGCCGTCTTCATCTTCTTCTTCGCCCTCGTCACCGTCATGGGTTTCGTCGCCAGCCGCTGGCGCAAGCCCGAGACGCTCGCCCATATCGATGAATGGGGTCTCGGCGGCCGCAACTTCGGCACCTGGATCACCTGGTTCCTCGTCGGCGGCGACTTCTATACCGCCTATACAGTCATCGCCGTCCCGGCGCTTGTCTATACCGTCGGCGCCTACGGTTTCTTCGCGCTGCCCTATACGATCGTCGTCTATCCCTTCGTCTTCATGGTCATGCCGATCCTGTGGAAACGCGCCAAGGATTTCGGCTATGTCACGGCCGCCGACGTTGTTCACGGCCAATATGGATCGCGCGGTCTCGAGCTCGCCGTCGCGGCAACGGGCGTCATCGCCACCATGCCTTACATTGCCCTCCAGCTCGTCGGCATGACGGCGGTATTGAAGGCGCTCGGACTGCACGGCGAGCTGCCGCTGGCGATCGCCTTCATCGTGCTGGCGCTCTACACCTATTCGGCGGGCCTGCGCGCCCCGGCTCTGATCGCCTTCGTCAAGGACATCATGATTTATATCGTGGTGATCGCAGCGGTCGCGCTGATCCCGTCGAAGCTCGGCGGCTACGCCAATGTCTTCGCATCGGCTGACGCGGCCTTCCAGGCCAAGGGTTCCGGCAACCTGCTGCTCGGCGGCAATCAGTATGTCGCCTATGCCACGCTCGCTTTCGGTTCGGCACTGGCGGCCTTCATGTATCCGCATACGCTGACCGGCATCTTTGCCTCCAACAGCGGCAAGACGATCCGCAAGAATGCGATCATGCTGCCCGCCTATACGCTGCTGCTCGGGCTTCTGGCGCTGCTCGGCTATATGGGCCATGCCGCCAACCTGAAGCTCGACAGTGCCAATGATGTCGTTCCGACCCTGTTCAAGACGCTGTTTTCGGGTTGGTTCTCCGGTTTCGCCTTTGCGGCGATCGCCATCGGGGCACTGGTGCCGGCGGCGGTGATGAGCATCGGCGCCGCCAACCTCTTCACCCGCAATTTCTGGAAGGCCTATGTCGACCCCAAGGTCAGCGATGCGGGCGAAGCCAAGGTCGCGAAAGTGACGTCGCTGGTGGTGAAGGTCGGCGCGTTGCTCGTCATCATCTTCCTGCCGACGCAGTTCGCACTCGACCTGCAGCTGCTCGGCGGCATCTGGATCCTGCAGACGCTGCCGGCTCTTGTCTTCGGTCTCTATACCAACTGGTTCCGCGCACCCGGTCTGCTTGCCGGCTGGTTCGTCGGCTTCTGCGGCGGCACCTACCTCGTCTGGGATGCCGGCTGGAAGCCGCTGCATATGATCAGCCTCGGCGGTGAACCCTTCACCGTCTATACCGGCCTGCTGGCGCTGGCGGCAAACATCGCCGTTGCGGTCGTGGTCAACGCCCTGCTTCCGGCCAAGGTCCCGGCCCGGGCGTAAGATAAAAACACGAAGGGCAGCAAACGCTGCCCTTCGTCGCCTACCTTTTCAGCGGAGGCTGAAGAGAAATCTGACGATTAAAACTCTTCCCAATCGCCGGCCAATGCTGCGTTCCCCTGGGTTGCACTCCCCTGGAACGACCTGCTGACCTTGGCAATCATCTGGCGCGCTGGCGAAACCACGGGCTGAGCATGCGCCGGAGCCGGCTGCGACATGCGCCTCGATGCCACCGCTCCCCCAATGTTGAACTGACCCAGGAGCTGAAACAGTGCGTCGGCTTCCTTGGCGAGTTTGTGAGCGGCGGCTGTGGCTTCCTCGACCATCGCGGCGTTCTGCTGCGTGCCCTGATCCATCCTGTTGACGGCGGTATTGATTTCCTTCAGCCCCGTCGCCTGCTCCTGCGAGGCGCCGACAATGGCCCCGACATTGCCGTCGACCTGCTGCACCTGTACCGCAATCTCCTGCAGGGCCTTTCCGGTTTCGCCAACCAGGGCGACGCCGTTTTTGACATGGCCGTTCGAAGCGTTGATCAGCTCCTTGATTTCCTTTGCCGCCTTGGCGGAACGCTGCGCCAGTTCGCGCACTTCCTGGGCAACAACGGCAAAGCCCTTGCCTGCTTCACCGGCGCGGGCCGCTTCGACGCCGGCGTTCAGCGCCAGCAGGTTGGTCTGGAAGGCGATTTCGTCGATGACGCCGATGATGCTGCCAATCTCGGTGGCGGAGGATTCGATCTTGCCCATAGCATCGACTGCGTCGCGAACGACACCGCCCGAGCGTTCCGCATTGTCTTTCGTCTTGCGGACGAGCTGGCCTGCCTCCTGAGCCCTGTTGCTGGAGTCGGCGACGGTGGTGGTGATCTCTTCCAGGGCAGCGGCGGTCTCCTCGACGGAGGCGGCCTGCTGCTCGGTCCGCTTGGCGAGATCGTCCGAAGCGGAGCGGATCTCCTGTGCGCCGGCCGCGATGGCGCTGGCGTTCTCGGCAACCTTTTGCATGGCGGCACGGAGCTTTTCGACCGCGGAATTGAAGTCGGCTCTGAGTTTTTCCAGAGACGGGATGAACGGCGTGCCGATCTGCTGCGTGAGGTCGCCATTGGCCAACGCCTGCAATGCACTGCCAAGCTGGCCAACGGCCCGGTCCGTCTGCTCGGCAAGGGTGCGGCGCTCGTCGGCATCCTGTTCGAGCCGGTGACGTTCCGCCACGGCCCGCCTGGCTTCCGCATCGGCTTCCCGCTCCGCCTTTGCCGAAATGGCGTCGCGCAATCCCGCCACGGCGCGGGCAAGCTTGCCGATCTCGTCGCCGCGCGCTTCGAGGCGACGATCGCCATCGAGATTGCCCTCCGCCATCGCCTTCAGCGAAAGCTGCAGTTTTGCCAGCGGGCCAACGATCGTGCGTGCGGTAATGACCGCGGCGAGGACGGAAAGAAGAGCCGCGATGCCCAGCGCCGTCAGGACGATCGGCTTGAAGCCGCTGGCCGTGCTGCGGACGTCTCCACCGATCGATTTGTTCAGTGCTTCCTGGTAGTCGATGAATTTGTTGATGGCGCCGAGCCAGGCATCGAAGGCCGGCCGCGCCTGTTCGAGCAGGATCTTGCGGGCAGCCTCGCCGTCACCCTTTCCCTGCAGCGCGCTGATCTGGGCGACCAGGGGATTGGTTTTCGCTTGGATGTCGGCGATCTCCTTCAGGATGGACTTCTCCTGGTCCGTCGCACCCGCCGGAGATGCGACCATATCGGCCATGCGCTTTTCGTTCTCGGCATAAGAAGCCGCGAGCTTTTCGATCAGTGCCTCGGCCGCCTTGCGCTCATCGGCAGAGGTCACCAGGGTCACGTCGCGAATGGCAATCGCCCGGTCGTGCACGCTGCCGCGATAGTTGATGGCGAACCGCTGTTTGACGCTGTTGACGTCGTTGATCGTTTCGAGATTGCTGTTGATCTCCGCGACCTTGACCGCCGAATAGATGCTCAGGCCGGCCATCAGCAAGATCAGGAAGCTGAAGCCAAGGGCGAGACGCATCGCGACCCCGAAATTCTGAATGCTCTTCATTGCCACTCTCCGTCGTATGGGAGGTTTGTCACAGGTGTCTTGCCCCAGGATCGTTCGCCTCATCTCGTTCAAATGTGGGACCCCGTTGTCCCGAGCAGCCGATAGGCACTCCCGCACGCGGAAGCGATGCCATGCGCCTACGACCGCGCGTTGTTTCCTGAGCAGAGCCAACGCATCGAAATGCGAGGCGCCTGCGTCATGGTAACAACGTCGATTTCATACGAGATTCGGATCCCGGCCCGCCGTCATGGCG
The DNA here is from genome assembly GCF_003013335.1 of Rhizobium sp. H4. Lineage (NCBI taxonomy): Bacteria > Pseudomonadati > Pseudomonadota > Alphaproteobacteria > Hyphomicrobiales > Rhizobiaceae > Rhizobium > Rhizobium sp. H4. The sequence continues at coordinate 231,693 of NZ_PSOW01000008.1, forward strand.
TAGGTGACGATCTCTGGGAACGCCGCTCCGATACCTTAAAAATAAGGTGATATATTTTAGAGAGTGTAAACGACGCCGAGAGGGGTCACTCTGCTGCGCTTTTTGTATATTTTTTCTGTATTTCTGCGCAAAACGTCTGATTTTCGTACGCGAAAGTATATTTCAAGTTGCTACATAGAAAGAGGCTTATCAACTGTTGCAGAAAATAGTGCCGAATGTTTGCGGGAGCGCGAGCCGATGTCATCGCGAATTATCTTCTGGCGGATTGGTCTTTGACCGACAGGCTGGAGGCAGCACTGCATATCGCGGACGCCAACTTCTACGCCCCAAGAATGCCGGCCGCCACCGCTGCGTGGCGACGGCGGCCTAACGCCTGGTGCTCACCGGCTGCTCCGCGTGATGTCAGGCGACACGCGGAGGATATTCGTTGGCAGCGAACACGTGATGATGCACTTTGCCGGTGAAAAGCTTCAATAGCTCGCCGGTGACCTCGCGGCTCTGAAACCGCACGTCGGAGAGAAGTGCTGCGTTCACAGCCTCCATGTGAGGATACCGGATGGCCAAGGCCATGGCGTAGACCGGAGCACCCTCGTCGCGCTCCACCCCGTCCAGCACCCGTATTTCCTCCGCACCCGGAAATTGCGTCCAGAGAGGAACGAGCTGCTGTCTCACAAAGTCGCGGAATTCCTCTTCCCGACCGGGATGGATTTCGCCCTCAAACAAAGCATAACGAATGATCATAGGTTCTCTCTTCCAAAACTCGCCGGAGCTGGATCGGTATTGATGTGATGTCAGGGATCAGGGCGTACCGGTTGGTACGCCCTGCTTGAAAGGCCTATTTGCCCCAGATCTTCTTGTATTGATCGCGATAGCCATTATCGGGATCGAAGCTGTTCTTCGGTCCGCCGTCGAACTCGACATTCTCACTGGTCACCACGTGCAACGGCGAGACATAGCCCGACCACGGCGCGCCGGCGAAGGCGCGGTTCAATTCATCGACGAGCTGCCAGCCCTGCAAATTGAGCGGCTCGGCCACCGTGACGGCCTGGTACTGCTTGGCACGGATACGCTGATAGGCGCTCTCCGAGCCGTCACCGGCCGCGACATTCACCGGCTTGCCGTCGCCGGCAATGCCGGCCGAGGCAAGCGACGGGCCCATGAAGTCGTAGTAGAGGTCGTTGATCGCCAGAGAATGCGTCCACTTGGCGCCGTACTTCTGCAGCAGCGACGTCGTCAGTTGCGGCATGCGCTGGGAGGTTTCGGCGATCGGCGTGTCGACATATTCGAGGACGGTGCCGCCGAGATCTTCGATCTCCTTCTTCATGCGGTCGGCCTTGGCTATCGCGATCGCGTAGGTGGAGTCGGTGAAGATGATGACGCCCGGCTTGCCGCCGGCATCGACGAAGGCCCAATCGGCCGCAGACTTCGAGACTTCCATCGCGTCGGTGGTCACATTGGCGAATACGCCGACCTCAGGAACCGGCCCGACCGCCGAGGCGGCGTGCCAGGAAACCATCGGAATGCCGGCGGCCTTCGCCGCTTCCATCGCAGGCTTCTGCTCGACGGCGTCGAAGCCGTTGATGATGATGCCATCGGGCTTCAGCGCCATGGCCTGGCCGAAAGCCGCTGTGCGCCCGCCGATCGAACCGGCGCCGTCCAGCGCCTTCACCGTCCAGCCCAATGCGCCTGCCGCTTCCTGAACGCCGTTGACGACGCCGAGGATGCCGCCGTTCTTCATATCGGCAGCAAGAATGACGATGTTCTTGCCGGTGGCGCCCTTCGGGCCGCTCGTCGGGCCATCCCAGGCGCTCACCTTGGACGCATATTTCTCGACCACGGCCTTGGCGTCAGCCATCGAATCCGCCATCGCCGGCACGCTCAGCATGAGGGCGACGGTTGCGACCGTTGCCTGCATTAAAGTCCTGCGCTTCATGTTCACTCCTCCATTTTGTTTGTTCTGGAATGCCGGATGAGCCGGCATCCTCATTTGGATGCGGGTGTGATCCTCCTCACAGCTCCGCGCTTGCGCTGGGCATAACCTGCTATGCCGATGGCAATCAGCAGTGTCACGCCGTTGAACAGCGGTTCGACGAAGAACGACCCGCCGAATTGCTGAATTCCCGATATGCCGACCGCCAGGATGATGACGCCGATCAGGGTCCCCCAGACGTTCACCCGTCCCGGCTTGATCGTCGTTGACCCGAGGAAGGCGCCGACAAGCGCCGGCAGCAGATATTCGAGGCCGACGCTCGCCTGGCCGATGCGCAGCTTCGAGGCGAGAAGGACGCCGGTCAACGCCGCCAGCAGGCCCGAGGTGACGAAGGCGCCGATCACGAATTTGCGGACGGGAATGCCATTGAGGGCCGCAGCCTTGGGATTGGCGCCGATGGCATAGAGATAACGGCCGATCGGCAGGTATTCGAGGACGATCCACATGCAGATCGCGATCAGCAGCACATAGAAGCCGGTGATTGGCAGGCCGAAGAGCATGGTGCCGTTCAGCGCATAAAAACCGTCCGGCAGGACACCGACCACCTGCCGGCCGCCGGTGTGCCAGAGGGCAAGCGCGTAAAGAACCGTTCCGGTGCCGAGCGTGGCGATGAAGCTGTCGATCTTGGCGACTTCGACGAGCAGGCCGTTGATGAAGCCTGTGAGGACGCCGAGCGCGAGAACGATGACGACCGCGACCGGCCAAGGCAGGCCGTAGGCGGTCTGCAGGCTGATGGCGAGAATATGCCAGAGCACGATGCCGTAGCCGACGGTCAGATCGATGCGGCCCGATGCCATCGGGATCATTGCGGCCAGCGACAGAAGCGCGATGATCGCTTTGTCGGAGACGATCGAGCGGACGTTCAGCACGGTCGGGAACGTATCGGGCAGGAGTATCGAGAAGAGCACGATCAGGCCGGCGGTCAGGATGACCAGACCGTAAACCGGTATCAGGCGTCCGATCTTCTGGCCGGTGGACAGGCCGGTCATTTCGCTCTTGGTCGGCTCCAGCGCGGTGGATTCTATGGATTGCATGGCTGTTCTCCCGATGGCTCAAGCCGCTTCCGACGCCGAGGCGGCGGTGATGACCGCCTCCGTGGTCAGGGCGCTTCCACTCAGTTCGCTGACGATTTTCCCGCGCGAGAAAACCAGCGCGCGGTGGCAGATATGGGCGATTTCCTCGAAATCCGTCGAGACCACGACGACCGCGAGCCCGGCTTCCAGCGCCTGGGTGATCAGGCGGTAGATTTCGGCGCGCGCGCCGATGTCGACGCCGGCGGTCGGGTCTTCGGCGACCAGCAGCTTGCGGCCGGTCGCCAGCCAGCGGCCGACGACCACCTTCTGCTGGTTGCCGCCGGACAGCGCCTCCACCGGCAGATCCGGATCGTTCGGCCTGAGGCCGACGGAATGGCCGATAGCATGGGCAAGATCGGCTTCGCCACGCGGCGACATGAAGGAGAAAATCCCGCGGCCGACGGCGCCCGGATTGAGATAGGTATTTTCCCGAATGGAAAGCGACAGTGCGACGGATTCCTCCGTCCGGTCACGGGCAATCAGACCGATGCCCGAGGCCATGGCCTGCCGCGGGCTGGAAAGATCCGGCGCCTCGCCATGCAGCAGAACCGAGCCGTTGAAGGGCTCGCAGCCGAACAGCGCCCGGCCGATCCTTTCCTGGCCGGCGCCGCGCAGCCCGGCCAGACCCAGCAGCTCGCCCTCGCGAATATCGAAGGAGATCGGGCTGGTGCCGGCGCAGACGAGGTCACGAACCTTGACGATCGCCTTGCCGGGCTTGATCTCACTCTTGGAAAAAAGACTGTCGCCGCTGCGGCCGATGATCATCGTCACCAGTTCGTCGGGGGTGGTCTCGCTGACCGGCTTCTGCCCGACCATGCATCCGTCGCGCAGCACCGCAACGCGATCGGCGATGCGGAAAATCTCGTCCAGCCTGTGGGAGACATAGATCATGCCGACGCCGCGCTCCTTCAGCGGGCGGATGGCGTTGAACAGCCGATCGACTTCATCGGCCGGAAGGCTCGCCGTCGGCTCGTCGAGCACCAGAACATCGGCTTCCACCGCAAGGGCGCGGGCAATGGCGACAAGCGATTTTTCGGTGCGCGACAGGGCCGAGACCCGCGTCGTCGGATCGAAGTCGCAGCCGACGAGCTTCAGCGCTTCCTTGGCCCGCGCCTGCGTCCTGTTCCAATCGATGAGACCGCTTCGCATCGAGAAGCCTTGCGACAGACCCATATTCTCGCCGACCGTCATCCACTCGATCAGACCGAGATCCTGATGGATGAAGGCGACCGGCTGCCGTTCGTTCGGTTTCGGCGGGCGATGATGGTAGCTCTGGCCGCGAAAGAGGATGTCGCCATGATCCGGCTTGTAGATGCCGGCAAGCGTCTTAATCAGCGTCGATTTGCCGGCGCCGTTTTCGCCCAGCAACGCAAGGATCTCGCCCTCGCGCAGATCGATCGATACGTCACGCAGCGCCTGCGTGCCGCCGAAGTTCTTGGTGATCGATTGGAACTCCAGCAGTCTCTTGGCTTCCACTGTGGCTCCTCCCAAAGCTGCAGCTCTTATAAAAAGATGTTATCGATAACATTCATCGGTAGTCAAGCGGAAAGTGACAATTCCCACCCCGCAAGATGAGGTCAGTGGCGCGAAATCCGTCGAGGAGATGCATCATCTCGGCGGAGTCCTTCGGCCCAAGGCCGGCGGCGCATAGCAGGCGGTGAATCTCCACCACCACACCCGTCATCGGCAGCGGCGTCTTGGTCTTCAGCGCAAAGGCCTGAAGCGAGTCCAGGTCCTTCAGCATGTTGTCGATCCGGCCCGTCGGCGAGAAATCCCGGGCGGCGAATTTTGCCATGAATTCCTGCAATATCCGGCTGTCCGCCCTGCCGCCGGCAAGCGCTGCCGGAATGGCTGAGGGATCGACGCCGCCGGCTTCGGCGAGCTTGACGGCTTCGGCGACCGCCTGAAACAGCACGGCGCAGAACAGCTGATTAATCAGCTTGGTGGTCTGCCCGGCGCCGGAGGCGCCCATCAGCGTATAATTGGCGGCAAGATGCCGCATCACCACGCGCGCCCGCTCGAAATCCTCGGGGCTGCCGCCGGCCATGATCGTCAATTTGCCGCCGAGCGCGCCGGGCACGCCGCCCGAAAGCGGGCAATCCACCCATGCCATGCCCGTTTCCGCACGCAGCCGCTTCGCCATATCTGCCGTTTCGGCGGGATCGATGGAGGACATGTCGATCAGCAGCTTGTCGGCGCATGCCGCCGCCGCAACCCCCTTCTCGCCGAAAACGACGGCGCGGACGATGCTGGCGTGATTGAGACTGAGCACGCAGAATTGCGAGGCGGAGACCGCCTCCTCCACGGAAGCAGCTGCGCGAGCCCCCTTGGCTTCCAGCGCCGCAACCTTTTCGGCATCAAGATCGAAGACCGTTACTTTGTGCCCGGTCTCAATCAAGCGCGTGATAATCGCCGTGCCCATGATGCCGGCACCGATGACTGCGATGTCTGCTCTATAATCATCCTGCATGAAACCCTCCCTTGACGGCCGCGCCTCTCAGCTCCTCACAAGCCAGCGCCACCATATCATCCAAAGCCATATCGATCGTCACAGTGACCACACCGGCTTCACCGGTCGGCGGTTCCAGCGTCTGCAACTGGCTATCGAGCAGCGACGCCGGCATGAAATGGCCCTGACGGGCCTGCATCCGCGACAGCAGCAGATCGCGCGACCCCTCCAGGAAAACAAAGGCCAGGCGCCCGCCTGCCGCCTGCCTCAACCTGTCCCGATAGCTTCTCTTCAGCGCCGAACACGAGATCACCAATCCTTGCGACGCGTCTTGCGCGGCCTTTATTTCCACGCCGATCCGGTCGAGCCACGGCAGGCGGTCATCATCGGTGAGCGGTATGCCCTTCGCCATCTTCTCGACATTGCGAGCCGGGTGGAGCTGGTCGCCCTCCACAAACCGCATGCCGTTTCGAGCGGCGATGCCCTCGCCGACCGAGGATTTGCCGCAACCGCTGACACCCATGACCACGACGGCCAGAGACGGCGCTTCTTTCTCGAGCTCCATCGTCGCGTCTCTGTCAGAGGCAGGTCGTGATGCCGCCATCGACATAAAGCGTGTGGCCGTTGATGAAAGACGAGCCGCGGCCCGAGAGGAAAACGGCGGCACCGACCAGTTCCTCGACATTGCCCCAGCGACCGGCCGGCGTCCGCTTCTCGAGCCAGGACGAGAATTCGGGATTGTCGACGAGCGCCTGGTTGAGCGGCGTCTTGAAGTAACCCGGCGCGATCGCATTGATCTGCAGGCCGTGCTTGGCCCAATCGGCGCACATGCCGCGCGTCAGGTTGCGCACCGCGCCCTTCGTCGCCGTATAGGGGGCAATGCCCGGGCGGGCCAGTTCGCTCTGTACGGAGGCGATGTTGATGATCTTGCCCTGACCGCGAGCGATCATGGCTTTGGCAGCCGCCTGGCCGACGTAAAACACGCTCGAAATATTGGTGGTCAGCAAAAGCTCCCATTTGTCCGCCGGAAAATCCTCCAGAGGTGTGCGAAACTGCATGCCGGCATTGTTGATCAGGATGTCGAGCGGCCCGATATCGGCCTCAATCGCATCGATGCCCGCTTTGGCGGCGTCCTTGCTGGTCACATCGAAGATGGCCGCATGGGCAGACAGTCCTTGAGCCTTGAGGCTCTCGACCGCGCGTTTGACGCTTTCGGGCGTGCGGCCGTTGATGACGACCTCGGCGCCATGCTGCGCCAGGCCCTCGGCCAGCGCATAGCCGATCCCCTGGCTGGAGCCGGTGATCAGGGCAAGCCGTCCGGTCAGATCAAAAAGGTTCTTCATGCAAATAACTCCTCCGGTGTCGCTGCGAATGACGGCTTATACCGCCACTTCAGGTGAAACTCACTTGACATCGCTTGTCCGGATTATATGTTATCGATAACATAATCAACTGTCAAAATGCGGTGGAGACGGAATGCCTGAGGTAGAGATCTTGATGACCGGAGCCTATCCGGAATGGGATATGGTCGATCTGGAGGCGAAGTATTGCGTTCACCGCCTGTGGGAAGCGACAGACCGGCAGGAGCTGCTCGCAAGGGTCGGCAAGGATATTCGCGCCATCGCGACGCGCGGTGAACTCGGCGCCTCCGCCGAGCTGATGAAGCAATTGCCGAAGCTGGAGATCGTCTCCTGCTACGGCGTCGGCACCGACGCTATCGACTTGTCCTATGCCCGCGCCAACGGCCTTCGCGTCACCAATACCCCCGATGTGCTGACCGAGGACGTGGCCGACATCGCCATCGGCCTGCTGCTTGCGACGGCCCGGCAGATTCCGCAGGCCGATGGTTTCGTCCGCGCCGGCCAGTGGGGCAATGTCGCCATGCCGCTGGTAACGCGGGTCTCCGGCAAGAAGGTCGGGCTCGCCGGCATGGGGCGGATCGGCAAAGCAATCGCCAGGCGGGCTGACGCTTTCGGCTGCGACATCGCCTATTTTGCCCGCAATGAGCACAAGGATGTCGCCTATGCCTACCAGCCGGACCTGGTGGCGCTTGCCGATTGGGCCGATTTCCTGATCGTCATCGTCCCCGGCGGACAGGCGACGATGAAGATCATCAATGCCGAAGTGCTGAAAGCGCTCGGTCCCAACGGCATGCTGATCAATGTTTCGCGCGGGACCACCGTCGATGAAGAGGCGCTGATCGCGGCCCTGCAGAACGGCACCATTCAGGCTGCCGGCCTCGACGTCTTCCTCAACGAACCGAAGATCGATGCGCGTTTCCTGACGCTTCAAAACGTGGTGTTGCAGCCCCATCATGGCTCCGGTACCGTCGAAACCCGCAAGGCCATGGGTCAACTGGTCAGAGACAATCTCGCCGCGCATTTTGCCGGCAACCCGCTTCCAACTCCCGTCGTGTGAGGGTTTCGCTATGAAAGCCATCGTCATTCATGCCGCCAAGGATCTCAGGATCGAGGAGCGCCAACCGGAGGTTGCCGGAGAGGGGCAGGTTGAGATTGCCATCGAAGCCGGCGGCATCTGCGGCTCCGACCTGCATTATTACAATCATGGCGGCTTCGGCACCGTGCGCCTGCGCGAGCCGATGATCCTCGGCCATGAGATCGCCGGCACGGTCAAAGCGCTGGGTGCCGGCGTGAGCGATCTTGTCGTCGGAGACCGTGTTGCGGTGTCTCCGAGCCGGCCGTGCAATCATTGCCAATATTGCCTGAAGGGACAGCAGAACCACTGCCTCAACATGCGCTTTTACGGCAGCGCCATGCCGATGCCGCATATTCAGGGCGGCTTTCGCCAGCGGCTGGTGGCGGAGCGCTGGCAATGCCACAAGGTCGCCGACGGCATCTCCATTCACGAAGCGGCCTTCGCCGAACCCTTCGCCGTGACGCTGCATGCCGCCAGCCGCGCCGGATCACTGCTGGGTAAACGGGTGCTCGTCACCGGCTGCGGCCCGATCGGCATGCTGGCGATCGTTGCTGCGCGCGTTCTCGGCGCCCGCGAAATCGTCGCGACCGATGTGACCGACAGCGTTCTGGCGATCGCCCGCACCAGCGGTGCGGATCGAACGATCAATGTCGCGACGCATGCCGCCGACCTCGCCGCCTACGGCGCCGACAAGGGATATTTCGACGTCATGTTCGAAGCATCGGGCAATGAGCGGGCGGTGCGCGCCGGTCTGGAAGTGCTGAAGCCCCGTGCCGTTCTCGTGCAACTCGGCCTTGGCGGCGATGTCTCCATCCCGCAGAACATGATCGTCGCCAAGGAAATCGAGATGCGCGGAACATTCCGCTTTCACGAGGAATTTGCGCTTGCCGTCGAGCTGATCAACGCGCGACGCGTCGATCTGAAGCCGCTGCTGACAGGTGTCTTTAAGATCGATGAGGCCGTCGCCGCCTTTGAATTGGCAAGCGACCGCAGCAAGTCGATGAAAGTCCAGATCGCCTTCTGACAAGGCACGGATTACCGGGCGCTTCGATCCGTGCTCTCGCGCAACACGACCCTATAGCCGGTCAGTATGATCTCGTCGCCGGTCGCCTCGCCGCCCGCCTGCAGGGCATCGAGCAGGCGGACGGCGGCCTGACGGCCGATGCCGTAACAGTCGACATTGATCGTGGTGATGCTGGGATGACAGATCGACGAGATCTCGTAGTCGCCGAAACCGGCAATGGCGATATCTTCAGGCACGCGCATTCCCCTGCGCTTGCATTCCATGATCGCACCGAAGGCTGAAAGGTCGGAGACGCAGAGAACGACTTCCGTGTCCGGCCAGCGCTCCAGGAGGCTCATCACCGCCTGGCCGCCCTGTTCCATGGTGATTGGCGGCACGCCGAAGGAAATCGCCCTGCCCGGTCCCAATCCCAGTTCGTCGACGGTCTTTAAAAACCCGCTTCGGCGCTGGCTGCCGCGCGTATCGCGCGCCGTCGTTCCCCCGATATAGCCGAACCGCCGATAGCCTTGGCTTGCAAGCGTCCGGACCAGCAGCGACATCGCCTCGCTATTGGAAAAGCCGACGACATGATTGATCGGCTCTTCTGGAATTTCCCAGGTTTCAACCACCGGAATGCCAGCCTTATCAAGCATGCGCCGCGCCCGGTCGGTATGCGAGCCGCCTGTCAGGATGATACCCTCGGGGCGCCGGCGCAGCATCGCTTCGATCAGCTTCTCCTCTTTCTCGGCGGCATAGTCGGTGTAGCCGAGCAAAAGCTGAAGGCCGGTATTCTCCAACGCATCGGTGATTCCGCGGGCGGTGTCGGAGAAGTTCGAATTGTTGATGGAGGGCACGAGCGCCGCGATGAAGCCGCTGCGGCGCGAGGAAAGGCTGCCGGCCGAGAGATCGATGACGTAACCGAGCGCATCGACCGCTTCCATGATGCGCTTCCGCGTCTCTTCGGAAACGCTTGCATCCTGGCGAAAGGCGCGCGAAACGGTCATGGCCGATACACCGACATATTTGGCGACTTCGGCCATTGTCAGCTTCTGGGCGTCTCCTCCCTTAGGACGTTTGTCTTTTGGCTCATCCTCGTTTTTCACTAGCCCCGCCCTTAAACAGCTTCCGAGTTGGCAACTGAGGATACGATAAAGTTATCGCTATCATCGCACAATGGATATTATTGCTGGAGTGCCGCGTTTCACAGTCCACTGCTCTGTACGTAGGACACAAAGCAGGACAAAATGGTATCGATAACAATTTTTGCGAGGAGAGGCGTCATGTTCGGGGAAATCGAGGGTACGGGGTTCGAGGTGCTCGACCCGCGCTTTGAAAACTGCTTCGTCGGCCATGCGCGCGTCGAGCGGCTTTGGACGGGCGGCCGCTGGCTGGAGGGGCCGGCCTGGTTTGCCGCCGGGCGCTACCTGATCTTCTCCGATATCCCCAACAACCGCCTCATGCGCTACGACGATACAAGCGGGCAGACATCTGTCTTCCGCTCGCCCAGCAACAACTCCAACGGCAACACGGTCGACAATCAGGGCCGGCTGATCACCTGCGAGCATCTGACGCGCCGCGTCACGCGAACCGATTTCGACGGCGGGATTACCGTGCTGGCCAATCGGATTGCCGGCAAACGGCTTAACTCGCCCAACGACGTCACAGTCAAATCCGATGGCACCGTCTGGTTCACCGACCCGAGCTACGGCATCCTCCACGATTATGAGGGAGACTACGGCGAAGAGGAAATCGGCGGATGCCACGTCTACCGGCATGATCCGGCAACAGGCGCAACCGATCGGATGACTTCGGATTTCATCAAGCCGAACGGGCTGGCGTTTTCTCCCGACGAAACCGTGCTTTATGTCGCCGATACCGGCGGGACGCACCTATCCGGCGGTCCGCGCCATATCAGAAAGCTTGCTGTATCGGGTGATGGAAAGCTCACCGATCTCGGCATTTTTGCCGAATGCACCGCGGGATTTTTCGATGGTTTTCGCGTCGACCGGAAGGGAAGGATATGGACGAGCGCCGGCGACGGTGTGCACTGCTATGATCCAGATGGCACGCTGATCGGCAAGATCCAGATTCCCGAGATCGTCTCCAATGTCGCTTTCGGCGGCGAGAAACGAAACCGCCTCTTCATCACCGCAACCACGTCGCTCTATGCCGTGTATCTGACGGCCAACGGCTCGAGACTGGGATAGAGCCGGCTGTCGTTCCGTTCTCGGGGTGAGGCGTTGAGTGGGGTGGTCGACCTGCGAAGCAACCGACAAGCGTGCGGCAGTCCGCACCTTTTTTCTGTTCCTCAGCCCACGACCTGTATTGGTGGGCCTCTGTTTCATACTGTGGGCTGATTGACCATATTGATTATCAGCCCACAGACTGAAGGCGAAGCTCCTCGTCCACTGAAAATCCAGCTTAATCTTCAAACGCCCAGCAGCCAGGGCCGCCTTTTTCAGGCGGCCCGTTGCCGTGCTTCTCTCCTCATCGCTGACTGAGGCCGTCAGCCAACCTGACGAGACCCAGGAAATCGGATCTGTAGCCGAAGGCATCCGCCCCCCGCGATGCCGCGGCGAGATCGCCGATCGCCTGATAGGAATAGGCGTCGAGGGCACTGGTGCGGCTCAGTTTCTGGCCGAAGGCGGCAACGGCCACCGAGAAGCGGACGTCCTGCGGCGCAGCATCGATGGTGGCAACCTTGTTGTTGTCGTCGACGGGCGTGGTGATCAAGGTGCTCTTGTCTTCGCCCGGCCGCTTGTAGCGCATCTTAACGAAGGCAAGCTCGCCCTGATGCGCGCTGCTTGGTGTCTCCGCCGATGCCCTATCGGCGGCGCCATAACGCAGGTCGTCGTTCATCACCGCGGGGCTTCCCTTGGGCGTGATCTCGTAGATCGCCGTGACGCTGTGGCCGGAGCCGATATCACCGGCATCGACGCGGTCATTGTTGAAATCCTCGCGTTTGAGGGCGCGTGTCTCGTAGCCGATCAGCCGGTATTCGGCGATCCGTTCCGGGTTGAACTCGACCTGGAACTTGACGTCCTTGGCGATCGGAAACAGCGTCGATCCGGCCTCTTCGACCAGCGTCTTCTGCGCCTCCGCGAGCGTGTCGATATAGGCGGCGCTGCCATTGCCGTTCTGGGCCAGCGTCTGCATCAGGGAATCGTTGAGATTGCCGCGACCGAAGCCGAGAACGGTGAGGAAGATGCCCTCCTTGCGCTTCTCCTCGATAATGCGTTTCAGATCCTCGTCGCTCGACGGGCCGACATTGAAGTCGCCGTCCGTCGCCAGCATCACCCGATTGACGCCGTCCTTGACGAAAGCCTTTTGGGCAAGATCGTAGGCCGCCTCGATGCCCTCGGCACCGCCAGTCGAGCCTCCAGCCTCCAACCTGTCGATCGCCGAGAGGATTTTCGCTCTTTCCGACACCCGCGTCGGCTCGAGCACCGTGCCGGCATTGCCGGCATAGGTGACGATGGCGACGGTATCGTCGGCCTTCAGCCTGTTGACCAGCAGGCGGAAGGAACTTTTCAGCAGCGGCAGCTTGTCAGGCTCGTCCATCGAACCAGAAACATCGATCAGGAAGACCAGATTGGCATGCGGTGCGGTCGCCGGCGCGATGTCGTAGCCCTTGATCGCCACATGCATCAGTTCCGTGTCGTGGTTCCACGGTGTCGGCATCACGGTCACGGTCGCCTTGAATGGCTGCTCGGCATTTTCAGGCCTCGGCCAATCATAGGGGAAATAATTGATCATCTCCTCGACGCGCACCGATTGCGGATCGGGCATTGCCCCGCCGGTGAGCGATCGGCGGACGAAGGAATAGGAGGCGCTGTCGACATCGGCGGAGAAGGTCGAGACCGGATCGGTCGCGACACTCTTGATCGGATTTGCCGCAGCATTGGCAAAGCGCTCGCGACTGGAATCGACTTGAACCTGCATACTGCTTTCCGTCGGCGGAGCAGGCGAGGGGGCGACGGCCATCGGCTCCGCCAGCTGCTGCTGGGGAGCAGCGGCACTTGGTGCAACAGAGCGTTTGGCCCCTTCGGACATTGTACCACCCGGCCTATTTAAGAGGGCGGAGATGTCGTCGGAATTGAGATCAGATTTCCGCGCCGCGACCGCCTGCTCCTTGTCCTGCAAGGCTTGAGCGCTGTCGGCCGCCGCGGATTGGGGCAGCCGGTTCTCTTCGGTCACCGCTTCGGAAAGCGCGGGCGCGGCCGGCCGGCCAGTCGGTATCGGCATTTCCTTTTTCGAAACAGTGCCGGCGATCCTTTCCTGGTCGATAATCGGTTGGTTGCGGGTCAGCTCGAAGGTGAGATAGCCGGCGGCGGGAATGACGAGCAGCGTCGCAAGGGCTGAACCGGCGAGGAATTTCTTGTTCACGGCAGGGCTCCATATCAGGTTGATGATGGAGCTTGGACGCCAGCCTTTCGCGTTTCCTTGGGCTGCCGCCGCATTATTTTCTGCGCTGTCGAAGGCCTGAATCGCCGCCGCAAGGGCGCGTGCACGCGCCTGCGGATCGGCTGCCGGCGGTGTCAGGCGGGAGAGCTTTTCGAGTTCCTTGTCCATCATACCTCTTCCTTGCCGAGCATGGCCTTCAGCCTCTTGCGCGCCTCGTGCACCTGCCAGGACACGGTCGTTTCCGAGCAGCCCATGACATCGGCGGCCGCCGAATGGCTGAGGCCTTCGCCATAGACGAGCAGCACGGCGTCGCATTGCCGTTCCGGCAAAGCGCGCACGGCCGCCCATAATGCGCTCGACAGCTCGTCGTCGTTTCCGCCCGGCGCATCCTGCTGCGGTTCGGCGGCGTAAGCACGGAATGTCTGCTCTTCCCGTGCAAGTCTGCGTCTATGGTCGCGGGCGGCGTTGAGCGTCAGCGTGTAGAGCCATGTCCTGAAGCGGCTGGCGCCGCGAAAGCCGCGGATGGCCGCGCCGAGCTTGACGCAGACCTCCTGGGCGATATCGTCAGCGTCGGTGGAACTGCCCGACCATCGCCATGCCGTCGCGTGAACGAAATCATAATGGCGCGAGACCAGTTGCCCGAAGGCCTCCCGGTCACCTCCCTGCGCTCGTTCTATGAGCTCCGCATCCAATGCGCACCTACCCCCAAGCTATCAAGCAAGATGCTATTTCGGGATTGAGACGTTTCTCCGATAGCTTTCCTTGGGTCCACGCCAAAAAAATTTTGCGAATTTTGAATGGGCTCGAAATAATCGAGCGCCGCGACATAAACGGGTCGCTGCCGGACACATCGGTTCCATCGCAAAGGCGCAAGATGACGGCAGAGTCGGCCAGGGACATGGATCTGCATGTTCCAAATCGAAAGGACCCTCAATGTCCGCTCCAACGCCTGTCCCCACCGAAAAGGGCATCCTGCAATTTCTCGCAATTTGCGATGCTTTTTATCCGCCGGATGCGATCGAGGCGTCGATCGAACAGCAGCGGCATTGGTACGATGCTCTTTGCGCGCGCTTCGACCGACCGCTCCCCCCGGATATGATCTTTGCGGACGGTATGGTTCAGCGCATACCGATCCGGCGCTACCGACCGCGCAAAATCGTCACGCGCACCATTCTGCTCTATCTTCATGGCGGCGGTTTTGTGGTCGGTTCGCTTGAGAGCCATCATGCCATTTGCGCCGAGATCGCCGATTTCGCCGGCGCGGAACTCGTCTCGGTCGATTATCGGCTCGCGCCCGAATATCGCTGGCCGGCGCAGACGGATGACGGTTTTGCCGTGCTGAAACATCTGCTTTCCGCCGGGAGCAAGGTCGTGCTGATCGGCGACAGCGCCGGCGGCAATCTTGCGGCCGGCCTTGCCTTGCGCGCACGCAATGAGGAGCTATCAGGCGTCGTCGGCCAGGTGCTGATCTACCCGGCGCTCGGCGGCGATCTTGCCGCGGGTTCCTATGTCGAAATGGCTGCGGCGCCCGGCCTGACAACGGCGGATGTCACCTATTATCGCACGATCCTGCAGGCGCCTGACAATAGTGCGATCGCCGAGCCGCTGCAGGCGCCGTCGCTTGCCGGGCTGCCGCCGGCCTTCATCACGGTCGCGCATTTCGATCCGCTGCGCGACGACGGCCGGCAATATGCCGCCCGGCTGGCTGCTGAGGGCATCGTGGTCTCATTCCGGGAGGAGCCGCAGATGGTGCATGCCTGGCTGCGCGCCCGCCACATGAGCGATGGCGCCAAGGACGGCTTTCGCGCGATCTGCGAGGCCGTCCGGCATTTTGCGACCGCCTGACGATCACATCAGGTCGCGGGCGATCTTCTTTTCCGCGAAGACCTTTTCGAAGATCTGCACGTCATCCTCGAATGCCGTGACGATGGCGCTTATGATCCAATCGGTCGCCGTGCAGGCAATCCGCGCAGTTGCGACGGTGCGGACGAACCAGCCGGCGCGCCGCATGTCGCAGGTCCAGGTCGAAATCCCTGTCATCGACAGCGGATCATTGGGTGAGATCGACCAGACTTCCTCCCGCAACTGCCGGGTCGACAGGCCGGTCTCAGGATGTTCGTAGAGCCCCGTATCCTCATGAATGCGATATTTCGTGCGGTTGGACGAAAGGTCACGGACGACCTGTCGTTTGGTCGCGGCGGCGGCATGCTCGATATATTTCGGTAAAGGATCGGGATTGGCCGGTTCGTCGATTTCAATGCTCCTGTGTTCGCCAAGCATCGGCAGCCCAAGACCAAGCGAGGCAATATCGATATCGAACCCTTCGTGTTCCGGCGGCGGCAGGATCATCGGCCAATAGGCGGTGGAAAGCGAAAGGCGGATGCGATGGCCCTTGCGGAAGCGATAACCGCAGGCATCGAGCACAAGCCGGAGCGACACCGTCTCGCCCGCGGTCAGTGGTTTCGGATCAGCGTTGCCGTCGCGATGGGTGAGGTTGACGGCGCCGAAGGCGACCCGCGTTGCCGTGCCGTCAGGATGAACATCGACGAGCCGGGCGCAGAGATTTCCGCTCGTTGCCCGGGATCGCAGCGCAAGCGTCAGCACCGGCCGGCCGAGATAGTCGTGATCCCGCGCCAGCGGCATCGTATCGAAGACCAGCGAGCCGGCGTCGTCAGTGCGTTGATCGATCGCCATTTCGGCGTCGGGCTTGAGGGTGAAATATTCACCGGATGCCGTGCCGGTATCGAGGGGAGAACTCAGATAGACCGGATGCTCCGGCGCATGCGGGATCGGCATGCCCTCCGTCAGCCTGCCGAATTGCTCGACATAGAAGCATTGCATCTTCGGCGGCGACCAGCTGTCCTTAGCCACCCAGAAACCAGGATCGCTGTCACGCCGCGGCGCCGGGCGGACGGCATCGAGAATATAGGCGCGGGCCGGCGGCAGCCTGTCGATGCCGTTATCTTCGCCACGCAGCCATCTGTTCCACCAGGCGATCGCTTCGGCATGGAAATTGGCGCGCGGCTTCGGCCAGGCGAAATGCGGATATTTGTGCACCCAGGGGCCGATCAGCGCCTTCGCCTTGTCGCCCAGACCCTCGACCGCCATCAGCGGGGTATTGCGATAGCCGTCGGCCCAGCCGGCAATCACGAGCGCCGGGATTTCGACGCTCGAAAAGTCCTCTGAGATCGAGCCGTGACGCCAGAAGTCATCGCGCCGCTGATGGGTCAGCCACTCCTCCATGAAAAAGGGTTCGCCTGCCAGGCGCTCAAGCCACATCTCCTTCCAGCGCTCGCCGACAAGTGCCGGATCGGGAGGACGTGACTGGTAGCCAAGCATCGTCGCCGCCCATGAGAGCTGGGCGGAGAGATGGCAGCCGTTCTTATAGTGGATATCGTCATTGTAGCGGTCGACGGTCGAGGCGATCGAGATGACGGCTTTGAGCGCCGGTGGGCGCAGGGCTGCGACCTGCAGGCTGTTGAAGCCGCCCCAGGAGATACCCATCATGCCGACCGCGCCGTTCGACCACGGCTGCGCCGCAATCCAGGCGATCAGCTCGCAGGCATCGGCAAGCTCACGCTCGGTATATTCGCCGTCGATGACGCCGTCGGATTCCCCCGAACCGCGGATATCGACGCGCACCCCGGCAATGCCGGCGGCGGCGAAGACCGGATAGGTCGACTCGTCCCGGGGGCTGGTCCCGTCCCGCTTGCGGTAGGGCAGGAACTCGAAGACCGACGGCACGGGATCGTTCTCCGCGCCCTCGGGCATCCAGATGCGCGCCGCAAGCCGCGTTCCATCCTTCAAGGTGATCCACTGATTTTCGATGGTTGTGAAGCTGCGGTCTGACATTGTCATATATCCAGAAGAGCTTTAGGCATTAAGCCACACGCGGCTGCCGATGTAGCCGTTGGACATATCGTTGCCGATATCGTCGACATATCCCTTCAGCATTTTCGAAGAGGCCATGATGTAGTCGTTGAAGACGGGCAGGATCAGACCGCCATCGTCTCGCACCATCAGGGCCAATTGCCGATAAAGCACCTTGCGCTTGGCCTCATCGAGTTCTGACCTTGCTTGCAGAACCAATTTGTCGAAGTCAGGGCGCTTGAAACGCGTGTCGTTCCATTCTGCAGTCGACAGGTAAGAGGTGGAATACCGCGAATCCTGGGTCGGACGACCGCCCCAGAACGAGGCGCAGAAGGGCTGCTTGTTCCAGACATTGGTCCAGTAGCCGTCTTCCGGTTCGCGCTTGACGTCGATCGTGATGCCGGCCTTGCGCGCGCTTTGCTGGAACAGGATCGCCGCATCCACAGCGCCCGGAAAGGCTGCGTCTGACGTGAGCAGCTGAATGGAGCGGTCGAGACCCGCTTTCTTGAAGTGGAAGGCGGCTTTGTCTGGATCATAAGGGCGCTGCTCGATATCGGTCGGGGCGAGAGCGTAGTTGGAATTGACCGGATAGTCGTTGCCGATCGCTCCGTAGCCGCCCAGAACCATCTCGAGGATCGCCTGACGATCGATGGCATATTTCAGCGCAAGCCGAAGATCGGTGTTGTCGAAGGGAGCCATGTCGCAATGCATTAGGAAACAATAGAAGCCCTTGCCTGCATTCCGGAGGATTTCGACGGTCGGTGCTCGCTGCAGCATCGGGACTGTCTTGGGATCGACATTGTTGACGAAATGGACTTGGCCGGAGGCAAGTGCGGCAACGCGGGCGGTGTTGTCGTTGATGACGAGGATCTCGACACTGTCGACAAAGCCGCGGTCGGAGCGCCAATCCTTCGGGTTTTTTTCGAAGGTTGCGTGAACGCCCGGTTCGAAGCTTTTTAGAATGTAAGGACCTGTACCGATGGCCGCCGCAGGCTTGTCGAGGCCGCCCTTCGGTTGGATGATCAGGTGATAGTCGGTCAAAAGCAAAGGCAGGTCCGCATTGCCTTCCGAAAGTGTGAGGACAAGGTCGCCCGCTTTTTCGTCGATACCGGTGATCGAGGCCATGAGCCCCAGAGCGCCCGACTGCGAAATCTTGTCCGCATGTCGCTTCAATGTCGCGACGATGTCCGCGACGGTCATCTTGCTGCCGTCGTGAAACTGCACGTCGTTCCTGATTTTGAAAGTCCAGACGGATGCGTCCGCCGATGGCGTCCAGGAAGTCGCCAGCGACGGCAAGGGCGTACCGGTCTTAGTGTCGGATTCGACAAGTGTGTCGCCCCAGAGACGGCCAATTACGAACAACACGGAGGCGCTATAGGTCGCGGGGTCGAGCGCATCACTGGTGGCGCCGCCCTTGAGACCGAGTTTCAGATGACCACCGCGCTTCGCTTCCTGCGCGCGGGCATCGCGCGGCATCAGGAGGCCGGAGGTGAGGGCTGGCAAAGCACCCAGCGCGACGGCACCGCCAACGAAGTGACGGCGGCCGATACTCAGAGGCGAAGTTTGATCCTTTTCACGTGTCATTTCAGTTCCCTTTTCAACGTAATTGGAAGGGAACGTAGAGATCAGGCTGCTTCACGCAATTTCGCGACTTGACGCATCTTTGAGCGAGTTTACGCTACTATCATTAAGACGGAACCGCCGATGCCTCACCTAGTCGAGAACCTCAAGATCGCCTGTGCCACGCAGCGTTCCATTTCGCATCTTTGCCGCGTGATCGACATCAACCGGCAGCAATTCAATAGATATATCAACGGCCAGACGAGGCCGTCTGCCCATAATCTCGCGCGCATAGCCAAGTATTTCGATCTCGATGCAGCCGACTTTGGTCTCGCTCCCAGGCTCTTTCGCGAGCGGCTTCGCAAACCGAGTCTAGACCTCAATCAAAGTTCGGAACTATTAAAGGCGTTCCCGGGCGATCTGGCCGCGCTCCGGCGCCATATCGGCTATTTCCAGACCTATCATCGCTCGCCGTCCTGGCCGGGAATGGTTGTCTGTTCGTGCAGCCGCTTTGTGGAGAAGGGTGGGCTTGTGCATGTCAAATCAATGGAGCGTCTGCGGGACGCTGGAAACGGCATCCAGCAGTTTTCGAAATATGTCGGCCTTGCGGCCTTCTATCGAAACCGGATCTTCATTACGGAGCGAGTCGTCGGCCCGAATCCGGTACTGTCACAGACGATTCTCCTGCCATTCGATGAGTACCAGCGCTTCTATCTGCGCGGGACGACAATGGGAGTTTCGTGGCGACGGGAAAATCTCCCGTATGCGTCGCGGATGATCTGGCGGCATGTCGGCGCCGAGCCCAACCTGCGCGAGCTTCTGTCGCGTTGCGGACCACTGCCGCTGTCTTCACGCCAGCTGCCACCGACGGTGCGCTCGTTCCTCGCAGATCCATCCGCGGAAGTGTATGCGGTGCCGGCAGAGTATTGAAGACACCGATTTCAACGAAGCCATCATATCCGGATGAGTGCCGGAAGATTTCGAGCCTTCAATTCCCGGCGCTTGCCATCTTTCGCGTCGTCAGCACCCGCTCCAGCCAGCCGATCTCCATCTCGGGTACGGATTTCAGCAACAGGTCGGTGTAGTCGTCGAAGGGCGGCGATAGCGCCGTCGATTTCGGCCCGAACCGCACCAGCCTGCCGTGATGCATCACCGCCACGCTGTCGGCGATCGCCCGGACGATCGCAATGTCATGGGTGATGAAGACATAGGATAGCTGTTCTTCCTGCTGCAGGCGCAGCAGCAGTTTGAGGATACCCTCCGCCACCAGCGGATCGAGCGCCGAAGTCGGCTCGTCGCAGAGGATGAGTTCGGGCTTGGCGGCAAGGGCTCGGGCGATCGCCACACGCTGCTTCTGACCGCCGGACAATTCGGCCGGGTAGCGATCGATGAAGCCGTTGCCCATTTCGATCTGGTCGAGCAGCTCCTTCACCCGTGCGGTTTTCGCCCCACCTCTCAGGCCGTAATAGAATGTCAGCGGCCGGCCGATGATGTCGCGCACCGTCTGACGCGGGTTCATCGCCGTATCGGCCATCTGATAGATCAGCTGGATGCGCCTGAGATCGTCGTTCGGCCGGCTCTTGAGACCGGGCATCAGCGGCTTGCCGGCAAAGATGACGCGCCCGCTGCTCGGCGGCAAGAGACCGGTAATGACGCGTGCCAAGGTCGACTTACCGGAACCGGATTCGCCGACGACGGCAAGCGTCTGCCCCTTCGGCACATGCAGCGAAACATCGTGCAGCACCTTGAAGCCGTTGGAATATTCGGCGCTGACATTCTCCACTTTGAGAAGCGCGGCGGACTGATCGGCGGCTTCCTCGCGATAGGCCTGCCTGACATTGACGAGCGCCCGGGTATAGTCCTGTCGCGGCGCTTCGATGATCTGCTGAACGCTTCCATACTCCACCTGCTTGCCATAGCGCAGGACCATGATGTCGTCGGAAATCTGGGCAACGACGGCAAGATCGTGGGTAATGTAGAGGGCGGCCGTATGGGTCTCCTCGATCGCATGCTTGATCGCTGCCAGCACGTCGATCTGCGTGGTCACGTCAAGCGCCGTGGTCGGCTCGTCGAAGACGATGAGTTCAGGATTCGAGCAGAGCGCCATTGCCGTCATCGCGCGCTGCAGCTGACCGCCGGAGACCTGGTGGGCGAAGCGTTCGCCGAAACTCTCAGGATTGGGCAGGCCGAGGACACGGAAGAGATAAAGCGCACGTTTGCGCGCCTCCTCCCTGCTCATCAATCCATGCTTGACGGATGCTTCGATCACCTGATCGCCGAGCCTATGCGCCGGATTGAAGGCGGCGGCAGCCGATTGCGCGACGTAGCAGACCCGTGCGCCGCGGATTTTCCGGATGCCGTTTTTCCCCAGTGCCAGAATATCGGTGCCGGCGAGCAGCACCTCGCCGCCGGTGATTTCGGCGCCGCCGCGGCCGTAGGCAAGCGCCGAGAGGCCGATCGTCGACTTGCCCGCGCCCGACTCTCCGATCAGGCCGAGAACCTTGCCCTTCTGCAGGTCGAAAGAAACGCCGTCGACGATCGTTACCCGCTTAGGCGCTTCACCGGGCGGGTAGCTCGTCGCTTCGATTTTGAGATTGCGAACGGAAAGAAGCTCAGGCATCGCCTCGCCCTCCCTTGAGGCTGGATGTGCGTTTCAGGAGCCAGTCGACGACGAGGTTGACGCAGATGGCAAGCGTCGCGATCGCCGTGCCCGGCACCAGTGCTGCCGAAATACCGAAGATGATGCCATCCTTATTGTCCTTGACCATGCCGCCCCAGTCGGCCGCCGGCGGCTGAATGCCGAGGCCGAGGAAGGACAACGTCGAGAGGAAGAGGATCGAGAAGGCGAAGCGCAGTCCGAACTCGGCCAGCAGCGGCGACAGCGTGTTCGGCAGGATCTCGCTAAAGATGATCCAGAGCTTGCCTTCGCCGCGCAGCTTGGCCGCCTCGACGAATTCCATCACTGCAACATCGAGCGCTACAGCGCGGCCGAGGCGGTAGACACGGGTGGAATCGAGGATCGCCATGACGAGGATCAGTACGACGAGGTTTTGCGGCAGCACCGCCAGCACCACCAGCGCGAAGATCAGCGTCGGGATCGACATCATCAAATCATTGAAACGCGAAAATACCGTGTCGATGATGCCGCGGGAGACGGCCGCGGTGAAGCTCAGAATGACGCCGAGCGAGAAGGAGATGATGGTGGCGGCGGAGGCGACCAGGAGCGTCGTGCGCGCTCCATAGATCAGCCGCGAGAGGATGTCGCGGCCGAGATTATCGAGTCCGAAGATGTATTTATCGTCAGGCAGCTGCCAGACGTCACCGACGACCTGGGTCTCCCCGTAAGGCGCGATCCAGGGCGCGAAGACGGCGAAGATGAAGGCGATGGCGATACCTGCCATGCCGATCCAGGCGGTGATGGGAATGTCTCTTGCTCTCATCGCGGATGCCTCAGCCGGGGATTGGCAATGATCGCAAGAATGTCGGCGATCATATTGAGGAAAATGTAGACGGCCGCGAAGATCAGGCCGCAGGCCTGCACCACGGGCATGTCGCGCACCGTGACCGCGTCGACCATATATTGCCCCATGCCGGGATAGACGAAGACCACTTCGACGACGACGACGCCGACCACGAGATAGGCGAGGTTCAATGCGACGACATTGATGATCGGCGCCAGCGCGTTGGGGGCGGCGTGCTTGACGATCGCGCGGAAGGCGCTGAGACCTTTAAGCTCGGCGGTCTCCATATAGGCCGACGACATCACCGAGAGGATCGCAGCCCGCGTCATGCGCATCATATGAGCCAGTACGACAAGCACGAGGGTAGCGGTCGGCAGCGCGATCGCCTTCAGCCGCTCGGCGAAGCCCATGCTGTCATAGACGGTCGCCGGAAAGGTCGCCATGCCGAACTTCACGGCGAAGAAGAGGATCAGCAGGTAGCCGATGAAGAATTCCGGCAGCGAGATCGCCGCAAGCGAGATCACGTTGATGATCTTATCCGGCATGCGGTTGCGGAAATGCACCGAGAACATGCCGAGACCGACAGCGAGCGGCACCGAAATCACCGCCGCAAACCCCGCCAGGAAGAGCGAATTGCCGAGACGTTTGCCGATCTGTTCGCTCACCGAATTTTTGCTGGCCCAGGAGGTGCCGAAGTCACCCTGGACGGCATTGCCGAGCCATTCGACGTAACGGGTCGTCACCGGGCGGTCCAGTCCGAGATCCTGGCGGATATTGGCAACCGCCTGCGGCGTTGCCGACTGACCGAGATAGGTGGTGGCAAAATCGCCAGGGAGGGCTTCGAGCCCGCCGAAGATCAGGATGGAGACGGCAAAAAGTAGAATAATGCTGAGCACGAAGCGCTCGAGGATGAGGACAAGCAACGGAAAACGCTGCCGGAGCCTCAGGCCCGGCAAGATATTGCTTGGGGCAGGGTTGGTCATGGCAAATGCCTTTGGCTAAAACGTCGGGAAGGACCGCGGGTTTTCTTCCCACGGTCCCAGCTTCGTCGGAGATCGGAGGGGCGCTGCGCCCCTTGCCATCAGGCGTCCAGCCAGACGCGGGTTGCGACGTAACCGTTCGACATGTCGTTGCCGATATCGTGGACATAGCCCTTCACCTGCTTGGTCGAGGCGTTCACGAAGTCGTTGAACATCGGCAGGATCACGCCGCCTTCATCGCGCACCATCATTGCCATCGTACGATACATGTCCTTGCGCTTGGCTTCATCAAGCTCGGAGCGGGCCTGCAACAGCAGCTTGTCGAAGTCGGGACGCTTGAACTTGGTGTCGTTCCAGTCCGCCGTCGAGAGATAGGCGGTGGAATACATTTGGTCCTGCGTCGGACGGCCACCCCAATAGGAGGTCGAGAAGGGCTGGACGTTCCAGACATTGGTCCAGTAGCCGTCGCCCGGTTCGCGCTTGACCTCGATCTCGATGCCGGCCTTCTTGCAGCTTTCCTGATAGAGGACGGCCGCATCGACGCCGCCGGGAAAGGCGACTTCGGAGGTGCGCAGCAGCACCGAGCCGCTATGGCCCGACTTCTTGTAGTGGAAAGCTGCCTTGTCGGGATCGTAGACGCGTTGCTCGATGCCCTCGGGGAACAGCGCATAGGTGGAGTTGATCGGGAAGTCGTTGCCGACCTTGCCGTAGCCGCCGAGGATCTTCTCCACCATGGTCTCGCGGTCCATGGCGTATTTGAGCGCCAGGCGCAGATCGTTGTTATCGAACGGCGCCTTGTCGCAATGCATGATGAAGACGTAATGGCCGCGGCCGGCAGTCGAGAGGATCTCGACGTTGGGGGCGCGTTTCAGGAGGTTGACGGTCTTCGGATCGACGCGGTTGATGTAGTGCACCTGGCCGGACGACAGTGCGGCGATACGGGCGGTGGCGTCGTTCATGCCGATGATCTCGATCGAGTCGACGTAGCCTCGGTCCGTGCGCCAGTCGTCCTTGTTCTTTTCGAATGTCGCCCGGACGCCGGGCTCGAAGCTCGTCATCTTGTAGGGGCCGGTGCCGATCGAGGCCAGCGGATCGTCGACGCCGCCATTCGGCTGGATGACCAGATGGTAGTCCGACAGCAGCAGCGGCATGTCGGCATTGCCTTCGCTGAGCGTCAGCACAAGGTTGCCGCCGTCTGCCTTGATCTCTTTGATCGAACCGAGCACGCCGAGCGCGCCGGATTCCGACTTCGCATCGGTGTGACGCTTCAGCGTCGCAACGACGTCGTCGATCGTCAGTTCCTTGCCATCGTGGAACTTGACGCCCTTGCGGATCTTGAAGGTCCAGGTCACGGCATCCTTCGAGGGCTCCCAAGATTCGGCAAGTGCGGGCACGGCGGCACCCGTCAGCGGATCGGATTCGACCAGCATGTCGCCCCAGCAGCGGCCGATGCAGAACATGACCTGCGACAGGAACTTCGCCGGATCCTTGGAATCGGTGGCGGCCCCGCCTTCGAGGCCGAGCTTCAAGTGGCCGCCGCGCTTCGGTTCGGCGGCTTCGGCACTTTCGGTGAAGAGCTTGTCGGCGACGGCAAGGGTGATGCCGGCCGCCATGGCGCGTCCCATGAATTCTCGGCGGCTCAATCCGCCTGCAGTGACGCGGCTTGTGAGATATTTGCTATAGTCGTTCATTCCCCTGTTCCTTCTTTGTGGTGCGTTGACAGAACTTTCGGGCAGGATCGGCAGGCGGTTTCCTCTCCACCTCCGGTGCCCGCATCATGCGGGAAAATGCTGCGGTTGCCGCCGCCTCTTACTTTCCTTTCCAAATAGGGCTTCGCTTCTCGGCAAAGGCCCGCGCGCCTTCCAATTGGTCTTCGCTCGAATAGAGCCTGTCGACCGTTGCAAACTGCCGCTTGGTGATCTTGTTCATGGCAGTCTGGAACGTCGAACCCTCCGCTTCGCGCACAATCTCCTTGATGGCCGCATAGACGAGCGGCGGCCCGCTTTCGAGTAGGCGGGCGAGCTCCCAGGCTCTCTCCATCAGCCGTTCGGCCGGCACAACCTCATTGACGAAACCCCAGCGATGCGCCTCGTGCACGTCGAGCCAACGCCCGGTCAAAAGCATGTCCATGGCGATATGGTAGGGGATGCGCTTCGGCAGCTTGATCGAAGCCGCATCGGCAACGGTGCCCGAACGGATTTCCGGCAGGGCAAAACTCGCATGATCGGCGGCGATGATCAGGTCGGCCGAAAGCGCTATCTCCAGTCCGCCGCCGCAACAGATACCGTTGACAGCTGCGATGACGGGCTTGTTCAAGTCGCGCAGCTCCTGCAATCCGCCGAAGCCGCCCACACCGTAATCGCCGTCGACCGCATCGCCTGATGCAGCAGCCTTCAGATCCCATCCGGCGCAGAAGAATTTTTCGCCGGCGCCCGTGACGATGGCGACGCGCAACTCAGGATCGTCGCGAAAATCCCGGAAGATCAATCCCATGGCACGGCTGGTCGCAAGGTCGATGGCGTTCGCCTTCGGCCGGTCGATGACGACTTCCAACACGCCGCCGTCACGTCGTGTGCCAATATGGTCGCTCAAACCTGTGCTACCTCCTTCGCCGTATGAGAGCATCAACAGCAGCAACACCCAGCCCTTCGGGAAGAACCATCAAGGGATTAAGGTCCAGTTCCTCCAGGCGCACCGCATTCGTTACGACATATTCTGCCGTAGCTGCGACAGCAGCGACGGTGGCTTCGAGATCGCCCCTTGGCCGGCCGCGATAGCCATGAATCAATCTCGCAATCTTGAGACGCGAAATCGCAGCATAGATCTCGGTTTTCGTCGTCGGAAGCGGCAGTATGACGGAATCTTCGAGCAATTCGACGAAAATTCCGCCCGCTCCCAATGTCAGCGACAATCCGAAGACGGGATCGCGGGTGGCGCCGACGATGAGTTCCGCGACCGGAGGATCGACCATCTTCTCGACGAGATAACCGGCATCGCAGGCCATGGCCGCTGCCGCATCCGACACCGCCTGCGAATTCCTGAGGTTGAGCGCGACAGCCCCTGCCTCGGTCTTGTGCGCTATGCCGAGCCCCTTCAGAACAACGGGGAAGCCGAGCCGTTCGGCCTGCTCGGCGGCTTCGCGGGGAGAAAAAGCCTGCAGCCCCCAGGGAACAGGGAGGCCGCAGGCGGCAAGCTCGGCCTTCGCCTCGCTCTCCGTCAGCGTCTCGATTTCGCCGGCTGTGGGGGCGACGTCGAGCAGCGGCAGGGGAGGCGGGCTATTCCAAGCTTGGCCAATTCCGGCGGCGACTTCCGCCGCAGCGATGGTTTCATCGATACCGGAGAAAGCGACGATGCCATTGGTCATCAGTCGATCGGCGATCGGCTCCGGCATATTCTCGGGCAGGGTCGCCAGAATACCGGCCAGCGCGCCGGTGGCGAAAGCCGCCGCGATGACCGCATCCGCCGTCGTCGCCCATTCGGACGCATCGCAGCGGTCGCCCCGCGGGAAATCGAGGACGACGAGATTGAGGGCATAACCGCCTGCGAACATGGCGCTGAAGGCTTCTGTCTGGCGGTTGAAATCGCCCCACACGAAGGTGTGGTAGTCGAGCGGATTGGAGAGCGTCACCATCTCGCCGAGAACCCGCCGCAGACGCGGCAATTGCTGCGGCTGCAGGGCCGGGAATTCGACATCGCGGCCGACGGCGGCATCCGCCATCAGCGAAGCCTCGCCGCCGGAGCAACTCATGGACGAGATCGAATGGCCGGGGAGAGGACCGGCGACATGCAGCAGCTTCAGGGTTTCGAGCAGCGCCGGCAGGCTGTGGACACGACCGATACCGAGACGGGCGAGCACGGCGTCGGCTACCGCATCGCTGCCGGCAAGCGAGGCGGTGTGCGATACCGCCGCATGTCTTGCCTGCTCGGACCTGCCGACCTTTAGCACGACGACCGGCTTCTTCAACCGGCGGGCAATGGTGGCCAGGCCTTCGAGGCCGGAGGGATCGCCGAAACCTTCGACGTGCAGGCCGACCGCCGTGACCCGCGGATCGTCCATGAGCGCGCAGGCGACATCCGCAAGCGATGTCTGTGCCTGGTTGCCTACCGTAACCACATAGGCGATCGGCAGCCCGCGGGTCTGCATGGTCAGGTTGATCGCGATATTGGAAGACTGGGTGAGGATCGCCACACCGCATTCGATACGCTTCATGCCGTGCTGGTCGGGCCAGAGAAGCGCGCCATCGAGGCCGTTGATGAACCCGTAGCAGTTCGGCCCGAGGATCGGCATGTCGCCGGCCGCCGCTACAAGAGCCTGCTGCAGTTCGGCGCCATCGGCAAGCTCCGCCGTCGCCTCGCTGAAGCCCGATGCGTAACAAACCGCGCCGCCGGCGCCGGCGCGTGAAAGGCCGCGAACGATGTCGACGGTAAGGGTTCGGTTGACGCCGACGAAGGCCGCGTCCGGTGCGCCGGGCAGATCGGAGAGCGAGCGATAGCAGGGCCGCCCGAGCACCTCGTCCAATTTGGGATGAACAGGCCAGATCTCGCCGGCAAAACCCATGTGGTCGCACTGCTCGATCACCCGGCGCGCCTCGCGGCCGCCGAAGACGGCGATCGTTTGCGGTCTGAGCAGGCGGTCGAGCGGGCTGGATGTCATCGGCTCATGCTCCCAAGGGCCGGAGCAGGTCGCGGCTGATGATATGCCGCTGAATTTCCGAGGTGCCGTCCCAGATGCGCTCCACACGCGCATCGCGCCAGAAGCGTGCAAGCGGCAGGTCGTCCATCAGACCCATGCCGCCATAGATCTGGATTGCCTCGTCGGTCACGCGGGCCAGCATTTCGGAGGCATAGAGTTTGGCCGAGGCAATTTGCCGGTCTGCGGAAAGGCCGGCATCGAGCCGCCAGGCGGCTGCAAGCGTCAGCCACTCGGCTGCGTCGATCTCGGTGATCATGTCGGCGAGCTTGAAAGAGACGCCCTGATTGGCGCCGATCGGCCGGCCGAACTGCTTGCGTTCGGCGGCATAGGGCAGGGCCATCTCGAAGACACGGCGTGCCCGGCCGACGCAGGTAGCGGCAACCGTCAATCGCGTGCCGTAGAGCCACTGATTGGCGATATCGAAGCCGCGATGCACCTCGCCCAGCACCTGGGCTTCGGGAATCCGGCAATCGGTAAAGCTGAGGGTACTATTGTGGTAGCCGCGATGCGAAACGGAATCGTAGCCTTTCAGGATCTCGAATCCAGGCGTGCCGCGATCGACGAGGAAGGCGGTGATCTTCTTCTTTATGCCTTTCGGCGTTTCCTCCTCGCCGGTGGCGGCAAAGACGATGACGAAATCGGCGACATCCGCGTGCGAGATGAAATGTTTCGTGCCGTTGAGGACGAAATCGGCGCCGTCGCGGCGGGCGGCGCATTTCATGCCGCGCATATCGGAACCGGCATCCGGCTCGGTAATGGCAAGCGCGTCGATCTTCTCGCCGCGCACCGCCGGCAGCAGGTAACGCTCGCGCTGCTCGCCCTCGCAGGCCATCAGGATGCCGGAGGGACGGCCGAAGAAGACCGTCAGACCCAGCGAGCCGCGCCCGAGTTCGCGCTCGACCAGCGTAAAGGTGACATGGTCGAGGCCGGCGCCGCCGACCTCCTCCGGGAAATTGCAGGCATAGAAGCCGAGAGCGATGCATTTGCGCTGAATCTCGCGCCCGAGTTCCGGCGGAACGAAGCCGGTCCGCTCGACCTCGTTCTCATGCGGAGAGATCTCGGTTTCGACGAAAGCGCGGACCGTCTCGACGATCATTTCCTGTTCTGCACTGAGACCGAAATCCATGCCGATCCTCCTACCGCCTCTGGCCGACGTGACGCCCGGCGCCTTCGGGCAGCGCCAGCTCCGCATGGGCCGCGGCAATCGCCTTCACCCTCTCGAGCACGGCGGCGGGCGCCGCCACTGCCTTGCCCTCCTTGCTGTCGACATGCAGCAGCATCTGCTCGGCGGTTGCGATGAGCTCGCCCGTCGCCGTGTCGCGCAATGTGTGGAAGACATGCAGCCGCTTCTCGTCGGCGGTCAGGATCTGGCAGGCCGAATGGATCGCCTGGCCGAGCTTCGCCTCGCCGAGATGGCGGATATGGCTTTCCACCGTGTAATAGCTGTGCCCCGCCTCGACATAGGCAAGGTCGACCCCAACGAGACGCAGCAGCGCGTCGGACGTATCGCCGAACACCTGAAGATAGCGGTGCTCGGTCATATGGCCGTTATAGTCGACCCAGGCAGAGCTCACCTTGGTTTCGACAAGCCGCAGCGGCTTCGAAGGATCGGCGGGCATGGTCTTACCGTCGCCATTCGCCCAGAGCGATTGCTCAAAATCCTTGAGCAGCTTGCCGGCGCCCCAGCCCTTGCCGCCGTCGCCGCCCTTCAGCGCCTGCAGGATGCCAACGAGATTTTCGTCGCGGATTCGCTCAAGCTGACGGATCGAAAGGCCGGACGCCTGTTCGTCGGATTGCCGGCCGATCTTTTCGATCAGCGCATCGTCGAGATCGACGACGTCGGTGAGCTTGGTCCAGGGCCAGGCGAGGCAGGGGCCGAACTGAGCGAGGAAATGGCGCATGCCGGCCTCACCGCCGGCGATGCGGTAGGTCTGGAACAGGCCCATCTGCGCCCAACGCAAACCGAAGGAATAGCGGATGACGTCGTCGAGCGTCTCGACGGTGCAGATGTCGTCGTGGATGAGCCAGAGCGCCTCGCGCCAGAGCGCTTCGAGCAGCCGGTCACCGACGAAGGCCTCAATCTCCTTGGCGATGTGGACGCCCTTCATGCCGATCGGCGGCAGTCTTTCCATCGCCGCCCGGATGGTCGCTGCCGAGGTCTTCTCGCCGCCGACAATTTCGACGAGCGGCAGCAGATAGACGGGATTATAGGGGTGGGCGACGAAGAGGCGTTCAGGATGCCTCATGTCGCGCTGCAGATCGGTCGGCAGCAGGCCCGAGGTGGAAGAGCCGATCAAGGCACCGGGGCGCGCGGCGGCATCGATCTCGGTCAGCACGCCGCGCTTGAGGTCGAGCCTTTCCGGCACGCTTTCCTGGATCCAGTCGGCATCTGCGACGGCTTCCGCCAGCGTCTGGCAGAAGCGGAGCCTGCCGCGCGGCGGCAGTGGCGCGCCGGTCAGCATGGCATAAGCTTTTTCGGCATTGGCGATCACTTCTCCGACAATGCGGCCTGCTTCCGGATGCGGGTCGAACACATCGACGTCGATTCCGGCGAGCAGGAAACGGGCAATCCATCCGCCGCCGATGACGCCGCCGCCGATACAGGCCGCCTTGCTGATCTTGGTCATGATATCCTCAGCGTTTCGTCAGCTTCAGCTTCTTGCGCACATCTTCCGGTCCGATGATGCGCGCTCCCATGCCTTCCACCACCTGCACCGCCTTTTCGACGAGCTGCGCATTGGTGGCGAGCTGACCCTTGCCGATGAAGAGATTGTCTTCAAGTCCGACGCGGACGTTGCCGCCGGCGAGAACCGCTGCCGCCGGGTAGGCCATGGCGTTGCGGCCAATCGAAAAGGCCGAGAAGGTCCAACTCTGCGGCACGTTATTGACCATCGCCATGAAAGTGTTGAGATCGTCGGGCGCGCCCCATGGAATGCCCATGCAGAGCTGAATCAGTACCGGGTCTTCGATCAGGCCTTCCTCGGCGAGCTGCTTGGCGAACCACAGATGGCCGGTGTCGAAGGCCTCGATCTCAGGCCGCACGCCGAGATCCGTCATCTTCTTCGCCATCGCCCGCAGCATGGCCGGCGTGTTGGTCATGACATAGTCGCCGAGGTTGAAGTTCATCGTGCCGCAGTCGAGCGTGCAGATCTCCGGCAGGCATTCGGCGACATGGCTGACGCGCTCACTGGCGCCGGCCATGTCGGTGCCTTTCTGATTGAGGGGGAGGGGGCTTTCGACATCGCCGAAGATCAGGTCCCCGCCCATGCCGGCGGTGAGATTGAGGACAACGTCGATGTCAGCCGAGCGGATGCGCTCGGTCACCTCCCTGTAGAGATCGTTGCGGCGGCTGGCGGCCCCCGTTTCCGGATCACGGACATGGCAGTGAACGACAGCCGCCCCAGCCTTGGCGGCGTCGATCGCGGAATCCGCGATCTGCTTGGGAGTGATGGGAACAAGGCTGGATCTGGAAACCGTATCGCCGGCACCGGTGACAGCGCAGGTGATGAAAACATCGCGGTTCATCGCTAATGGCATATTCTTGTTCTCCCCGTCTTCCCTGGCATTACGCGGCAGCTTGGCCGAGGATGCTTTGCATTTTCGGTACTATCCGATACATTATCGGAAACAGGAGATGGCTTTGCTGCAGCGATCGAAGCAACGGCTTGATATCGACCTTCTCGTCCTCCCGGATACGAACCTGATCTTGATTGCATCCGTCATCGAGCCGCTGCGCGGTGCCAACCGCATCGCCGGCAGCGAGCTCTATCGCTGGCGACTTCTGACGCCGGACGGAGCACCGGTGCCGACCACCAGCAATATCGCCGTGCCTGCCCAGGGAAGCTTCCGGGCGTCGACTGAGGACGCACCGCTTTTCGTGCTGGCCAGCTACGACTGGCGCCGCAGCGCGACGCCGGCGCTGAAAATGCAGCTGTCGCGGGCCGCCCGCTACCGCACGGTGATTGCCGGCGTCGAGTCCGGCACATGGCTGCTGGCCGAAGCAAGCCTGCTCGACGGCCTGTCGGCGACCGTGCACTGGGAGGACTACGAAGATTTCGCGCTGGCCTATCCCGAGGTCAGGGCCGTCAAGGATCGTTTCGTTATCGACGGCAAGCGGCTGACGACCTCAGGGTCGCTGCCAACCGTCGACCTGATGCTCGAAGTGATCCGGCAGCGGCAGGGTTATTCGCTGGCGCTCGAAGTCAGCCGGCTGTTCCGTTACGAGCAGCCTTCCTTCCATATCGATGAACCGCTTTCCGCAGCCTCGGCGGGACTGCGCCTGCATGACCCCCGGGTGACGCAGGCGGTGCATCTGATGGAAGAGCATATCGAGCAGCCGCTGGTTTTGGCCCGGCTCGCCCGCAGGGTGGGCGTCAGCGTCCGGCATCTGCAGGATCTTTTCCAGCGGAGCATCGGCGCACCGCCGCATGTGCATTATCTCGCGCTGCGTCTGAACACGGCGCGCCGCAAGGTGATCGAGACGACGGCCTCCTTCGCCGACATTGCGGCGGCGACCGGCTTCAATTCGGCCTCGGCCTTTGCGAGGAGCTACCGGGCGAGTTTTTCCGAGAGCCCGTCGGAGACGCGGCGCCGCTTGCGCCGTCGCATCACGCCATCGCAGGCGTCGCCATAGGCTGAAAAGCGTCCCGCACCATCTCGGCGAGTTCCCGAACGGCTTCGCTGGAACGATAGGTGCTCCGGCGCAGCACCACTTTTGAGGAATCGACCGGCGGAAAACCGTCTTCGGCGGTCAGTTCCCGGCAGCCGGGCGGGATGCTGCTGCGGGAAAGCGTCGTGACGGCAAGGCCGGCGGTCAGGGCATTCTTCAGCCCCGAGCCCGTATCGGCGATAAAGGCAATGCGGTAATTGCGGCCGATCTGCTCCAGCGACCGAAGCGCAAAATCGCGTGACCAAGTGGAGTTGCGATAAGTCGCAATGGGAAGGGGATCGAGATCGTGCAGCCGATGGACCATCGATGTGACCCAGACGGTCGGATCGACGCAGAGGACCTCGCCCTTGTTCTGATCGCTCCAGTCAAAAACGACGGCAAGATCGAGTTCGTCCCGTTCCAGGGCGGCAAGGTTGCGGACCGTGTAATCGCAGGAGACGGTTACTTCGACCGCTGGGTGGCGCACCGCAAAAGCCGCGAGCGCCGCCGGCAGCACCGTCTGGCTGTATTCCTCGGGAATTCCAATGCGCACCGGCCCGTCCAGAGGCTTGCTGCGGATCGTCGCTGCGGCCTCGTTCAGGAGATCGATGACCCTGCGGGCATAGGGCACGAGCTGAATGCCCTGGCGCGTGAGCAGCACGCCGCGGGCGCCGCGCTCAAAAAGGTTTTCGCCAATCGCCGCCTCGAGCCTCTTGATCTGGGTGCTGACGGCAGATTGCGTCCGCCCGATGCGCTGGGCGGCCGCCGAAAAGTTCGACGTCTCCGCGACAACCAGGAAGGTTCTGAGAAGGTCGCTTTCGATCGGCTCTTGCATCGATAGCCATAGAAAAAACTGATGATAGCTATCACTACTATCCGTTTGTCTAATGTCAATTCCTGGCGCAGAAATGAGCGGCGTTCGACTTCCTTCTTTGAGAATCTCTGCGTGACTATTGAAAATCCGACCACGCGCCTCGCAGGCAGCGAGCACGAGAAGGGTGTGCTTCTCATCGTTGCCGCGACGCTTGCCTGGAGCGCGAGCGGCGTTTACTCGCGACTCCTCACGACCGACGTATGGACGGCGATCGCCTGGCGGTCGCTGTTCGGAGGCCTGTTCCTGCTGATCCCCTGCCTTTTCCTCGAAGGGGGCATCTCGCGGCGGCAATGGCGTTCCGTCTTCCATCCGTCCGGTCTTGCGATGATCGCATGCCAGACCTTCAGTCAGGGATGCTTCATCGGGGCGCTCTACATGACCACCGTCGCCAATGTGACGATGATCTATGCGACGACACCCTTCATCGCGGCTCTGTTCGGCTGGCTCATCCTCAAGGAGAGGGTCGCTAGGCGGACGCTGATCGCCGGCGCCGTGTCCCTCTTCGGCGTCGGCGTCATCGTCGCCTCGTCGATTGGCGGCGGCACCGGCTGGGGCGACCTCTTGGCGCTCGGCATGACCGCGTCCTTCGCGCTCGTTATCATCATTCCGCGCATCGATCCCGGCGTGCCGAGCCTGCCGCCGACCGTCGTCAGCGCCTTCCTGACCCTCGCCATCTTCGCGCCGTTCGGTTCGGTCGGCTCGCTCGACCTGCACAACTGGATCGTCCTTGCCGCCTTCGGCGCCACCAATTTCTCGCTGGCGCTGGTGCTCTTTCTCGCCGGGGCAAAGCGGATGCCGCCGGCGGAAGCCGCGCTGATCGGCACGATGGAAATCGTGCTGACGCCCTTCTGGGTCTGGCTGCTGTTTTCAGAACAGCCACCCGTCGCCACTTATTTCGGCGGCGCGATCATCCTCGGCGCTGTGTTCTGGCATACCGCGGTCGACTTCAACCGAGGCCGGCGGTCTTACGCCGGCTAGGGCAACCCCGCAGAAGCGCGTAGCGGTTTTGCGGGGAAAAGCGCGAAGCCTTATCCTCCGGTCTACCGGACAACCGTTTTGCGCGGATCCTGTTCGCCTTGCCGAGGCGCGTGACCTGCCGGCAGCCGTGACGGGCCGCGAACGCCAGCCTTACAGCGTCATGGCTTTTTTAGCCGAAGAACGCACGAAGCTGAGCGAAAAACCCGCTTGGTCTCGGATCTGCGATCCTGCGCACGCGGCGAGCGACTGCTGCCGCGCTGACACTTTCGCCAAAATGACAGAAGCAGACAAGCTCGTGCAACTGTTCGTCGCCGAGTTCGAAGAACCGTTTGGCTTCTCCATAGCTGTCATTTTCCATTCCGGCCGCCCGCAGAATGGGATCAGCGAACGCAATGGAGATCGGGGTGTCGTCACCCCGCAGGGCAAGCCGATCTGCGATCGGCTGATACTCTGTCTCGTGAAGCGTCCTCAAAAACGGTTTGGGGCTGCGTTCGAGACATTCGGCCCAGCGTTCAATGCGTTCGCGCCGCGTCAGTTCAAGGGGCTTTATGCTCGTGCTGATTTTCGCAACTGTTTTCAGCTGCTCCAGTGCATGCTGTTCCATTCCGGCCTCCTATCTTCGGAAAAATAGACGGTCCGCTCCCAAAAACAGCGTGGCTCAGGACGCAGCCGATGTCCAATCACGATTGGAAACGGCATCTGCCGCTGGCCGAACAGATATGATCATCGGAGACTGAAGACGACGACTTTGCCGATTGTCGTCTTGAGGGGCACCCGTGTCGTTTTTCCGGGCTCTGTTTTTCGTCAGGCATGGTTTTCTTGTCACGTTCACGGCGCTGCCGCGCAAGCGAGCGACATGAAGTATGGCAGACAGGCCGCCGGCGCGCTGCCACGGTGGTAGAAGGACTGAAATCCCCTGGGATCACCGGATCGTTATCCGGAAGATATCCAGATGGATCGAAAGGAGGTTCTGTAGCCTAAACCAGCTCTTTTCGCAGCAGATCTACGGATTGCGGCGGGCGATGACGAGAGCGGCACGACAAGGCAAGCCCTATCGTACTCACTCTCTCCTCGATCCAGTCTGTCCCCGCCTATCTGCGAAATTCGAACACCGCCGGTTGCGGCGAGTGAATGCCGGACTGCAGAGGAGGCAGGCCGGAGGAAAGCATTGCCATCGGCTGCATCGACTGCAGATCGAGGCATTCAACAAATGGGAGGTATCCATGAGCAAGAATAGAGGCGTCGTTTATTTAAGGCCGGGCAAGGTCGAAGTTCGCGACATCGACGACCCGAAGCTGGAAGCGCCCGACGGCCGCCGCATCGAACACGGCGTCATTCTGAAAGTGATCTCGACCAACATCTGCGGCTCCGACCAGCACATGGTCCGCGGTCGCACGACGGCGATGCCTGGCCTGGTCCTCGGTCACGAAATCACCGGCGAGATCATCGAGAAGGGGATCGACGTCGAGATGCTCGACATCGGCGATATCGTCTCGGTGCCGTTCAATGTCGCCTGCGGCCGTTGCCGCTGCTGCAAGTCCCAGGATACCGGCGTCTGCCTGACGGTCAACCCGGCCCGCGCCGGTGGTGCTTACGGCTATGTCGACATGGGCGGCTGGATCGGTGGACAGGCACGCTATGTCACCATCCCCTACGCCGATTTCAACCTGCTGAAAATCCCGGATCGGGACAAGGCGATGGCGAAGATCCGCGATCTCACCATGCTCTCCGACATTCTGCCGACCGGCTTCCATGGCGCCGTGCGCGCCGGCGTCGGCGTCGGCTCGACGGTCTACATCGCCGGCGCCGGCCCTGTCGGCCTTGCAGCGGCTGCTTCCGCCCGTATCCTCGGCGCTGCGGTCGTCATGATCGGTGATTTCAACAAGGACCGCCTGGCACATGCGGCCAAGGTTGGCTTCGAACCGATCGACCTTTCCAAGAGCGACCGTCTAGGCGACATGATCGCTGAGGTCGTCGGCAGCAACGAGGTGGACAGCGCCATCGACGCCGTCGGCTTCGAGGCCCGCGGCCATTCGGGCGGCGAACAGCCGGCGATCGTGCTCAACCAGATGATGGAGATCACCCGCGCCGCAGGCTCGATCGGCATTCCCGGCCTCTACGTCACCGAGGATCCTGGCGCCGTCGACAATGCCGCCAAACACGGCAACCTTTCGCTTCGCTTCGGCCTCGGCTGGGCCAAGGCGCAGTCCTTCCACACCGGCCAGACGCCGGTGCTCAAATACAATCGCCAGCTCATGCAAGCGATCCTCCACGACCGCCTGCCGATCGCCGACATCGTCAACGCCAAGGTCATCCCGCTCGACGAAGCCGTCCAGGGATATGAGAGCTTCGACCATGGCGCGGCGACGAAGTTTGTTCTCGACCCGCACGGAGAGGTCGCGAAAGCCGCCTGACGATAAAGCATATCGCGCAAAAGCGTGCAGCGGGCGCGCTTTTGCTCCTTGTTTTTATGTATGTCGTTGTCCCGGAACCGCTGCACACTTCCGGGCGACATGCATCAGGCACCAAAACGGAGATGGCCGGGAAGAACCGGCCATCTCGCATCAATCACGAAAATTCTGTAGCCTGCTACTCGATGCTGAACGGGAAATATTTGGCATTGATCATGTCATAAGTCCCGTCTTCCTTGATCGCCTTCAACGCCTCGTTCAGGCGTGCAAGACGCTCCTTGTCGTCCAGACGCACCGCAATCCCGGCACCTTCACCAAAAAAAGTGACGTCGACCAGATCCGGCCCCTTGAATGCGCAGCAGGTTCCCGCCTTCGTATTGGCGATCCAGTCGTAAATGGCGAGCTTATCCTCCAGGATAATGTCGACTCGCCCGTCCGACAGGCCTTTGTACAATTCCGGAGACGACCGGAATACCGTCTTCTTCATGTCGGGATAGAAATGGTTGGCGTAAGATTCCTGCGCCGTCGAAGAGGTCACCCCGAGTTTTTTACCACTGAGGGCGGAGGGGCTGACGTCGCTGATCGGCGAATCCTTCCGAGCGATGAACACTGACGGACTGTTGTAGTATTTCTCTGTGAAAGCGACTTTCTGGCGCCGCTCCAGGCTCATCGACATCGATGAGATGATCGCGTCGTATTTTCCGGCAATGAGATCGGGGATCATGTCGTCCCACTTTTCGATGATGAACTGGCATTCGAATTTGCCGGTCTCGCAGAGGGCATTGGCAATATCGATGTCGAAACCCTGAAGTTTGTTGTTCGCGTCGAGATAGTTGAAGGGCGGAAACGCACCTTCGACCGCGACTCTCATCGGCATTGGCTCTTGCGCGGCCACCGGCAGCGGCGAGACCGCAGCCAAAACGACAGCCACCCCGCCCACCATCAGCGCTCCGCGCAATAAAGTCTGTATGGATATTCGCAACATCGCCGGAACCCCCTGGGCGTGATCGATCTCGCCCCATAGTGCGACGCAGCCTTTAATTCTACGTGAACGCTTATTTGTTAGCGTTGACGAATGCGCCCGTATCGTGGTGTCCAGGGGTCCAGGCTTGCACATCGTTGTTCCTTCCAGCTCCAACACGTTTCAGAAGTCCTGGATCGCCTCGGGAAGAATTCTCTTTCTGATCGCCATCAGCGGGCTCGGAGCGATTGGACTCGTCGTGCTATCGGCGCTCTGGGCGGGAACCGAAAGCGACGCTGCGGCCCTTGATCGCCAGCGTCAGCTGGTGAATGCGCGCCTGCGCGAACAGGTCGATCAGGTCGCCCATGTCATCGGTCAGTTCGGCAACGGCTATCTCGCCCGCGTTTATCCCGCGTCCCGGTCGGCAGGGGTTTCCTCCAGCCTCGATACGGTTCTGACCGGGGCGGCCGGCAGCGCAATCAGCGAAACCGCAATGTCCGCCTTCGGATACGATCAGGCCTTTGTCGTCGACGAGAAGGCTCAGCTCAGCATGCTGACCGACGCGAAAACCGAAAAACGCTATCGGTGGATGAAACCTCTCTTTTTGCCGCTCCTTAAAGACAGCCGTCTTACGGCAAGCCAAAGCCCGACTTTCAGCGACCGAATGCCATCCTCGCTGGAAAGCCGTCGGGCGAGCGCGGTTCGCCCCAACCATGCGCTCGCCAATCTGATGCGGCTGGAGGGCCGGCCGACGATCGTCGGCATCGTCGCCATCAACGAAGCGCCCGAGGGACAGCCGCGGCCTATGCGGCAATTCCTGATCGTCGTGCGGTTTCTCGATGGTGCGGCCCTCGACGAACTGAGCCGGCAACAGGGCCTCAATGGAGCCCGCTTTGCCCGCACGGCCGATCCCGACGAAAATGAGGTCGCGTTCCAAATCGACGCGACGGCAAATGGTGAACCGATCGGCTTCATCGTATGGCGACCCGATCTTCCAGGTTCACGGGTGATCGGCCGATTGATGCCGGCGCTTTCGATTGCCGCCCTGGTGATCGCCGTGCTGCTTTCGGTGCTGCTGGTACGGCTGCGGAGCAGTCTCGGCGAATTGAAGAGAAGCGAGCTGCATGCAAGGCAGCTTGCCTTGCATGACGTGCTGACCGACCTTCCCAACCGCGCTTTGTTCGCCATGCGGTTCGAGGAATGTCTGACCGACACGCGGCATTCGACCGAGCGCTCAGCCGTAGCACTTCTCGACCTCGACCGCTTCAAAGCCGTGAACGACACGTTCGGCCATGCCGCCGGTGATGAACTCATCAGGATGGCCGCGGAGCGGATCCGGTCCGTCCTTCGCCCTGATGACACGCTCGCCCGGCTCGGGGGCGACGAATTTGCCCTGCTTCTGCGGGACATCAAAAATGACGATCAAATCCTGCTGTCCATATGCGACGCGATCGTCGCCGAACTTGGCAGGCCCTTCCCGCTTCTAAGGGGCGAAGCGGTCGCCCGGGTTGGCGGCTCGATCGGCATCACCATCGTGCCGGACGCCGGACGAAATGCCGATGACCTCATGCGTTATGCCGACGTCGCGCTTTACGAGGCAAAGATGGGCGGGAGAGGCCAGTGGCGCGTCTATTCCCCGTCCATGGACGGCGGCAGAAACGCGCGCGACATTCTCAAGAACGAATTGCGCGAAGTCCTGGCCCAAGGCACGGCCGCTGACAGTTCGAATCCCGGCCTCGGTAGCGGCAAGCCTGACTTCGGATCGCTCGAGGTCTATTACCAGACGGTGCATCGCGCCGAGGGCGGTTATACGGCCTCGGGCGCTGAGGCTCTCGTGCGCTGGCGCCACAGTCAGCGCGGACTGCTGACGCCTGCGAGCTTCATCCCAGTGGCCGAAGAGGGCGGCCTCATTGACGCTCTCGGTTTCTGGGTCTTGCGGGAAGCCTGCAGAGCCGCCTGCACATGGCCGGAAGACACCTTCGTGGCGGTCAACGTGTCGCCGGCCCAGCTAAGAAGACCAAACTTTGCCGAGGAGGTCTTTGCCGTGCTTGAAGAGACCGGCCTACCGCCATCCCGCCTCGAGCTCGAGCTCACCGAGTCCTCGCTGATCGAGGATAATTCGGATGTCTATACGGTCCTGAAATCGCTGCGCAGCCGGGGCATTCAAATTTCTCTCGATGATTTCGGGACCGGCTTTTCATGCCTCAGCCACCTGGTGCGTTTCGACATCGATCGCATCAAGATCGATCGTTCCTTCGTCTCGCAGCTCGGCACAAAAGCCAACGGAGCGGCGATCATCGGCGCGATCGTCACCCTCAGCCGCAACCTCGGCATCTCGACGACAGCGGAAGGGGTCGAAACCGAATATCAGCGCGACTTTCTAACCGCCCTCGGCTGCACCGATCTCCAAGGCTATTTCTTCTCCAAACCGGTTCCTCTTCGCGAACTCGACTGCTTCGCAAAATCGGAAAACAGCGCCGGATTACGGACGATCGCCTCAGGAGCCATTGCCTAGAGAGCCGCTGATCTCCATCGGTCGGGAACTTTCGTTCCGGGCAGCGGTTGACGCCCGAAACGAACGGAGAATGTGATGGGCGGGATCGGCGAGTGGCGGCATCTTTGCGTCGACATGCAGCGCATGTTTGCCGAAGAGACCCCGTGGCACGTGCCCTGGATGGTTCGGATCTCTCCACAGATCGAGGAACTTGCCGGCCGGTATCCGTCCCGGACGATCTTCACTCGCTTTGTGCCGCCGCAGCATCCCGACGCGATGCCGGGAAAATGGCGCGACTATTACCAGAAATGGTGGATGATGACGGGCGAGCATCTCCCGCGCGAGTTCGTCGAACTGGCCTCCTCGCTGGCCTCGCTTGTTCCGCCGGCGCGAACCTTCGACAAATGCACCTATTCCCCGTGGATCGACGGCCGCCTTCATACGCTCCTTCAGTCGGAGCGGGTCGACACCCTTGTGATCACCGGCGGGGAGACGGATGTCTGCGTGCTTGCGACGACGCTCGGTGCCATCGATCTCGCCTATCGTGTCATCGTGCTGAAGGACGCCGTCTGCAGCAGCGCCGACGACACTTATGACGCGTCGCTGGAACTGCTGCACGATCGGTTTTCCGTCCAGCTGGAACTCATGGAGACCGAGGAATTTCTGAGTGGCATCGGCTGAGGAGCGTGCATTTCGATCTCCTTGCTCTTGGAGCCCGCTCACGGCCCATCCGAGCATTGACCGATCAAACTCAGCTGCAGCTCTCGAAGGCTCACTGCGGATCTTGGCTAGCGGCTCGCTTCTCGTCTTCAGCTTCTTCCAGCGCTGCGCTCAAGAGTTGAAGCGCGAACTCCTTTGCGGCCTTTTCGTCCTCCGTACATAGCTTCAACGGGGCGCACCTTTCCTTCAGATTGCGAATGAGCTTTCGGCGAAGCCTGGAAACCAGATGCGAATCTGTTTTTGCAATAAGCTCCTGCAGGCAGGTGACGGCAACCACTTCGAACATCAAAAGCCTGCCCTCGACTTCGCCTTGCGAAGGAATGGGGAACCGCTCACCGCCCCGCTTTAGATCTCGCTCCGTCGAAAGCATCTACAGCCTCCAAACCGATGATAAGCCTGATCGATGAAATCACATATCGAAAGTTCTCGGCCGCTCCTCCCGCCGTCGCTTGAGGAACTGTAGGCGATGTTCAAGGACGGCTTAGGAGCAATGTGCTCTCGGATCATTGCCGACGCCGCGCAGCCCGCGCGCTTATCGGGCGACCTGAAGCGGCTGCTCAATCTCGCCGCAGCGTCTTGCCGGACTCCGCGTCAAACAGATGAAGCTTACCCGGCCGAGCGGCTATCGTCACGACCTGACCCGGCTCGAAATCGTGCCGTTCGGACAGCACCGCGACAAGCTCCCCGGAGCCGTAGCGCAGAAACACCATCGTCTCGTGGCCGGTGGGTTCGGTGACGGTGACGGTCGCGCTCAAGCCGCTTGGGCCGAGCGACAGATGTTCCGGGCGCACGCCGAGCAGCACAGTCTGCCCGTCGGTCGCTTCCGGCTTGAAACCAAGCGCAATTTCGTCTCCCGTCTCGGTGACGAAGGACGCACCATCGGCCTTGTAGCGGCCTTTCAGCAGATTCATCGACGGCGAGCCGATGAAGGTCGCCACGAATGTATTGCGGGGTCGATCGTAGAGCTGCAGGGGTGTTCCGGTCTGTTCGACCCTGCCGCCCTGCATGAC
Organism: Rhizobium sp. H4; assembly: GCF_003013335.1. Taxonomy (NCBI): domain Bacteria; kingdom Pseudomonadati; phylum Pseudomonadota; class Alphaproteobacteria; order Hyphomicrobiales; family Rhizobiaceae; genus Rhizobium; species Rhizobium sp. H4. Next base: position 273,708 of record NZ_PSOW01000008.1, read on the forward strand.
GACGATCTTGTCGGCCATGGTCATCGCTTCGACCTGATCATGGGTGACATAGATCGTCGTGGTTCTCAGCCGTTGGTGGAGCTCCTTGATCTCCTTGCGCATCTGCACGCGCAGCTTGGCGTCGAGGTTCGACAGGGGTTCGTCGAAGAGGAAGACTTGGGGCGACCTGACGATGGCGCGCCCCATCGCGACGCGCTGCCGCTGGCCGCCGGAAAGCTGGCGCGGATAGCGGTCGAGATAGGGCACGAGGTCGAGCGTTTCGGCCGCCGCCTGCAGGCGCTGTTTAATAACGTCGGCCGGCTGCTTCTGCAGGCGCAGTGCAAAGACCATGTTTTCGGCAACGGTCTTGTGCGGGTAGAGCGCGTAGCTCTGGAAGACCATCGCAATGTCGCGGTCCTTAGGCGGCAGATTGTTGACGATCTTTCCGCCGATCGAAATTGTGCCGCCGGTGATGCTTTCGAGACCGGCGACCATGCGCAGCAACGTCGACTTGCCGCAGCCGGACGGGCCGACCAGCACCACAAACTCGCCGTCGCGAATTTCGATATCGACGCCGTGCAGGATATTTAGGGCGCCGTACGCCTTGCGCGCCTCCGAAATATTGACCTCAGCCATATGCCTCCCAATCGCTTTCCAGCCACCCACGGGCTGATCCCGAGGGATAAAAATCTCTCGACAATATCCGCGGCATCAAGCTTGAGAAACCCGCCTCCTGCCGCTGCTCGAGATACCGCCGAACCTCCTCCATGAAACGTTTCATTTTATGTTGACTTTTGCCGCTTGCCGTCTAATGCTCGATGACGAGACCGAGAGGAGCGGTTTCAAACAGGAATATGAAACGTTTCATTTTCCTGTTTACCAGATAGTTCTGCACGAGACCAGTCCCAAAATCGGACCGGGTCCAGTTCGGCAAGACCGACTGGCGGCAGCGCACAACGTGGAGGAGGAAGACATGAAAGTCGAAATTTACGATGCATTGATGCGCCGTCAGGCAAGCCGCCGTGACGTCCTGCGCGGAACGGCAAGTGCAGCGGCTCTGCTCGGCCTATCAGGCGCAATGGGCGGAATTGCCGGCACCGCCTTCGCCGCCGATGATCTGCGCGCCCAGATCCTGCAGATCCCCGGCGTCGGCAAGGGCTCGCCGACGGATGCAGACTGGCAGAAGGTCGGCGAGCTCTGCCTCGGTCCAACCAAGGCCAACGTCAAGCAGGGCGAATTCGCCGGTGTCGAGCTGACCTTCATGGGGCTCAACAACCAGAACCTTCACAACTTCCTGTTCCGCGGTTTCCTGAAGCCGTGGGAAGCCTATACCGGCGCCAAGATCAACTGGATCGACCTTGCGCAAGCGGACTACAATGCCCGCCTTCAACAGTCGATCGCCACCGGCACAGTTGATTACGATATTCTGGAAATGGGCGCACCCTTCGAAGGCGACACCGCCGGACGAGGGCTTTTGGACGAGATGCCGGACTGGGCTGCAAAGCAGATCGAAGCCGACGACCTGGTGAACTACCTGAAGCCCCCGGTCGGCACCTGGGACGGCAAGACCTACCGCGTCACAATAGACGGCGATTGCCACACCTTCGCCTATCGTAAGGATTACTTCGGCGAAGGCTCGATCAGCGGCATGGCCGAGCCGCCGAAGACCTGGCAGGACGTCAACGCGGCGTCCAAGGCGCTGATCGGCAAAACCGATCCGCTGACCGGCCAGCCGGCCTACGGTTATCTCGACCCGCTCAAGGGCTGGGGCGGTTTCGGCTTTTATTTCATCGAGAACCGCGCGACCGCCTATGCCAAATATCCGGGCGACCCGGCGTGGTTGTTCGACCCCGAAAACATGAAGCCGCTGGTCAACAACCCCGCCTGGGTCCAGGCGATCCAGGATGTGCTGGATCTGATCGCCGCCAAGGCCTATCCGGCCGATCAGATCAATGCGGATCCTAACACAACGGCCTTCTCGCAGTTCCTGGCGGGCACCGGCGCAATGCTGATGTGGTGGGGCGACGTCGGCTCCAGCGCGCGCACTTCGGACTCCTCAGTTGTCGGCGATGTGGTCGGCTTCGGCATCAACCGCGGCTCCAACCGGGTCTACAACCGCAAGACCGGACAATGGGAAGAGAAGTATAACGAAGCGCCTAATATGGCCTATCTCGGCTGGGGCATCTACGTCACCAAGCGGGTCTCCAGTGACGAGAAGAAGCGCAAGGCGGCCTGGTCTGCGGCAGCCCATCTCGGCGGCAAGGATCTGTCGCTTTGGACCTCGGCCTATCCCTCGGGATTCCAGCCCTATCGTCAGTCCAACTTCAACTACGACGAATGGGAAAAGGCTGGTTACGACCGCGCCTTTGTCGAGGACTATCTAGGTTCGAACGCCGACAGCTATAACCACCCAAATGCTGCGATCGAACCGCGCATCCCCGGCATCTTCCAGTATTACTCCGTTGCCGAGGACGAATTGGCAAAGGGTTTTGCCGGACAGTACAAGTCGGCACAGGAGACCGCGGATGCGATTGCGGCCGCCTGGGAAAAGATCACCGACCAGATCGGCCGTGACAGCCAGCTGAAACTCTATCGGGCGAGCCTCGGGCTCTGACCCTCTGACCGAACGCGCCGGCGGACCGAAAGCGATCCGCCGGCGCCTTTTCTATCCGGGCGAGGAATATCATGTCGACAGTCGAAGGCGACCTGCTGCACACGGTCGAAGCCGGCTCCATTTCCGCGAGCCGCCGTTTCTGGGGTCGCGCGGCTCTGTGGCTCAGCGCCGCATGGTTCATAACATCCTTTGTCTTGCAGGGTGCCCATGAGCTGGGCTGGACGGAATGGGGTTTTGCGAACTGGCGACCCGTCCTCTATGCGTACTTCCTCTGGGCCGCGGTTCTTTGCGTCACGCGCGTCGTCATTTACGGCGAGGCCGGCAAGAAGGCGCTTTTTGTGCTGCCGGCCGCGCTTTTCGTCGTGTCGATGGTGGTGTTTCCACTGCTCTTTGCGCTCTGGATCGGCTTTTCCGATTGGAACCTCGCATCTTCTGCCGGGCGGCGTTTTAACGGGCTCGACAATGTGCGACGGATGATCGCCGATCCGTTCTATGCCAACGCCTTGCTCAACATGATCCTTTATTCCCTGGCGATTGCAGTCGAATACGCGATCGCCTTCGGCCTGGCGCTGCTCCTCAATCAGGAAATTCTTGCCCGGAAGTTCTGGCGGGTCACCTTCCTCGTACCTTTGATGCTGTCGCCGGTCGCGGTGAGCTGGATGGTCGGCAAATCGATGCTGGAGACCCGTTTCGGCCCGATCGCGCGCCTGGCCCGCTGGCTCGGCTGGGAAAACCCTTCCTTTTTCGGCGATCCGCTGACGGCGCGGCTTTCGGTCATGATCATGGATGCCTGGACCTTCATTCCCTTCATGATGATCATGCTGCTCGCCGGATTGCAGGCCTTGTCTAGGGAGGTGCTGGAGGCGGCCGAAGTCGACGGCGCCACCAAATGGCAGCGCTTCTGGCAGGTCATTTTCCCGCTCATGCTGCCGGTGTCGGTCACGGCGGTGATGATCCGCATTATCTTCAAGCTCAAGCTCGCCGACATCATCATCACCGTGACATCGGGAGGCCCGGGCGGGGCGACCGATTCCGTCACCAGTTTCATCTATCGCGAATACCGCGACCGTTCGAATGTCGGCTACGGGACGCTGCTCGCACTCGTCTACCTGGTGATCATCGTCGTCGGGATGACGGGGCTGATGAAGATTTCCGACCGTATCGTCAAGCGGATGACAGGAAGGCTCTGATGGTTCGCATCGATCTCGAAAAATACGGGCGGGGCCAGCGCATTCGCTGGTGGGCCATGCGTTTTGCCGTCTACGGCCTGCTCGTCATCTGGGCCTGTGTCTGCATCTTCCCACTGTTCTGGACGGTTTCGACCTCGTTCAAGACGGCGGCGGATGTCATGCGCGGCAATCTGATCCCCTGGTTCAATTTTACGCCCAGCTGGCTCGGCTGGCGTTCGCTCGGGCTCTCTCCCGATACCATCTCGCAGATATCGACGGTGCGCGACGAATTCATGCGCCGGCTCTGGAACAGCGTCATCATCTCGGTCACGGCATCCGCTCTTGCGGTCGTGCTCGGATCGCTGGCGGCCTACGGCCTCAGCCGCTTTTCCTACAAGTTCGGCCATATGCGCAATTCCGACATCTCCTTTTTCTTCCTGTCGCAGCTCATCATGCCGCCGGTCGTGCTCGCCCTGCCATTCCTGGTTCTCTACAAGGAATTGGCGCTGCTCGACACTTATGCGGGCATGATCGCCGTCTATACGCTGATGGTCCTGCCGATCGTCGTCTGGATCATGCGCGACCAGTTCGCCACCATACCGGTGGAGCTCGAAGAGGCAGCCCTGGTCGATGGCCTGTCGGTCTGGGGCGCGTTTGCCCGCATCATCGTGCCGCTGGTTTTGCCGGGCATGGTCGCCGCCTTCCTGCTGGCGCTGATCCTGTGCTGGAACGAATATTTCTTCGCCGCTCTGCTGACCTCCACCAATACCAACACGCTGCCGGTGATGATCGCCAGCCAGACAGGCAGCCAGGGCATCAACTGGTGGTCGATGGCTGCCCTTTCCACCGCCGGGATCCTGCCGCTGGTCGTCGTCGGCGTTGTGCTGGAAAAGCATATCATCGCCGGGATGACCGCAGGCGCCGTAAAATAGCTGCGGGATGTTGGAAATGGCGAAGATGCCGACAGTCAAGGACGTTGCCGAACATGCCGGCGTATCCGTGGGCACCGTTTCGCGCGTGTTGTCGGGCGAAGCCGCGGTCAAACCGATGCTGCGCGAAAAGGTCAACGACGCCATTTCGGCGCTTGGTTACCGGCCGAACGTCACGGCAAGAGCGCTCCGCACCAGCAGAACCGACGTCATCGGCCTCGTCGTTCCCGACATCACCAATCCCTTCTTCGCCCAACTCGCGGCAAGCGTCGAGCGTGCGGCGCTCGAATGCGGTCACAGCCTGATGCTGGCAAGCTCGCATGACGACAGCGAGGCGGAGCAGAGCCACGTTTCGGCCTTTCTCGACCGGGCGGTGCGCGGCATCATCGTCGTGGCGTCGAGCGACGGCTCGGGTCTTGATCTGCCGGCTTCGGTCCCGGTCATATCGCTCGACCGGCGCTTCGGCACCTTTCCCCTGGTGTCGACCAACCATGCGCAAGCGGCCACCCTGATTGCCGATCATCTTTATGGGCTGGGGCACCGGCGCATTGCCTATATTGCCGGGCCGACCGACACCGAAGCCGGGCGCATGCGCAAGGAGGCCTTCGTCAGCCGCATGGACGGGTTCGCCAAGACCGGCGAGGCCGTTGACCTGGAAATCGTCTACGGCAGATTCGACTACGAGTCCGGCGAAAGAATTGCCCGTAACCTGCTTTCGCGCCGGGCGCAGGACCGGCCGACGGCGATCGCGGCCGCCAGCGACCAGCAGGCTATCGGCGCACTACGCGCGGCGCGCGACCTCAAGATCGACGTGCCGCGAAAACTGTCGGTCACAGGTTTCGATGACATTTCGCTCGCCAATCTCGTGGTGCCGCGACTAACCACCATACGCCAGCCGGCCGACATGCTGGCACGGCGCGCGGTCAGCCTTCTGCTGGAGGAGCCGCCGGGCACGGCAGACGAAATGGTCGACGGATCGCTGATCGTGCGCGGTTCCAGCGGCCCATGCCCGCAACCGAAGCCGGATATCACAGGACATACCAATTGAAGCACGGCCGGTGCTCCGGCCACGAGAAAAGGATGGAAGATCAATGCTCAAGGGAATCAGGGCCGAACTCAACGGCGACATTCTTCAAGCACTTTGCCATATGGGGCACGGCGACTATCTCGTCATCTCCGACATGAATTTTCCATCGGATTCGATCGCCCGCCAGACGCGTCTCGGTAAATTGCTGACCATGGAGAACATTCCTGCGCCGCAGGCAGTCGACGCGATCTTGTCGGTCTTGCCCCTGGACACACCGATCCAGCCGTCGGTGGGCCGCATGGAAGTGATCGGCAAGCCGGATGAAATTCCGCCGATTCAGCAGGAGGTTCAGGCGATTGTCGACCGCGCCGAAGGCAAGCCCTCGCCGATGTATCCCGTCGAACGCATGGCCTTCTACGACATCGCCAAGAAGGCCTATTGCGTGATCGCAACGGGGGAATTGCGGTTTTACGGCTGCTTCCTTCTGACCAAGGGCGTCATTCCAGCGGAGGAAGCTCGGAGATGAGCGAGAAAAGCGGGATCGTCATTCTCGGCATTTTTGCCGCCGACACCGCCTATAAGGCGAAGCGTCTGCCCCATATCGGTGAGACGCTGATGGGTTCCGGTTTCACGCTCGGGCCGGGAGGCAAAGGGTCCAATCAGGCAATTGCGGCGGCAAAGGCCGGCGGCAAGGTGACCTTCATTTCAAGGGTCGGCAACGACCCGTTCGGCGAGATGGCGCTTTCAGCCTATGCGGAGGCGGGCGTCAAAGCCAATGTCATGAAGATGGACGGCGTTTCGTCAGGCGCCGCCTTCATCTTCGTCGACGAGGTGAGCGGCGACAATGCCATCATCGTCGCGCCGGGTGCGGCGGGCCTCATCGGCATCGAGGATGTCGATGCGAACCGGGCCGAGATCGAAAGCGCCGCCATCTTCATGACTCAGCTCGAACAGCCGCTCGAGGCGGCCATCCATGGACTGTCGATCGCCAAAAGGGCAGGGGCCACGACGATCTTCAACCCTGCGCCCGCACGCACGATCCCAGACAGCATCTACGCTCTGTGTGATTTCATCGTCCCCAATGAAGTCGAAGCAGCGGAATTGGTGGGCCATGCTATCGAAACCGATGAGCAGGCAGGTGCAGCGGCTCGCACACTGGTCGATCGGGGGGCGCGAGCAGTGATCATCACTCTCGGCGCGCGCGGGGCCTACTATCACGCCGCCGGGCAGAGCGAATTCGTCCCTGCATTTCGGGCGGGAAATGTCGTCGACACGACGGGAGCCGGGGACGCTTTCCTCGGCGGCTTCGCAACGGCGATTTCCGAAGGATACGCACCGATCGAGGCCATCCGCTTCGGCTGTGCGACCGCAGCGATCGCCGTGACACGGCCGGGCACTGCGCCCGCCATGCCTTCCCGGTCCGAGATCGACGCCTTGCTGCGTTCCTCCTAATTCAGGACCGCGCGCTGGAACCGGCGAGGGTGACTTCGCCGTTGTCTTCACCGTCCCAGTATTGGATAGAGGACGCCGACACCTTGATCAGCACGATGCCAGGCGTGTCGATTCCTTCCGGGAACCAGCGCTTGAGATCGGCAACCCAGTGTTCTTCGAAGGCGGCCCTTTCTCGCACCAGCGATGCAATGCCTTCGATCGCAATGAAGATGCCAGGCTTGCCAAGCAGGCTGGGGGGAGCCGTGAACGTCAGCGACACGTCCTTATTGCTTTCGATCTCGGCAATCTTCCGGGTTTCCTCGTCGGAGAAGAACCAGGAGTCGCCATCATACTCGACGTCGCCGTTATTGCTCATCGGCCGGCTTGAGATACGGCCGGATCCGGCATTCGTCGAGAACATGCAGAAGTCGATCTTCTTCAGGTGCGAAGAGAGGTCTTCGAGTGTCATGGACGCCATTGTCATCTCCCATGTTTGAATGTGGGGAAGTAGCGTGCAAGCTCACTGATTGTTCCGGCAAGGCGTGATCGGCGGGGCATCTGACGTCCAGTTCTACGTCGAATGCGAAAGCTCGCTGCCGTCTTCGCCGATCTGATGCGCCATGTTACGACAGAACGGAGCACACAAGCTCACGGCATCTGAGCGCCTCTCGTAGCCAGGTATATCGAATAAACCGAGCAGGTGGCCGCGATGAACAGACGGTTACGCCTGGGCCCCCCGAAGGTGAGGTTCGCGACAGCCTGAGGCACGCGTATTTTGCCGATCAGTTTTCCCGTCGTGTCGAAGCAATGCACGCCATCGGCCGCACTCGACCAGAGGTTACCCTCCACGTCAGTGCGGATTCCGTCCGGAATGCCATTGTCGATCTGACAAAAAACCCGGCCGTTGGCAAGCCTGCTGCCGCCGACGACGTCGAAGGCGCGAATGTGACGCGGCAGGTGTTCATCGTGGCTTGCTGCCGAATCCGCGACATAGAGAACCGTCTCATCCGGCGAAAAGGCGAGGCCATTCGGCTGAGTGAAATCCTTAGCGACGGCAGCAAGCTCGCCGGTCGCCGGATCGAGCCGGTAAACGTTGCGGGTCGCCTGCTCCGGCTCGGCCTGAAACCCCTCATAGTCGGACATGATACCGTAGGTCGGATCGGTAAACCAGATCGTGCCGTCTGACTTCACCACCACATCATTCGGCGAATTGAGCGGCGCGCCTTCAAAACGGTCGGCAAGCACGGTGATCGAGCCGTCGATCTCGGTGCGCGTTACCCGGCGCGCGCCATGTTCGCAGGAGATCAGCCGCCCCTGCCGGTCGCGCGTATGGCCATTGGCGAAGTTGGACGGCTGACGATAGACAGAGACGCCGCCCTCGGGCGTCCACCGCAGCATGCGCTGGTTGGGAATATCGCTCCACAGAAGCTGATTCGCATCGTTGAACCAGACGGGACCCTCCGCCCAGCGGCAGCCGGAATAGAGTTCGTCGAGGCCGGCGCTCGTCACAATCATCTGCCGGAACCGCGGGTCGTGAATTTCGTAGATGCTGGCCTCTGCCATGATGGTCTTTCCGTTTATCGCATGCCGACCCGCCGGCCGCCGGCGAGCATGATGACGCTGATGATGATGAGGCCGGTCATGATGAGGCGGATGCCGGCGCCGAGCCCGTAGGTGTTGAGCATGGAAACAACAAGGAACATGAAGAGCGATGCGCCCCAGATGCCAGGCACGTTGGAATCGCCGCCGGCGACCGCCGTGCCGCCGATCACCACGACCGCGATAGAGGTCAGGAGATATTCGGAGCCCATGTTGAGGGCCGCGCCGCCGGAGAAGCAGGCAAGCAGGTAGCCCGCAATGGAAGCGAGCACGGCACAGAAGAGGTATGTGACGAAGCGCGTGCCGTCGACTGGTATTCCGGCCATGCGCGCGGCCGGCATGCTCTGGCCAATCGCTGAGATCCAGCGACCGTAGACCGTCTTCTCGAGCAGGAACCAGGCAATCAGCGAGATGAAGAGTGCGACGATCGCCACGTTCGGCACGCCGAGCGTGGTCGAAGTGGTAAATTCCGCGAGCATGCTCGGGGGCTTGATCCGCAATCCGCGGTTTGTCCAGATCGCTGCGGATTGCACGATGAAGCTCACGGATAGCGTAGCGATGATCGGTGGAATCCGGAGCGCCTTGATGAGCACATAGTTGCCGAGGCCGATGACAAGGCCGATGACGATGGCGACGAGGAGTCCCGGCAGGATCATTCCGTTTTCGACATTCATCAGTTTCAGCGCCACCGTACCGGCAAGCGTCATGGTGGCGGGAACCGAGAGATCGATGTTGCCGGGACCAAGCGTGATGACGAACATCTGGCCGATGCCGACGATGACCGAGAAGGCCGCGAAGGTGAATGCTGCCTGCGACAGGCCGAGCGTGCTGGCGCCGAACGTCACCATGATGGTCAGGAACCAGACGACGAAGGCGGCAAGCCACGACCAGATCCAGGGCTTACCGAAGAGGCTGAAGAGCGAGGTCATCGGCGTTTCTCCCGCTTCTCCAGGCGGTTCAGCATCAAGCGCAACGCGAGCACGATGATCAGGATCGCGCCCTGCGCTCCGATCTGCCAGTCGGGCGAGATGCGCAGGAAGGATAGGAAAGAGCCGGCGAGCGTCAGTGTCAGCGCGCCGATGACGGCGCCGATCGGAGAAACGCGGCCGCCGATGAACTCGCCGCCGCCGAGGATGACGCCGGCAATCGACAGCAGCGTGTAGCGCAGCGCAATGTTGGCGTCGGCCGAGGTCGTGAGACCAACAAGGGCGATACCGGCAAGCACAGCGAAGAGACCGGCAAGCCCATAGGCTGCGGCGCGCGCTGCGACAATCGACCAGCCGGCGCGTTCGACCGAGCGTTGGTTGCCGCCGATGCCGCGGATCAGCACGCCAAGCGAAGAGCGCATGACAAGAAGATGAGCGACGGCGGCGATGACGATGCTGGCGACGATCGCCATGGGCGCCAGCGGCGGCTTGACGGTCATCAGCGAGCGCACCCAGTCCGGCGCCTGCCCGCCCGGCGCCGGCAGCAGCAGCACGGCAAGGCCGCCCCAGACGAAGCTCATGCCGAGAGTCACTACGATTGATGGCAGGTTGCGCAAATGGATCACCACGCCGAGCGCCGCATAGGCTGCGACCGCGCCGGAAAGGATCAGGATGCCGATAACGGGCGCATCACGCAGAAAAGTGGCACTGACGCAGGCGACGAAGCTAACAAAGGTGCCCATGGAGAGATCGAGATCATTGACCGCCATGACAAGCATCTGGGCGATCGTCGCAAGCGCGATCGGCACAGCCAGGTTGAACAGCAGGTTGAGCCCGACATAGCTCATGGCGCGCGGCTGCAGCCAGAATACGGAAGCGAGCAGCAGGGTCAGCGACAGGGCGGGGATGGCAAGACGCATCGCGTCCGCGGAGAACCGGAATGTCATGCGGCGACCCCCTCGAAGGAGGCGGCGATGATGTTCGTCTCGCTGACGGCGTCGCCAGCGAGTTCGGCGGTGATGCGGCCCTCGCGGAAGACATAGACGCGGTCGCAGAGGCGGACTTCGTCCATCTCGGTCGAATACCAGATGAAGGTGCGCCCGCGTGATGCTTCCTCGCGGATGATAGCATAGACCTCCTGCTTGGTCCCGACGTCGACGCCGCGCATAGGATCGTCCATCAGAACGACGGGCGCGTGTGTCGCAAGCGCGCGCGCAAACAGCACCTTCTGCTGGTTGCCGCCCGAAAGCGACAGGATAGGATTAGCCATATCGGGTGTGCGGATTTCGATCCGCCGCTTCCAGTCGTTGCCCTTCGTCTGTTCTTCGTCCGGGACGATGACACCCCGTCGCGACAAATCGCCGAGCGAGGCAATCGAGAAATTGCGCAGGATGCTCCATAGTTCGAAGACGCCATTGAGGCGGCGGTCGCCGGCAACGAAGGTGACGAGCGGATCGCGTTCGGGCAGCCAGTTGCCGGACTGAGCGGCGTGCAAGGCGAGAAGAAGTTCGGTCTGGCCGTGGCCGGCCAGCCCCGCCAGTCCGATGATTTCGCCCTTGCGGGCTGCGAAAGGCCGGCCAGCCGTCTGATGCGACAGAACGAGGGCAGCCTCGGACTGCGCGCGCGCGGGGCGGTCGCCGGTTTCTTCCTTTGCAACCGTTCCCATGGCCTTCACAAGCCCATGATGGTCAAACTCCCGCGCCGGACGTTCGGCAACAACGCGGCCATCCTTCATGACGATGATGCGGTCGGCGGTTTCGAGGATCTCGTGCAGGATATGCGAAATCAAGATGACCGAGCCGCCGGCCGCGACGAAGCGGCGGACATGGTCGAGCATCTGGCGGGCGAGGCTTGCGTCGAGCGACGAGGTCGGTTCGTCGAGGATCACCAGCCGCGGCGTTATGCCGGCATCGGAAAAAGCCATCGATATCTCGACCATCTGCCGTTCGGCGATCGAAAGATCCCCGACGACACGGCCGCTATCGATGCCATGGCCGGGAAAGACGGCATCGAGACTTCTCTCGATGATTTTTGCGGCACGCCTGCGCCAGCCGAAGCCACCGAGATGGCGATGCATGATGCGCGTGTTTTCGACGATGGAGAGGTTGGGGCAGAGCGACAGTTCCTGAAAGACGCAGCGAACGCCGCGCCCTCGCGCGGCATTGATGCCATAGCGCTCCAGCCGCTCGCCATCACTCGCCACGCTTCCCTCATGCGGCGTCAAGCCGCCATTGATAACGCTGACGATCGTCGATTTTCCTGCGCCGTTGTGACCGACCAGGCCGACGCATTCGCCCGGCATGACGCGGAGCGTGACGCCGTCGAGCGCCCTGACGGCGCCGAAGCTCACCTTGGCGTCTTCGACGGCGATCATCGCCTTCAAAACGTCATCCATGCTTGCCCGCCATACCTGATCGCAAGGAGTGCCGCGCGGCCATTTGCGGCCGAGCGGCATTCGCCGGGAGATTACTTTGCCGACTCGATGACTTTGATCGCGTCTGCCTGCGTGTACTCGACGTTGGCGACGCCGCCGGCCTGGGTATTGGCGAGGTTGGTTTCGAGGTTGTCCTGGTCAATCCGCAGGAAGGGTACCACGAGATCCTTCTTGACCTCTTTGCCGTCGAGGATCTGCTGGGCCACCCAGAACGCAAGCGTGGAGACACCGGGTGCGATGGATACGGACATGGTCTCGTAGCCTTTGGCGTCCTTCTGCTCCTTCCACCACTTCAATTCATCTTCGCGGTTGCCCATGATGATGATCGGCATCTTCCGGTCGGTCGCGGCAATCGCTTGCGCGGCGCCATAACCGTCACCACCCTGCGTCACCACGCCGACGATTTCGGGCAGGCTCGGCAGGATGCCCGCAACAGCCTTCTGCGCCACATCCTGCGCCCAATCGCCATGCACGGAGCCGACAATCTTGAACTGCGGGAACTGCTTGACGCCCTCGTGGATGCCGGCCGAGATCTCATCATCGACGAAGACGCCCGCAAGGCCGCGAATCTCGAGCAGATTGCCGCCCTCGGGGAGTTTCTTCGCCAGATACTCCACCTCGCTGCGGCCCATTTCCTTGAAATTGACGGCGATCCGCCAGGCGCAGGGTTCGGTGACGATGCCGTCGAAGGAAACGACGGTGATGCCGGCGTCGCAGGCTTCCTTGACCGCACCGTTCAGTGCCGTCGGCGAGGCGGCGTTCAGGACGATGGCATCGTAGCCCTGCAGGATCATGTTCTGGATCTGCGCCGCCTGTTCCGTCGCCTGGTTTTCGGCGGTGGTGAAGGGATCGGCTGCTGCGACGACGCCCGATTTCACGGCTTCGCCCGTCACCTTGCTCCAGCTCGTCAGCATCGCCTGACGCCACGAGTTGCCGGCATAGTTGTTGGAAAGAGCGATCTTCTTGCCCGAGGTATCGGCAAAGGCAGAAACGGGCATCGCGGCGCAAGCAATAGCGGCCGATGCCAGAAGCATCTTACGAATTGTCATGTCTTCCTCCCTCATGATCGCGCCGGTCGGCCGATCGCTTCACTCCCGTGGGCCCAGGGGCCCGAGTGAAAATTGTTCTTGCACTGAGCTTCCTCCTCTCAGTAAGGGCAGGATGGGGGAGATCGGCAGGACTGTACAGGGGCAAGGCGGCAAGTTGTTTGCGGGTTTTGCGCAACAAGCTGCGGGTTTACGCAAGACGGCGGCGTTTCCGCGGCGCTTACTGGGAGAGGATCATGGCAGGTTGAGGAGCCTGTCGTGACGGGGAGGAACTGACAATGCTGCAACCGGCACCCGCAGCCCTGTTCGACCACTATCTCGGCATTTCCCGGCTGCTCGCCGGCCAACTCGATTTCCGTTCGGCGATCCGCTCCGTGGCGGCCGAGGTCGCGCATATCATCCCGCACGACCATCTCGATGTCTGCGTGCTGCTTGAGGGCGGCAACTACCACACAGCCTATGAGACCGGGATCGAGACGGCCTGGGGCGAGATCGCCGGTGCGCCGGTGGTCAACAGTCCCATTCGTTCGCTGCTGCGCGGCGAGGTCGACTTTCTGCTCTCCGACGATGCCATGACGGATCAGCGCTTCCATTTCGAGGGCGCGTTCAAGCGGCCGATCGTCGAACAATCGCTGAGAAGCCGCCTGCATGTCCCGATGAAGGTGCAGGGCACGATCATCGCAGCGCTTTCCTGTTCGTCTCACAACGCCGGCGTCTATACGATGGAGGATATCGAACGCGCCCGCATTATCGCCGATCTGCTGACGCCCTATTTCTTCGCGCTGCAGGCGGCCGAACAGGCGCAACGCTCCGCGATTGTGGAGGCGGAGGCCCGCGCCCGCGAGGAGGGGTTGCGGCAAGGCGCCCTGAAGCTGACGGAAGCACTGGAACAGGAGCGTCAGCGGATCGGTATGGATCTTCACGACCAAACGCTCGCCGACCTGACGCGGCTGGCGCGCCGGATCGATCGGCTGTCGCGAAACGGTGAGGTGACGGCCGAGGCGCTGGAACCGGTTTCGCGATCGCTGCAGCATTGCATGCAGGATCTGCGGCAGATCATCGAGCAGGCAAAACCCTCCGTGCTGCAGCTCTTCGGCCTTGCCCAGGCAATCGAGCATCATCTCGACCGCTCGACGCGCGATACCGGATCGGCGATCGAATGGGGCTTGGTTGACGAGACGAACGGCGCGCTGGAGCAACTGGAACCGACTGTCAGCGTCGCCTTGTTCCGGATCGCCCAGGAGGCGATCAACAATGCCGTGCGTCATGCCGCTCCCCTGGCAATCATGGTGCGGCTTGAGGCCGACAAGGAACAGCTGTCGATCGAAATCTCCGACGACGGGACGGGGCTCTCCAAAGTCCGGGGGCGGATCGGTGGCGGCATCGACAACATGAAGACCCGCGCGCGGCTGATCTCGGCGCGCTTCACGACGGGGCCGGGCCACAACAACCGCGGAACCGCGGTTCGCGTCGTGCTGCCGCTAGAACAGGATGATTTTAGGCCCAGTCGGCCTAAAATCTGAATCCTGTTCTAAATTAAAGAGTTAGAGCATGATGTCGTCCAATAACCGCTCACACTTTTCGGCATCATGCTCTAGCGCCGAATGGGCCGGCGGACGAACCAAACTGAGGAGCGAGGCGAAATGAAGGTTCTGATCGTCGAGGACGACCCCCTGCACCGGTCCTACCTGCACGAGGCGGTTAATGCCGCCCTGCCGGAATGCGATACGATCATCGAGGCGGAGAATGGGACCGCCGGCGAGAAGCTTGCCCGCGACCATAAGTCGGCGCACATCGTCATGGACCTGCAGATGGCGAATAGAAACGGCATAGAGGCGGCGCGTACGATCTGGAAGGAGCGGCCGGAGACGCGCATCCTCTTCTGGTCGAACTATTCGGACGAGGCCTATGTGCGCGGCGTCTCGCGCATCGTGCCGGATGGCGCGGCCTATGGCTATGTGCTGAAATCAGCTTCCGACGAGCGGCTGAAGCTTGCCCTGCGATCGATCTTCATCGAAAGCCAATGCGTCATCGACCGCGAGGTGCGGGGCCTGCAGCAGAAGAGCCTCGGCCAGACGAACGGCTTCACCGATTCCGAATACGAGATCCTCGTCGATATCGCGCTCGGCCTGACGGACCGTGCTATCGCCAAACGCCGTGGCCTGTCGCTGCGCAGCGTGCAGAACCGGCTGCAGCAGCTCTATGACAAGCTCGACGTTTATCAGGCCGCCGGCGAAGACCACGAAGACGGCCGCTTCAACCTGCGCGCCCGCGCCGTGACCATCGCGTTTTTGCGCAAACTGCTGAATTACAGCGCGCTGGAACGGGCCGAGGCGGAGCTGCAGGAGTGGCTTGACGGAAAATAGCAGGGGGCTGGCCCTGGTTCGAACCAGGGCCCCCGTCTGGCAAATTCAGCGGCCGGTTTCTTTGCGCCAGGCCTGGAATTTCTGCCGATGTTCCTCCTTGGTGCAGGGGTAGAGGCCAATGATCGTCTCGCCGGCCTTGACCTGCTCGAGGACGAAGTCCTCGAAGGTTTCCATATTGGTGCATTCATCTGCGATCTCGTCGGCCAGATGGGCCGGGATGACCATGACGCCGTCGCGGTCGCCGACCAGGACGTCACCGGGAAACACGGCGACGTCACCGCAGGAAATCGGCACATTGATGTCGAGCGCTTCGTGCAAGGTCAGATTGGTCGGCGCCGACGGCTTGGCGTAATAGGCCGGCATATCAAGCGCCCCGATCCCTTCGGCATCGCGAAAACCGCCGTCGGAGACGACGCCCGCCGCGCCGCGGAGCGCCAGCCGGGTGATCAGGATGGAACCGGCCGTCGCAGCCCTTGCGTCCTTACGCGCATCCATCACCAGCACCTGCCCTGGTGGGCAGGTCTCCATCGCGACTCTCTGCGGGTGATTTGGGTTCTGAAAAACGGTAATCGGATTGCGGTCCTCGCGAGCGGGAATATAGCGCAGCGTGAATGCTTGTCCCACCATCACCTCCGCCTTGGGAGCCACGGGCACGACACCCTGGATGAACTGGTTTCGAAGGCCGCGCTTGAAGAGGGCAGTGGCGATCGATGCCGTCGAGATCTTCTTGAACTTCGCCCGGGTCGCCTCGCTCAGCACATAATCGGTCATTCCCATTCCTCCCTCAATAAATATCCGGTTCGCCGGCGCTTTTGCCGAAACCCGTTTCAAGAAAATCGAAGTCACAGCCCTGGTCGGCCTGCGTCACATGGCGTGAGAACATCCAGCCGTAACCACGCTGGAAATGCGGCTCCGGCGCCTTCCATGCATCTCGGCGTCGGACGAGTTCGGCCTCGTCCACCAGCATGTCGAGCCGGCGGCTGGGCAGATCGAGGCGCACGATGTCACCGGTCCGCAGCAGCGCCAGCGGGCCGCCGATATAGCTCTCCGGCGACACATGCAGAATGCAGGCGCCGTAGGAGGTACCGGACATGCGGGCATCGGAAATGCGCAGCATGTCGCGATGACCTTGCTTGATCAGAGCCTTCGGGATCGGCAGCATGCCCCATTCCGGAAAACCGGGACCGCCGAGCGGCCCGGCGTTACGCAGCACGAGGACGTGGTCTGGCGTGACGTCGAGATACTCGTCATCGATCGCCTTCTTCATCTCAGGATAGCTGTCGAAGACGAGCGCCGGCCCCTGATGCACATGGAATCTCGGATCGCAGGCCGCCGGCTTCATCACGGCGCCGTTCGGGCAGAGGTTGCCGCGCAGAACGGCAAGCGATCCCTGGTGATAGACCGGGTTCGAAAGTGGCCGGATGACGTCGTCATTATAGACCTCCGCGCCCATGAGGTTTTCGCCCATGGTCTTTCCGGTGACGGTCATGGCCGTCAGGTCCAGCCGGTCCTCGAGCTGCTTCATCAGCGCCCGCAGGCCGCCCGCGTAAAAGAAGTCCTCCATCAGATAATCTTTCCCCGATGGGCGGACATTGGCGATCAGCGGCGTCACCCGCCCAAGCAGGTCTAGATCGTCGAGCGTCAGGTTGATGCCGGCGCGCCTCGCCATCGCGATCAGGTGGACGACGGCGTTGGTGGAACAGCCGGTCGCCATGGCGACAATCGCGGCGTTGCGGCATGCCGCTTCCGTGACGATCCGGTCGGGCGTCAGATCCTCCCAGACCATCTCGACGGCGCGGCGGCCGCAAGCTGCCGACATCCGCTGGTGATTGGCATCAACGGCAGGAATGGACGATGCGCCCGGCAGCGTAAGGCCCATCGCATCGGCAATCGCAGTCATCGTGCTGGCAGTGCCCATCGTCATGCATGTGCCTGCCGAGCGGGCGATGCCGCCTTGAACGCCGAGCCACTCGACATCGGTGATGTTGCCGGCGCGGCGCTCGTCCCAATATTTCCACGCATCCGAGCCGGAGCCAAGGATTTTGCCCGCATAATTGCCGCGCAGCATCGGCCCGGCGGGCAGGTAGATCATCGGCACGCCGGCCGACAGCGCCCCCATGACGAGACCCGGCGTGGTCTTGTCGCAGCCGCCCATCAGCACGACGCCGTCGAGCGGATGCGAGCGGATCGTCTCCTCCGTCTCCATCGCCAGCATGTTGCGATAGAGCATGGAGGTGGGCTTCGTGAAGCTTTCGTCGACCGACAGCGACGGCATTTCGACGGGGAAGCCGCCGGCCTGCGAGACGCCGCGCTTCACGTCCTGCACACGCTCCTTAAAGTGGGAGTGGCATGTATTGAGCTCGGACCAGGTGTTGAGGATGCCGATGATCGGCCTGTCGCGAAAATCCTCTTCGGCATAGCCGAGCTGCATCATGCGCGAGCGGTGGCCGAAGCTGCGCAGATCATCAGGCGCGAACCACCGCGCGCTTCGCAGCATGTCCGGCGTTTTTCTGTGTGTCATGAGGATACCTTCTCGGGATGGGAAAACCGTATGCGCGGCTATTCCTTCATTCCCCATTTCTGGATGGTGTGGCGCTCGATCGTCTGGAAGACCAGGTTTTCGACGATCAGGCCGATGATGATCACGGTCAAGAGCCCGGCGAAGACTGCCGGAATATCGAGAAGGTTACGGTTCTCGAAGATGAACCAGCCAAGGCCGCCCTGGCCCGAGGACACGCCGAAGACGAGCTCGGCGGCAATCAGCGTGCGCCAGGCGAAGGCCCAGCCGATCTTCAGGCCGGTGAGGATGGAGGGGAAGGCGGCCGGCACAAGGATCCGCAGCACATAGGAAATGCCCGTCAGCCCATAGTTTGCACCGACCATGCGCAAGGTGCGCGAGACCCCGAGGAAGCCGGAATGCGTATTCAGCGCCACTGCCCAGAGAACCGAATGCACCAGCACGAAGACGAGGCTGGAGGCACCGAGGCCGAACCAGATCAGCGCCAGCGGCAGCAGCGATATCGCCGGCAGCGGGTTGAACATCGCCGTCATCGTCTCGAGAAAATCCGTACCGATGCGTGTGTTGATCGCAAGCACGGTCAGAAGTGCGGCGAGCACCGTGCCGAGCGCATATCCGGTGAATAGGATCTGCAGCGTCGTCCAGATGCGGGCCGGCAGCGTGCCGTCGGCGAAGCGGTCGATCAGCGTGATGATCGTGTCGCTGAGCGTTGGGAATAGAAGGGGATTGTCAAGATAGGAGGCGTAGAGCTGCCAGACGATCGCCAGCGTGACGATCAGCAATGTCTTGCGCAGTGCGCCGATGCCCCAGAGCGTTTCGAATGCACTGAGCCTCTGTTCGACCGGTTTGACGTTGTCGTAGGGCTTCGCGGCCTCGACATCGGGCGCAAGAATGATGTTTGCGGACAACATGGCTTTATTCCTTGTGGCCGGGTTCCGAGGAGAACAGCAGGTTATGGATGTCACGCTCGAGCGCTGCGGCGCTGCCGTCCTGGTGGCTGACCTTGTCGACATCCACCACTTCCGCCTTGACCCTGCCCGGATGCGGCGACAGGAGCAGGATCCGGTTCGAGATCTTGATTGCTTCGGCAATCGAATGGGTGACGAAGATGACAGTGAACTTGGTATCCTCCCAAAGCTGGAGCAGCTCGTCCTGCATCTGCCGGCGGGTGAGGGCATCGAGCGCTGCGAAAGGCTCGTCCATCAGGAGGATATCCGGCTGCATCGCCATGCCGCGAGCAATTGCAACGCGCTGCTTCATGCCGCCGGACAGCGTGTGGGGATAGCTGTCGACGGCGCGGGTCAGCTTCACCTTGTCGATATATTCGCGCGCCAAAGCTTCGGCTTCGCCCTTCGGCAGCTTGCGGGCGACCAGCAGCGGGAACATGACATTCTCCAGCACCGTTTTCCAGGGCATCAGCTGGTCGAACTCCTGGAAAACCATCATGCGGTCGGGGCCCGGACATTTCACCTGGCGCCCGTTGATATGGATGGAACCTACCGACGGCGTCATGTAGCCGCCGACGGCTTTGAGAAGCGTT
This sequence comes from Rhizobium sp. H4, assembly GCF_003013335.1. Taxonomy (NCBI): domain Bacteria; kingdom Pseudomonadati; phylum Pseudomonadota; class Alphaproteobacteria; order Hyphomicrobiales; family Rhizobiaceae; genus Rhizobium; species Rhizobium sp. H4. The sequence goes on from NZ_PSOW01000008.1 coordinate 293,286, forward strand.
GACTTGCCGCAGCCGGACGGTCCGAGCAGCACGAACCTGTCGGATTGGCTGACGGAAAAACTGACGCCCTCAGTGGCGGTGACCAAGAGGTTCGGGGTCTTGTAGCGCAGCGTCACGTTGTCGACCTTGAGGAGGGGCTCTCTCTCGGCCGCCGGTGCGGTCTCGTTGCCCGCGCGGGCAATGGCCTGAAGCATTGGAATTACTCCTTGAAGAGGGGAGCGGCGGCTCTGAAGCGCCGCCGCCCTGGTGCCGTCAGTTGCCGTTGAGATAGGCGGAGTCGGGCAGGTAATAGTCGGTCCAGGCCTTGGGCATGGTCTTCAGCGTACCGATCTTGTGCAGGTGCTCGGCAAATTTCATCGTGCCCTGCGGATCGGTGCGCCATTCATCCATGCCCGGCTCCTTCAGCATGGCGAGCAGATCATCGAGGCTGGTTTTGTCGCCCGACACCGTCTTGTAAGCTTCGAGGGCTGCCTTGGGGTCTTTCTTGATGAAGGCGACTGCTTCTTCCGTCGCTTCGCGCAGCGCCTTGACGATCTTCGGGTTGGCATCGGCGAATGTCGTGGTGGTGAAGAAGGTCGCCTGCGTCAGCGCACCGCCCAGGATCTCCTTGGAATCGGTCACCCTGTGCACACCCTGCTGCTTCAGCTCGATATATTGGAAAGGCGGCGCTGCGAAATGGTTCTTCACCTCGTGGTTCGGGTTGGCAATTGCCGCAACCGCGTCCGGATGTCCGAGCTGAACGGTGTTCGGATCGAATGTCTTGACCTTGTCCTCACCGAACATCTTCGCCGCCGCCATCTGCAGCAGGATGGCCTGGGTGGAGACGCCGACCGTCGGCACGGCGATCTTGTCGGACGGCGTGATGTCCTTCAGCGACTTGATGCGCGGATCATTGCTGACCATGATCACCGGCTGCGCGGAGCTGGTGATGATCCCCTTCACCTTTCCCCTGGTGCGATCCCAGAGCAGAAGCAGGTTGCCGGTGCCGGTATTGACGACGTCGACGTTGCCGGCAAGCAAGGCATCGGTCTGAGCGCCGCCGCCGCTGAAGGTCCGCCATTCGACAGTCACATCAGCCACGCCATCGGCAGCCGCGTGCTTTTCGATCAGCTTCTGCGTCTCCATCACATGGCTGGCGAGATAGAGGATGCCCGGCTGGCGGGTAATCGAAATAGCGGTCTTCTCCTGCGCCTGGCTCGCCGAGGCGAGGCCGAGCGTCACGGCCGCGGCCACAAGACAATGTTTTAGAATTTGCATCTGGTCCTCCCAAAGGATGCGGGCATCAGCCCTCTGCCGCCTTTCCCGAGGCGGATTTCGCCATTGAAGCACTAATGCATCAGTGCATCAACCCAAAAAATGTGATTTAGTCGATTTGCACGACGCGAAAACAGGGCAGGGACATGAGCGGAATGGTTCGGGAAAGCCAGTTGGATCGGTCACGACAGGTGGCGCTGCAGATCCACGAGATATTGCGGGCAAGGATATTGACGGTGGAGCTTGCGCCGGGGACAGTCTTGTCGCGCGCCTCGCTGCAACTGGAATTCGGCGTGAGCCAGACGCCTGTGCGCGATGCCCTGATGCGGCTTCAGGAGAAGGGGCTTGTCGAAGTCTATCCGCAATATGCGACTGTTGTCGCCAAGATCGACACCGACCATGCGCGGCAGGCGCAGTTTCTGCGACTATCGATCGAACTTGAGGCGGTGCGGCGGCTGACCGAGGAGTCGCCGGCCGAGACGGCGGCGGACCTGCACGAGATTTTGACGCGGCAGAAGGCAGTTGGGTCCCCGGAGACCTATGACATCTTCGACGAAATCGACCGCGATTTTCACCGGAAGCTCTACGAGAAAGCGGGCATATTGCAGCTTTGGGCCAATGTCAGACGCCAAAGCGTGCATCTCGACCGGTTGCGGCGGCTCAACCTCCCGATGCCGGGCAAGATGCAGACGGTCCTCGCCGACCATCAAGCAATCGTCGACGCCATCGCTTCGGGTAAGCCCGAAGCGGCGACGGCGGCGCTCAGAAAACATCTATCCGGCACCCTGTCGATCATCGATGTGATCCGGGCCCAATATCCGAATTATATTCGCGGGTGACGTTCGAACGACCTCGGCTTGCTATCGCGACGGAGCGCGTGACTGTGCTGCTCTTCATCGCTGTATCCACCTGTCTTGCCATCGTCCTCCGACGGCAGCGAACACGAAGACTGATCATCGAACGACTATATGTACGCAGAAGATCAAGCCATTGTAAGAATACAACAATTCTATTGTTCCATAACATGCGTTACGCCAGATTCGCTTGTAGCCGCACAGTTAGAATGTCCTGATTCTGCAAAGTAAGAATGTCACTCTCTTCCCGTTTTGGATGACGGCGGAGATTGCGGATGGGATTGATAGCGATGAGCGAGCGCGACCTGCAGCGGATCG